>CBFHOT010000122.1:0-6434 GCA_965657465.1 Cyanobacteriota bacterium | reverse complement strand
CTGCAACAGCTCGCGGCTGGCCTCGGGCGGCAGGATCGCCGCCTGCAGCACCCGGCCCGCGGCGGCGTCGGCCAGCACCAGGCCGCATTTGCTGCGGCCGGGATCCAGACCCGCCAGCAGCGGGCTGCTCATGGCTGCACCAAGCGCAGGTCCACCGCGATCGGATCGGGCGTGTCCGCCTCGTTCAGCGTCACCGCCTCCAGCTGCACGATCTGGCCAGGCGGGCGGGCGGCGATGCTGCGCGCCAGCTGGTTGAAGCGCGCGGCGTCGAACTGCAGCCCATCCACCAGGGTTCCCTGCCGCTGGGCGCGCACGTAGGCCGCCGCCAGCAGCAGATTCAAGCGCCGACTGATCTGCTCCGGCTGGCGCAGATCGCTTTCGATCGTGGTGCCCGCCAGCACCTCGCCGGCCCGCACCACCCGCTTGTTCGGCCGCAGATCGGGGAAGGCCAGCACCTGCTGTTCGCCGCGCAGCACGTTGGCGGCGGAGCGGATGCTCACCACCCAGCTGCCCGGCCGGCGCAGCAGCTCCTCCAGCCGCTTGATGTCGCTGGTGGGCACCAGCAGCAGCTGCCGGCTGGGGCGCTCACCCGGTCGCACCCGCCGGTAGACGTTGAGATTGGCCTGCTGCAGCAGGGCGTTGATCACCTCCCGGGCCTGCTCCGGTCGCTGCAGCTTCACCTTGGCGCTGGCCAGGGTCTGGCCGCTGGTGAGCACCACATCGCCGCGTCGCAGGGCGATCAGGTTTTCCTCCAGCTGCTTCAGCTCGCGCCCACCGGCTTCAATGCGCCGGCTGAGCTGGGCCAGTTCCGCCTCGGTGCTGCGGATCTCCGCATCGCGGCGCTGCACCTCCTGGTTGAGTCGCTCCCGTTCCGCCAGCAGCCGGCTGCGCTCCGCCTGCAGCGGTGCCAGTTCGCGGCGCAGGGCGGCGGTGCGCTGCTCCGCCTGCTGCAGCTCCCGCTGCACCCGTTGCTGGCCGCGTTTCGCCTGCTGCACCTCCGCCTGGCTGCGGTTCAGGTCGCTCTGGCTGCGCTGCAATTGCTCCCGGCTGCGGCTCAGCTGCTCGCGGCTGCGCTGCAGGCGGCTCTCGATCCGGTCCAGTTCGAACAGGCCGGTTCGCAGCCGTTCGCTCACCAGCAGCATCAGCCCCAGCGACACGGCGCTGATCAGGCTGCCGGTGAGCACCGTGATCAGCACGGCCGTGTGTCGCGGCCGCAGATTGAACAGGCTGAGGCGGGCTTTGCCCACCCGGCTGCCCAGCCGGTCGCCCAGGGTCGCCAGCACGCCACCGAGCACGAGCAGGGCCAGGATCAGCAGCCAGCCGGACACGGACGCTCGCGAATCGGCTCAGTATCTCCCGCCCGCCACAACCTGCAGCGGGCGATCGGCATCAGCTGAAGCGCTTGGCCAGGGCGATCGGATCGAAGACGGTGATCTTCTTGCGGTCGATCTGCAGCAGCCCCTCCTGGCGCAGATCCCCCAGCAGCCGGGTGATCGTCACCCGGGTGGAGCCGATCGCCTCGGCGATCGCCTGGTGCGAGAGGCGCAGGTCGATCGTGATGCCCTCGTTGCCCGGCACGCCGAAGTCGCGGCAGAGCACCAGCAGGAAGCTCACCAGCCGCGAGCTCATGTCGCGGTGGGTGAGGGTCTCGATCATCGTCTCGGTCTGCAGGATGCGGGAGGAGAGGCCCTGCAGCAGCAGCAGACCCACGCTGGCGTCCTCCTCGATCGCCTTGCGCACCGAGGTGGCCGGCGCCGTGATCAGCTCCACCCGCGTGAAGGCGATCGCGTGATAGAAGCGGTCGGAGCGCTGGCCGGTGAGCAGCGACAGCACCCCGAACAGGCTGTTCTCCCGCAGCAGGGCCACGGTGATCTCCTCACCGCTCTCGTAGACGCGCGACAGCCGCACCGCGCCGCGGCGCAGCAGATACACCCGCTCGGCCGGATCCCCCGGGAAGAAGATCGTCTTGCCGCGCTCGATCGTCTCGACGCTGCTGCCGGCGAGGTCGCGGATCACCTCCGGCAGGGTCTGGGCGCCACCGCTGGCGCTGCCGATGCCGCCGACGGCTCCCGGCGCCCCGGTGCT
This sequence comes from Cyanobacteriota bacterium, assembly GCA_965657465.1. Lineage (GTDB taxonomy): Bacteria > Cyanobacteriota > Cyanobacteriia > PCC-6307 > Cyanobiaceae > NIES-981. The sequence goes on along the minus strand of CBFHOT010000122.1, from coordinate 4,349 downwards.
GGGCGTGCTGGCGGTGCGGCTGAAGCCGCGGGTAGCGCCGACCATGAACGGGGCTGGCAAGTGCCGGGGAACCTAAGGATCACGCCGGCGCCTCCATGTAGCAATGCGCACGGTTTGCCGCCCTGATCCCTCTGGCGGCGGCTGCGCTGCTGTCAGAGGGGCGGCCGGTCGGGTTGCGGTTGGCGGCGATCGCCTTGACAGCCCAGGAGACCTGTAGTACGGGCGTATCCACCAGGGATGGTGTGCGCGGCTTGTGAAACGGCCTCTGGCCGCTACATTCAGGATCGTGTCGCTGCGTCCGCATGACCGCCAGTCTCCCCGCCGGCCGCCACGGCCAGCCCATGGCGGTCCCGGCCCATCGCCCCGCCCCGGCGGCGTCCGCAGCGCCGGCCGCCCCCCTGCCCCTGCGCCTGGTGGCCCAGCCCGAGGGGCTTCTGCAGATCCACACCGCCCCCTTCCGCGGCAGCTTCGCCACGGTGCTCAGCCAGGCCCTGCGCAGCGCTGGCCTTGGCAGCCGCGTGCTGGTCTCCCAGTTCCTCAAGGGCGGTGTGGATCAGGGTGTCGCGGCCAGCCCCTGGCTTTGCGGTCGCCTGCGCTGGCTGCGGCCGGCGGTGCCCGCCTGCCTGGCGGAGCGGGCGGAGCAGCACGATGCCGGCGTGCGCGAGGCCGTGCGCCAGATCTGGCAGTTCAGCCGCGACTGCCTGCTGGAGGCGGCGGTGGACCTGATGGTGCTCGATGAGCTCGGCCTGGCCGTTGAGCTCGGCTACATCGAGCGGGAGGAGGTGCTGGAGGTGCTGCGTCAGCGCCCCGCCCAGATGGATGTCATTCTGACGGGTCCGGCGATGGCGCCGGAACTGATGGCCATGGCCGATCAGGTCACCCAGCTGCGCCGCGGCCTCTAGGCCGCCTCACGATGCTCAAGAACGACCGCTGGATCAAGGAGCAGGCCGCCGCCGGCATGCTCGAACCGTTTCAGCCGCGGCTGGTGCGCCACCTGGATCCGCAGAACGCCGCCCAGCCGGTGCTCAGCTACGGCTGCTCCTCCTACGGCTACGACCTGCGCCTGTCGCCGCAGGAGTTCCTGATCTTCCGCCATGTGCCCGGCACGGTGATGAACCCGAAGCGGTTCAATCCCGCCAACCTCGAGCCGGCGCCGCTGCACAACGATGAGGACGGCGATTACTTCATCCTGCCGGCCCATTCCTACGGCCTGGGGGTGGCCCTCGAGAAGATGCGGGTGCCGCCCAACATCACCGTGATCTGCCTGGGCAAGAGCACCTATGCCCGCCTGGGCATCATCGTGAATACCACGCCGGCGGAGGCCAGCTGGGAGGGGCATCTCACCCTGGAGTTCAGCAACTCCTCCGGCGCTGACTGCCGTATCTACGCCAACGAGGGCATCTGCCAGCTGCTGTTCTTTGAGGGCGATCCCTGCGACACAACCTACCAGGATCGGGCCGGGAAGTATCAGCACCAGCCCGAGCGCGTCACCCTGGCGCGCATCTGAGCCGCCGCCGCAGCCCGTGTCTGCTGCGGGGCTGGGCGGTCAGGGGGCCAGGCGGGCCTTGTGCAGCCGGCTTTTCTCATACCAGGCGGCGATCTCCGGAGCCCAGGCCTGCAGGTGGGGCCACATCAGATCGCAGAGGGCTCGGATCTCCTCCTGGGCATCGAGCTTGGCTCGTAGGTCGAGAAAGTGCAGAAACGCCCGCAGCGAGAAGCTCACCACGAAGTGCTGGCGGTAATCGAAGGGCAGGATGCCGCGGGCGTGCTCCTCGGCGAAGCCGGCGGCCAGCAGGTCGCGATAGCGCTCCGCTGCCAGGCGACAGAGCTGCAGATCCTTGGCGCGCTCCTCGGCGCTGTAGCTGTATTTCTTGCCCTGGCGGTCGCTGTACTGGCCCACCGGCCGCAGATAGAACACCTCCTCCAGCTCCAGCCCGCCGTTGGCGGCGCGGCAGATGCGGTCGCCCGTGTAGCGCATCGATTGCACATCGAAGCTCACCCCCACCCGGTGGGTGCGGGCCTGCTGCATCACCGAATGGGGAAACCAGCCCACGTTGAGCACGATCTGGGCGTGCTCGAGGGGGCCGTAGTGGCCGCGCTCGCCGGCCAGCAGCCGCTTGACGCAGATCTCGCCCGCTTTGGTTTCATCGGGCCAGTCGCTGCGATCGGCCGCCACGAAGCCCTCGCTGTAGTCCTGATGCATCCCGGCGTAGATGCATTGCTGGGGGTTGGGGGTGGCGGCGATCCGCTCAACCCGGAAGCGGGGGTCCATCGGTGGCGAACAGGCTGCGGGAAACGGGGGGACAGGGGGTGTCCCTGCGGCGGCCGCGTTGGGTCAGCCGTGGCTGCGCGGTGCGGCCATCGTGGCAGCGTTCGGCTCCTCCGGCAGGCTGCTCACCGCTCCCACCCCCGCCAGGGCCGGCAGCGGCTGGTCGCTCAGCAGTGCCGTCGCCAGGGCCTGCAGGTCCGCGGCGCTGCGGGCGCCGATCGAGCGGCCCACCGCCTGGCCGGCGCCGTTGAACAGTTCCAGCTGCGGGATGCCGTTCACCTCATAGCGCTCAATCTCCGGCAGCCAGCGCGGATTGTCGACGTTGAGCATCACCACGTTGAGCTGCTCCCGGTGCTGGCGTTCCAGCGCCTCCATCGCCGGCGCCATCGCGCGGCAGGCCTCGCACCAGTCGGCGTAGAACTCGACGATCGAGGGACGGCCGCTGCTCAAGGCGGTGTTGAGGTCGGGCGAGCGGCGGGCCAGGGCCTCCAGCGGTGCCTGGGGCTGCAGGCCGCCCCGCCACCAGAGCACCGCCGCCGCCAGCACCGCCGCCAGCGCCAGCAGGATCAGCCGCTCCCGCTGGCCCGGGCCGCTCTCAGGGGCGCTGCTGCTCATGGTGAAACGGGCCGGCATCGGTCAGGCTGGAGGCACTCTGCCAGCGCCGGCGGTGTCCCCGTGAAGCGTCGCCTCACCCTTCATTTCCCCAGGGAAGCGGTGCATCAGCCGATCACCTATCGCCTGGCCGTCGATTTCGACATCGCCGCCAAGATCCTGCGGGCCCAGATCGCGCCCAATCAGAGCGGCACGATGGTGGTGGAGCTCTCCGGGGATATCGATGAGCTCGATGCTGCGGAGGCCTGGTTGGAGAGCCAGGGCCTGGCCCTCAACCGCGCCCCCGGTCAGATTCAGATCGACCGCGAGCGCTGCGTCGACTGCGGCCTGTGCAGCAGCGTCTGCCCCAGTGGCGCCCTCAGTTGCCGGGCGCCGGCTTGGCAGCTGCAGTTCGATGCGCAACGCTGTCTGGTGTGCGAGCAGTGCATCCCCAGCTGCCCCTTCGAGGCCATCGCCCTGGTGCTCGACCGCAGCTGAGTCGCCCGCCTGCATCCCCGTCGCCTGCTTCGGTCGCCCGTCTCGGTTGCTCGCCGTGTTTCTCGCCCTGCTGCGCCTGATCACGATGCCCCTGCGGGCGCCGATGCTGCTGCTGCTGGTGGCGATCGCCGCCTACGAAGGCATGCACTGGGGTCCGCAGCCCGACGTGCGGGTGCTGCCGGCGACCTGGTTCCTCGAATCCGTGCACGCCCTGCTGGTGGTGGTGATCTGCACCATGCCCGATGTGCTGCTGCAGCAGGTGTCGAGCCTGATGGCGGCCAGTCGGGTGATGAGCCTGGTGATCACCCTGCTGATCGTGACGGTGGGCGGCCTTTATCTGCTGCACCTCAAGGTGCTGGCCAATGTGCTGATCCTGGCCTGTGCGGTGCTGCTGGCGCGCCTGGATCTGGCCCGGATCCGCATGGCGCCGCCGGCCGGGCTGCTGACCCTCGGTCTCGGGGCTCTGGTGCTCGCGGGTGCCTTCCTGGGGCGCTGGCTGGTCCGCTGAGGGGCCGGACCCGCGGGTCTGGTGTTCACCTCTGGCTGCAGGTGGTCGCGTCCGGCGCCTGCAGGCTCCACATATTGCCGAGCACCTTCTTCACGTAGAGCCGCGTTTCCGGGTAGGGGATCGCCTCCACCCACAGTTCCGGAATCTCCCGCAGCTGGGCGCTGATCCAGGGTTCCACCGCCGCCGGGCCGGCGTTGTAGCTGGCGATCGCCAGCAGCGGATCCCCCTGCCAGCGGTTCAGCAGCTGCCGCAGGTAGCGGGCGCCGAGCCGAGCATTGCGCTCCGCCTGCTGCAGCTGCTCCGGGCTCACCGTTTCCCCGGCCAGATCCGAGGCCGTGCTGGGCAGCAGCTGCAGCAGCCCCACCGCTCCCGCCGGCGACTGCACCGCCGGGCTGAAGCGCGATTCCTGCCGCGCCACTGCCGCCAGCAGGTTGGCGGGCAGGCCGCTCTGCGCCGCCGCCTGCTCCAGCTCCCGGCGGAAGG
>CBFHOT010000121.1:0-6442 GCA_965657465.1 Cyanobacteriota bacterium | reverse complement strand
CAGGGCGGCCCGCGCCAGCAGGCGGTGCGCCTGCGGCTGGGCTTCGCGGCCGATCCCTTCTCCTATGCGATCGAGCTGGGCTACCCCCAGGAGGGTCAGACAGCCTTCGCTCTGGATCCGGCCCTGAAGGGGGAATGGATCTGGGCCGGCAACAGCTTTCATCCCCGCGCCGTGCTCAGCCGCGGCGGCGGCCAGCAGCACCCCGACCGCAGCCTGTTTCAGAGCGGGGCCGACCCGCAGGAGCAGCCTGAGGTGCATCTGCTGCGCGAACAGATCCTCAGCTGGCGCTTCTACGACAGCTTTCGCACCGATGTGGGCGCCCCGGCGCGACAACCGCGAGTGGGCACCCGCTGCTTCGCCCTCGCCGGCGACGGCGGCGATCTGGCTGCGGCGGTGCAGACGATCCTGGAGAACGGCGACGCCAAGGGCCTGCATCAGGCGGTCGCTGATGCCTTCCCGGGTTGCCATCTCAGCGTGAGCACGGAGGCTGGGCTGTTCCGGCTGCGCCTGCATCAGCCAGGGCTACTGCGACCGCTGGATACCGCCGAACTGTCGGACGGCACGCTGCGCTATCTGCTGCTCACGGTGGCGCTGTTCAGCCCGCGGCTACCACCGCTGCTGGTGCTCAACGAACCGGAGGGCAGCCTGCACCCCGATCTGCTGACCCCGCTGGCGCGATTGATCCTGGCGGCAGCCGAGCGCACCCAGGTATGGGTGATCGCCCACGCGCCGGAGCTGATCACGCTGCTTGCCGCCGAGAGACGTTGCCGGCATGTGCCGCTGGAACGACAGCTGGGGGCCACAGTGGTGAAGGGCCAGACCATCCTGGAGCGTGGCGCCTGGCGCTGGCCCGGATGATGCGCCGCTAGGGCTGGGCCGTCAGCGGCCTGGTCTGATCGGTGATGTCCTCCGGCGCAAAGTCGTTCTGGAGGGCGATGGTGCGAATGCCGGGCGTATTGAAATCCAGCTTGGTCAGATCCACCATCTGGATCTCCAGACCGTTGTAGGTGCGGATGTAGCTCTTGAGATTGGTGCGATCGTGGGCCACGATCCACTCGGTGGTGTCGGTGTTCACCAGCTTCGGCTTGCCGGTGGAACTGAGAAATCCTTTGGTATTGGCCGTTTGATCCGCGGTGTTGGATTGGATCGCACCATTGAAGATGTCAAAGGTGTTGAGCACGTGGAAGCCGAGGTTGACCGTGTCGCTCGCCGTGGCCCCTGGCGTGGCCCAATGGGAGAAGAGGGCGGCGCGGATGAAGCGCGACGGGGGCGTGTAATCGCCGGGCAGGCCGATGGCGCCGGAGCCCTGGCCGTAATTGATGGCGGTGTACTTGCCCAGCCGGCGCTGCGGCACATTGACGGGCGACAGGTCCACGTAATTGCCGATATTGGCCATGTGCCAGCCGTAGGGCGGCGAATTGGTGAGCGTGCCCAGGGGCGCGTCATGGATGTTGAGCGTGCCGCCCACATACTCCGCAATCACCACCTTGCCGGTGGCATCACCGATCCACCAGTGCACCGGCAGCACTTCCTTGAAGGGAGCAAACTGCTGCTGCACCACAGCCACCTGGCTGCGCAGGGCAGCGACAGCCTCCTCCACGGTGGCCGCCTGCGACAGCAGATAATTGGCCACCTCCCAGCTACCGAGCGATTGGGCCGCCGGTGCCGTCTTGGGATCGAGATACTGGGCGTATCCCGGCAGATAGAGCACACCGATCGCCAGGCCCTTTTCATTCTGGCCGTCGGCAGCGATGGTGGGCGCCACATCGATATTCAGGCCGATGTAGCCATATTTCGCCGTCCAGCGCTTGCCGGGCTTGCCGCCAGGCGCCGTGCCGGTGAAGAACGTCCCCCGCGGCACCACCATCACCTGGGAGTTGAAGGGATAGCCGAACTCCATGGAGCGGAAGTAGATCTGGGCGCCGTCCTTGGAGGCGATCTGAAAGGCGGTGCAGGCCTGGGCCTGCGGCGCCGGCAGCGCTGTGGCCAGTGGAGCGGCCAACAGGGCCGCCAGGGCGGCTTGTGCAATCTTCATCAGGGATCTGTGGGGTGTGCCTGATCGCACGGTGCCCACAGTTCCCCGGGATGGCAACAGTCAGCCGCAGATCCCGCTCAGGTGGGCAGGGTGAAACCGGACTGCATGTTCTTGACATCGAGCATCACCCAGGTGACCCACACCAGCAAAGCGATCACGCCGGAGGCGGCAGCCAGCTGGGCCAGCGTGCGCAACGCCATCTCGATCGGACTGATCTCTTTCATCGGTCGCAGCGCTCAGCCCAACCACTATGGCGGCCCCATCACGGCACCGGTATCGGCATCGGCATCGGCATCGGGGCACCGGGTTCGCCAGGATGCGGCTCTCCACGCCGGGGTGCAGCCCGGGCCGCGCCACCTCCTCCGCAGATCCGTGCCGACACCCGTGCCAACCGCCGTTGAGGCCACCACGTTTGAAGCGTTTGCACAGCGGGCCGACTACTCGCTGCTGCAGGCGCTGCAGATGGATCCGCAGGCCAGCGCCGACGGCCACGACCACCAGCCCCGTCAGGTGTTCTCCGGCCACTACGTGCCGGTGACGCCCAAACCGCTGCCGGCGCCCGAGCTGGTGGCCCACAGCCCGGCGCTCTTCGCGGAGCTGGGGCTGAGCGAGGCGCTGGCCCACGACGACGCCTTCCTGCGCCTGTTCTCCGGCGACAGCAGTGTGGCCACCGGACCGATGCGTCCCTACGGCTGGGCCACCGGCTATGCCCTCTCGATCTACGGCACCGAATACACCCAGCAGTGCCCCTTCGGCACGGGCAACGGCTATGGAGATGGCCGGGCGATCTCGATCTTTGAAGGGGTGTTCGAGGGCCAGCGCTGGGAGTTTCAGCTCAAGGGCGGCGGGCCCACGCCCTACTGCCGCGGCGCCGATGGCCGGGCCGTGCTGCGCTCCAGCGTGCGCGAGTTTCTGGCGCAGGAACTGATGCACGCCCTGGGGGTGCCCACCTCCCGCTCGCTGACGCTCACCATGTCGCGCGCCGAAGGGGTGCGCCGGCCCTGGTATGCGCCGGGATCGCGCTCCTTCGATCCCGATGTGATGGTGAACAACCCGGCGGCGATCACCACCCGGGTGGCGCCGTCGTTTCTGCGGGTGGGCCAGCTGGAGCTGTTCGCCCGGCGGGCGCGCAGCAACGCCCACCCCGGCGCCCTGCGCGAGCTGCAGCTGATCACGGAGCATCTGATCGAGCGCAACTACCGCGCCGAGATCAATGCGGCCCTGCCGTTCGCTGAGCAGGTGCTGGAGCTGGCGCGGCTGTTCCGCGGGCGGCTCACCAACCTGGTGGCCCAGTGGATGCGCGTGGGCTACTGCCAGGGCAACTTCAACAGCGACAACTGCGCCGCCGGCGGCTACACCCTCGACTACGGGCCCTTCGGGTTCTGCGAGCTGTTAGATCCGCGCTTTCAGCCCTGGACCGGCGGCGGCGAGCACTTCTGCTTCTTCAACCAGCCGGCGGCAGCGGAGGTGAACTACGGGATGGCCGTGAAATCGCTCAGGCCGCTGCTCGCCGGCAACGAGGCGGCGCTGGAGCAGCTCGAGGAGATTCATGCCGGCTTCCCCGCAGCGATGGCAAGAGCGCTGGAGGCGATGTGGGCCAGCAAGCTCGGCCTGCCGGCCTACGACGCCGAGCTGGTGCAGGAGCTGCTGCAGCTGATGGCGAGTTCGCGGGCTGACTACACGATCCTCTTCCGCCGGCTCACGGCCCTGGCCGCTGATCTGGCCGCTGCGCCGGGCAGCGCCATCGCCGAGCCGCTGGCCAGGCTGCAGGACAGCTTCTACCTGCCCAGCTCTGCAGAGCTCGATGAGCTGTGGAGCCACTGGCTGCAGCGCTGGCAGGGCGCGATCACAGCCAGCGGCGACCTGAGCACCACGGCCGCCGCGATGCAGGCCGTGAACCCCGCCATCACCTGGCGCGAATGGCTGATCGCCCCGGCCTATGAGCAGGCGGCGCAGGGCGACACCAGCCGGCTGCGGCAGCTGCAGGAGCTGTTCGCGCAGCCCTACGCGGCGCCATCCCCTGAACTGGCCGCCACCTACGACCGCCTCAAGCCCCGGGAGTTCTTCAACGCCGGTGGCATCTCCCACTACAGCTGTTCATCCTGAGGGCCGCCAGGCAGCCGTGGAAGGCGACCCCGATGGTTGAACGAGGCTTCCAGCTGGAGGCAGCAAGCCTGCGCCCCTGGATGGCGCTGCTGGCCTCGTTCTGCCTGGTGCTGCCCAGCGGCAGCCTGGCCGCTGAACAGGACGCGCAGCAGCAGGCAACGCCGCAGCGCTCGGTGCTTGAGCTCTACCGGCACCTGCATGCCCATCCGGAACTGAGCCTGCAGGAGCAGCGAACGGCGGCGCTGCTGGCGGCCGAGGCCCGGGCCGCAGGGTTCACGGTGACAGAGAACGTGGGGGGCACCGGCGTGGTGGCGCTGCTGCACAACGGCCCCGGGCCGGTGGTGATGATCCGCACCGACATGGATGCGCTGCCCGTGAGCGAGTCCACCGGCTGGTCCTTCGCCTCGCGGGTGCGCGCCACCAACCCGGAGGGTCAGGCGGTGGGGGTGATGCACGCCTGCGGCCATGACACGCACATGGCGGCCTGGGTGGCCACGCTGCGGCGGCTGGCTCAGGAGCGAGCCGCCTGGTCGGGCACGCTGATGATGATCGCCCAACCGGCCGAGGAACTCGGGCGCGGTGCCGGGATGATGCTCAGCGATGGCCTGTTCCGGCGCTTCCCCAAGCCGGACGTGGTGCTGGCGTTTCACAACAGCGCCTCGCTGCCGGCTGGGGTGATCGGCGTCACGGAGGGCTATGCCCTGGCCAATGTGGATTCGGTGGACCTTGTGGTGAAGGGCAAGGGTGGCCATGGCGCAGCCCCGCACACCACCATCGACCCGATCGTGCTGGGGGCCCGGATCGTGCTGGCGCTGCAGACCCTGGTGAGCCGTGAGATCAATCCACTGGAGCCGGCGGTGGTGAGCGTGGGCAGCTTCAACGCGGGCACCAAGCGCAACGTGATTCCCGATGAGGCGCTGCTGCAGCTCACGGTGCGCAGCTACAAGCCGGAGATCCGCCGGCAGCTGCTGGAGGGCATCGCCCGCATCGCCCGCGGCGAAGCGATCGCCGCCGGCGTGCCCGACGACCGGCTGCCGGAGGTGAGGATCACGAAGGAAACCACCCCCGCCACCTACAACTCGCCGGAGCTGGCGCGGCGCTTCCGGGAGCTGATGCAGCCCCGGCTCGGCAAGGAGCGGGTGGTGGCGTTGGATCCGGTGATGGCGGGAGAAGACTTCGGCCGCTACCGCCTCAGTGATCCCACCGTCGCCAGCCTGATCTTCTGGGTGGGAGGGGTCCCGGCCGAGGCGTGGCAACAGCACCAGCGCACGGGTGCGCCCCTGCCGTCGCTGCACAGCCCCGCCTGGGGGCCGGATTATGAGGCGGTGATCACAACGGCCAGCGATGCCCTCACCGCCCTGGCCCTGGATCTGTTCAACCGTCCCGCTCCAGCCAGCCGACGCCATCGACAGGATGGGAGCGTCGCCGAGCCCTGATGGCCAGCCCCTCGATCCCAGCATCGACGCCGCTGCTGCTGATTCATCCGATCGGCGTGGGCCTCTCATCGAGGTTCTGGGATCGCTTCATCCGGTGCTGGAAGGCCAGCGATCCCTCGGCTGAGCTGCTGGCGCCGGATCTGATCGGTTGCGGTGCTGCTCCCTGCCCGGAGCAACCGCTCACCCCGGAGGACTGGGCCAACCCCTTGCTCAGCCTGTTGCGAGCGCAGGGCTCGCAGCCGGTGGTTCTCGTGAGTCAGGGGGCCTCGCTGCCGATCGCGCTGGCGATCCAGGCGCAGGCACCGGAGCTTGTGAGCGGCCTGGTGGCGATCAGTCCCCCAGGCTGGCGGGTGCTGCAGGAGGCATTCCCGCCCGAGCGGGCCCGCACGCTCTGGCGCCTGCTGTTCCGCGGCCCGATCGGGAACCTCTTCTATCGCTACGCCCGGCGCCGCGGCTTTCTGCGTTCGTTCTCGCAGAAGAACCTGTTCGCTCGAGCCGAGGACGTCGATGCCGAATGGCTGGATGCCCTGGCGGATGGATCGCGGTCGATGGACACCCGCTGGGCCGTGTTCTCCTTCCTCGCCGGCTTCTGGAGGCGGAACTGGGAGCCGCAGCTCACACAGCTCACCATTCCGGTGCTGGTGGTGTTCGGGCAGGCGGCCACGGGGATCGGACGATCGCGGTACTGGGACGATCTGAACGAACGCCTGGACACCTATCGCCGGCAATTGCCGCAGGCCACGATCAGCACCATCCACGGCAAGAACGTGCTCCCGTTTGAATCCACGCAGGCCTGCGTCTCCTGCCTGCGCCACTGGCTGAACGGGCTGGCGTGACCCTGCAGAGGCCTCTGCAGGGCGCGGTG
>CBFHOT010000120.1:0-6503 GCA_965657465.1 Cyanobacteriota bacterium | reverse complement strand
AACCTGGCGATCGCCTTCCGGGCGGTGGTGGCCGCCTCCACCCTGATCACGCTGCTGCTCAGCTGGCGCTACGTGGAACGCAGTGGCACGCCGGTGGGGGAATACGCCGCGATCCTGCTGGCCGCCACCCTCGGGGCCATGTTCCTCTGCGGCTCCACCGATCTGGTCAGCATCTTCGTGTCGCTGGAAACCCTCTCGGTGGCCAGCTACCTGCTCTCCGGCTACATGAAGCGCGACGCCCGCAGCTCCGAGGCGGCGCTCAAATATCTCCTGGTGGGATCGGCCGCCGCGGCCGTGTTCCTCTACGGCGCCTCGCTGCTCTACGGCCTCACCGGCGGCTCCACCAGCCTGGAGGCGGTGGGCCTGGCGCTGCAGACCAGCACCTCGCCGATCGCCGCCCTGGCCCTGGTGTTCGTGCTGGCCACGGTGGCCTTCAAGATCGCCGCGGTGCCCTTCCACCAGTGGACCCCGGACGTTTATGAAGGCTCCCCCACGCCGGTGGTGGCCTTCCTCTCGGTGGGTTCCAAGGCGGCCGGCTTCGCCCTGGCCCTGCGCTTGCTGGTGGGCTGCTTCGGCAGCTTCGACACCCAGTGGAAGCTGCTGTTCACGGTGCTGGCGGTGCTGAGCATGGTGCTGGGCAACGTGGTGGCCCTGGCCCAGACCTCGATGAAGCGGATGCTGGCCTACAGCTCCATCGGCCAGGCGGGCTTCGTGATGATCGGCCTGGTGTGCGGCACCGAGGACGGCTACGCCTCGATGGTGCTCTACACCGCGGCCTACCTATTCATGAACCTGGGGGCCTTCGCCTGCATCATCCTCTTCTCGCTGCGCACCGGCTCCGATCGCATCAGTGACTACGCCGGTCTGTATCAGAAGGATCCCCTGATCACCCTGGGGCTCAGCCTCTGCCTGCTCTCGCTGGGCGGTATCCCGCCGATGCTGGGCTTCTTCGGCAAGATCTACCTGTTCTTCGCCGGCTGGGCTGACGGCCAATACCTGCTGGTGGTGGTGGGTCTGCTCACCTCGGTGGTGTCGATCTACTACTACATCTCGGTGATCAAGATGATGGTGGTGAAAGAGCCCCAGGAAGCCTCCGAGGTGGTGAAGGCCTATCCGCCGATCAACTGGTCGGTGAGCGGCCTGCCGCCCCTGCGCCTGGCGCTGGTGGGTTGCGTGGTCGTCACCGCCGTCGGCGGCATCCTCTCCAATCCGCTGTTCAACTGGGCCAGCCAGGCCGTGGCCGGCACGCCGATGCTGCAGGCCGCCCTCGGCTGATGACGATGGCCCCGCAGCCATCCGCCCCGACTGCGGTGGCGGAACTGGTGGATGTGCGCAAGCAGTACGGCAGCGGCGAAACCACCGTGAACGCCCTCGATGGGCTCAACCTGCGGGTTGAACGCGGCGACTACCTGGCCGTGATGGGCGCCTCGGGCTCAGGCAAGAGCACGGCGATGAACATCCTCGGCTGCCTCGATCGACCCACCAGCGGCAGCTACCGGCTCAACGGCGTGCCGGTGGAAACCCTCGACGACGACGCCCTGGCGGATCTGCGCAACCGCGAACTGGGCTTCGTGTTCCAGCAGTTTCACCTGCTGCCCCAGCTCACGGCCCTGGAGAACGTGATGCTGCCGATGGTCTATGCCAACGTGCCGGCTGCCGAGCGGGAGCGGCGGGCCCGGAGCGCCCTGGAGCGGGTGGGGCTGGGCCAGCGGCTGCACAACCGCCCCAACCAGCTCTCCGGCGGCCACCAGCAGCGGGTGGCGATCGCCCGGGCGATCATCAATCAGCCGGCGCTGCTGCGGGCCGATGAACCCACCGGCGCCCTCGATTCCCGCACCACCGAAGAGGTGCTGGCGATCTTCGATGAGCTGCACCGCAGCGGCATCACCCTGGTGATGGTGACCCACGAGGACGACGTGGCGGCGCGGGCCGAGCGGGTGCTGCACTTCCGCGACGGCCGCATCAGCCGCTGATCAGCCGCGGGCGGGCGGCCGCTCCAGGCGCTGCAGCAGCTGGCCCATCAGCATCGCCACCGCGTCGCTGCCGAAGGCGGAGCGGCCGGGGTCGAGGTCGCCGGGATCGACCGCCACCCAGCCGCCGCCATCCGGCAGGCGCAGCTCGAAATGCAGATGCGGGCCGGTGCTCAGACCGGTGCTGCCCACCCGACCGATCACCTCACCCTGGCGCACCTGGGCCCCGGGCTTCACATAAAGCTCGCTGAGATGGCCGTAGAGGGTGCGGCGGCGGGGGCGGTCGTGCTCGATCTCCACGGCCAGGCCGTAGCCGCCGGCCAGGCCGCTGCTCACCACCCGGCCGCTGAGGGCGGCCACCACCGGTGTGCCCTGAGGCGCCGCCAGGTCCTTGCCGGCATGCATCAGCCAGCTGCCGAGCACAGGATGCAGCCGATAGCCGAAGCTGCTGCTGGTGATCGCCGAACCGATCAACGGAAACAGCAGGCGGCGGTTGCCGTTGCCGATCACCGGCGCCGGCCGGGGCGTGACCCCGAAGACGCTGGCGAGGCTGAAGCTGCCACCAGGGCCGGCCAAGAGGGCCGACACCGGCACGGTGATCGGTGTGGTGAGCGGTTCACCGAGGAACCGACCGGCGGCCAGAGCAGCCGGATCCAGCGCCGACCCGGCCGGCACGTCGCTGTCGCCACGGCCGCGCCAGCGCACCACCAGGCCGGTGCGGCACTCCTGCTCCGAGAGGGCACCGCTGCTGCAGGCGCGCTGATGGGCCGGGGCTCCCACAGGAGTGGCGGTGACGCCGGTGCGGATGCGCTGCCGCTCGGCGGGGCTGACGATCCCCTCCCGCACCAGCTCATCGAGGGATTGATCAAACCGGCTCGGCGGCGGCGGCACCAGGCTGCCGGGCTGAGGCCGCAGCGGCTGCTGGGCCTGGGGAAGGCCCTGGCGTGCAGGCAGCGGCAACGCCTGGGGCAAGACCGGCGGCGGCGGTGGAGGCTGCAACCGCTCCGGCTCACCGGCCGCCGGCAGGGGGGCAGTGGCCTCGGGAGCCGCCGCCAGGGGAGCACTGGCCACCGCCACCAGGCCCAGACCCAGCAGCGCGGGCCGCAGGCTGCCCGCGGGGCGAGAGGAGGACTGGGGAGGTCGGGCCATCGATGGATTGTAAAAATCCAGCGCTGGGCCGGCCATCAAGCCGGCCCTCAAGAAGCCCTCAGAACGTCCGCTGCAGCCGTGTGCGCAGGGCCCCCTGCCGCAGCCGCAGGGACCCATCGAGCTCCAAGCCCTCCACCTGCCAGCAGCGGCCGGCATGCTCGAGGCCCTCAGGCGCCGGCCGCAGGCGTCGCTCGGCAAGCTGACGCACCGTCTCGGCGGCACCGGCATGGGCGATCGCCCAGTCGAGGGCCGCCAGCACCCGGTGCTGCAACCTCAGCGGCACCGCCTGGGGATGCCAGGGGCGGGCGCCGCGCCTGGGGTGCGCCTGAACCAGGGCCGCGGCCAGGCTGATCGCGCCGGCGGGCACCGCATTGACGCCATTGAGCCCCAGACCCACCTGAGCCCAGCGCACCTGGCTGCCGCGCAGGCGCAGCCGCGGCAGCACGCCAGCCAGCTTGCGCCCCCCCAGCAGCAGGTCGTTGGGCCACTTCAGCTGCGGCGCCAGGCCCAGCTCCTCCAGCTGCAGCATCAGGCCCACCGCCACCGCCAGCCCCAGGGCGGCACCGCGGCCGGCGGGCCAGGGGGCCTCAGACCAGGGAAAGGCGGCACTGAGCCAGACGCCCCCGGCCGGCGACTGCCAGAGGCGCCCCTGCTGGCCGCGGCCGAAGCGCTGTCGATCGGCCTGGACCACCAGCCGCCCCGGCAACGGCAGACCGCAGGCCTGGCGCTGCCGCAACCAGGCCTCCAGCTCCAGCTCGGTGCTGGCGCACACCGGCAACTGACGCAGCTGCCAGCCCCGCAACGGGCGCTGCCGCATCAGAGCCCGGCCAGCCAGCCAGCGATGCGCTCGGCGCCCGCCAGCAGATCCGCTTCGGGGTGCACCAGGGCCAGCCGGGCGCGGCCAGCGCCGCTGGGTCCGAAGCCCTGGCCGGGGGTCAGCGCCACGCCGGTGGCCTGCAGCAGCTCGGCGCAGAAGCGCTCGGAGTCGAGCTGTTGCGCCTGCGGCGGCAGGGCCAGCCAGAGATAGAGGGCCATCGAGGGGCGCTGCACCGGCCAGCCGGCCTGCTCCAGGGCATCGGCCATGGCATCGCGGCGCTGGCGATACACAGCGCGCAGCTGCTCCGGCCAGTGGGGCGCCTGCTCCAGGGCAGCGATGGCACCGGCCTGCAGGGCCAGCGACTGGTTGAAATCGACCACCCCCTTGAGCTGGCGCAGGGCGGTGATCAGCCATTCCGCACCGATGGCGAAGGCCAGGCGATACCCCCCCAGACACCAGCTCTTGGAGAAGGAGAAGAATTCGATGCCCCGCTCGCGCCAGGCGGGGTGACGCAGCAGCGCCGGCGCCTCCCCATCCAGAGCCAGATCCACGTAGGGATTGTCGTGGGCGAAAACGATGTCGTGGGCGAGGGCCCGCTCCATCGCCGCATCCACCCAGGCCTGCTCGCCGGTGGTGGCGGTGGGGTTGTGGGGGAAGCCGAGCACCATCAGCTTCAGGGCATCCCAGCTGGAGCGATCGAGACGCTCGAAATCAGGGCGCCAGCCCTGGGCGGCATCCAGCGGCAGCAGCACCGGCCGGGCCGAAGCCAGATGCAACCCGCCCATGTGCGACGGGTAGTAGGGATCGAGCAGCAGGGCGGCATCGCCGGGGTTGAGCACCGCCAGCGGCAGATGGGCCGTGCCCTCCTGGGAGCCCACCAGCAGCAGCACCTCCCGCTCCGGATCGACGCTCACCCCGAAACGGCGCTGCGCCCAGCCGGCCACCGCCTGGCGGAAGGGAGCGGTGGCGGCGTGCAGGCAGTAGGCGGCACTGGCCGGTTCCGCCAGCTGTGCCGCCATCGCCGCGATCGCCTGGGGCGGCGGCAGCAGGTCGGTGGAGCCGAGGGAGAGATCGAGCAGGGGCGGCAGGCCGTTGGCGGGATCCGCCGCCCGGGCCGCGTAGGCGGCCTTGCGCTGGTCGTTGCGCGCGAAGACGCCGCTGCCGAGGCGGCTGAGGCGATCAGAGATGGGCATCCAGGAAAGCCTTCAGCTGGGGCTGAGCCATGGCGCCCTCGTGGCGGGCCACCTCGGCACCGCCTTTGAACAGCACCAGGGCGGGCAGACCCTGCACCTTGAGGCGGTCGCGGCTGGTGGGATTGGGATCCGCCTCCAGCTTGCCGACGGCCAGGCGACCGGAATATTCGCTGGCGGCCCAGTCCATCAGCGGAGCCATCAGGCGGCAGGGACCGCACCACTGGGCCCAGACGTCCACCAGCACAGGGGTGTCGGCCTGCAGCACCGCGGACTCGAAGTTGGCGTCGGTGAGCTGAGCAACGGACACGGGCGGAGCAGGCGCAATCCGGGGGATTGTATGGAGAGCGGGATCAGAGCTTGTCGATCGAGCGCTTCAGCTCCTCCAGTTCCGCATCCACCTCCGCTGCCTTGGCCGGCTGCAGCTGCGGTGCCGCGCCGTTGTCGGCCGGCAGGGCGACGGGTGCCGGCGCGCCGGAGAGGCGGTTCTTCAGGGCCGCCAGCTCGTCATCCACGTCGCTGCTCTCCAGGGAGGCGAACTGGCTTTCCAGATCGGCGCCGGCCAATTCGGCGGCGGCCTGACTGCGGGCCTCGAGGGTCTGCACCTTCTCCTCCATCCGCTCGAAGGCGGCCATGGCGTTGTCGGTGCCGAGGCCGCTGACGGCGCTCTGCAGCTGCTCCTGGGCCTTGGCCGCCTGGGCCCGGGCCTTGAGCATGTCCTTCTTGGTCTTGGCCTCGGCAATTTTGCCCTCGAGCTGCAGCAGGCTCTTCTTCAGCTGCTCCACCTGGGCGGCCTGGCTCTGCAGCTGACCACCCAGGGCCGTGGCGGTGTCCTGGTAGGTCTTGCGGCGGGAGAGCGCTTCACGGGCCAGGGATTCCTCGCCCTTCTTGAGGGCCAGCTCCGCCCGCTCGTACCAGGTCTTGGACTGGGCCTCGGCCTGTTCAGCCTGGTTCTGGATGCGCTTCTGGCTGGCGATTGCGGTGGCCACCGCCTGGCGCAGCTTGACCAGATCCCGCTGCATGTCCTCCACCGACTGGTCGAGGATCTTGGAGGGGTCCTCCATGCTGCTGATCACCGCGTTGGCATTGGCGCGGAAGAGGCGACTGAGGCGATCGAAGAAGCCCATGGAGGTGGCTGGGGCGATGCTGGGAGGCTAACCAGGACCGCAAGCGGTTCCGCCCATGGCAGCGCGCGACCCCAGCTCCGGGGGGGAGCAACCATCCCAGGCAGCAGCAGCCCAGGCTGGTGGGCCCGAGCAGCCAGCGCCCCGCCAGGCCACGCCCGGCTCGGGCGAGCCGCGGCGCCGCATCCCCAGCCGCAGCCGACGGGCCGCACGGGCGAGCGATCCGCCAGCCATGAGCAGCCGGCGGCTGGGT
>CBFHOT010000119.1:0-6792 GCA_965657465.1 Cyanobacteriota bacterium | reverse complement strand
GGGTGGCCCTGGCGCGGGCACTGGTCAATGCACCGGCGGCGCTGCTGCTCGATGAACCGCTGGCGGCCCTCGACCCGGATCTGCGCCGCACGATGCGCAGCGAGCTGCAGCGGATCCAGCGGCAGCTGGGCATCACCTTCCTGCTGGTGACCCACGACCGCGAGGAGGCCCTCAGCCTCAGCGACCGCCTGGCGCTGCTGCACCAGGGGCGGCTGGAGCAGGTGGGCACGCCGCGGCAGCTCTACGACCAGCCGCGCAGCGCCGTGGTGGCCAGCTTTCTGGGGGCCGCCAATCTGCTGCCCGGCAATATGGGCGGCGGCTCCGGTCCGGCGGCCCATGGCCGGGTGCTGCTGCGGCCGGAGCGCCTGCGCCTGCGCAGCCGGGGGCCGGAGGCGGGGGAGCGGGGGGTGCGGGCCCGGGTGGAGGAGCTGCTGTTTCAGGGCGCCACGGTGGAGGTGCGCCTGCGCAGCAACGATGGGCAACGCCTGATCGCCATCGACACCAGCGCCGGCCTGCCCAACAATCTCTGCGTCGGCAGTGCGTTCTGGTGCTGCTGGAACCCGGCGGACAGCCACCCGATGGATGCCTCACCGCGATGAGCCTGCTGCAGCCCCGTTCCCGCCGCAGCGTGCTGCGCCAGCTGGGCCTGACCGCCCTGGGGGCCGCCCTGACCCCGCCGCTGCTGCAGGCCTGCGGCGCCGGTGGCGGCGGGGCGGCAGGCGGTGACGACAACAGCCTGGTGGTCTCCACCTTTCCGCTCTACATCGATGCCGACGCCCCCGGCGCTCCAGGCAGCGTGCGCCGCTTCCGCGACGCCACCGGCATCGATCTGCGCTACCTCGAGGACATCAGCGACGCCCGCCAGTTCTTTGCGCGGATCCGGCCCCAGCTGGCGGCCGGCCAGGCAATCGCCGCCGATCTGGTGGTGGTGCCGGCCTGGCTGGCCGATCGGCTGCGCCAGCTGAACTGGCTGGAGCCCCTGCCCCTGGCGGAGATCCCCAACGCCCGCCACCTGATCCCGGCGCTGCGCCAGCCCGCCTGGGACCCCGAGGGGCGCTACAGCCTGCCCTGGCAATCCGGCATCGCCGGGGTTGTGTACAACATCGAGGCCACCGGCCGGGAGCTGCGCAGCCTCAGCGATCTGTTTGATCCAGCCCTCAAGGGCCGGGTGTCGGCGCTGCTGGAGATGCGCGACACGATGGGGCTGCTGATGCTGGCCGATGGCCAGGACATCACGCGCCCCAGCTGGGCAGCCGCCCAGCCGGCCTTCGAGCGGCTGGAGGCGGCGCGCCGCAGCGGCCAGATCCGCCGCTTCACCGGCAACGACTACCAGAACGATCTGCTGGCGGGCAATCTCGCCGCCTGCATGGGCTGGTCGGGGGATGTGGCCCAGCTGGCGCTGGAGCAGCCGCAGCTGCGCTTCCTGGTGCCCGAGAGCGGCGGGGTGCTTTGGGCCGATGTGGTGGTGATGCCGAAGGGCGCCCGCCATCGCCAGGCCGCGGCCCGCTGGCTGAACTGGGTGTACGAACCGCGGGAGGCGGCGCGCATCGCCGCCGCCGTGCAGTACATGCCGCCGGTGCAGGGGGTGCAGGCGCTGCTGGCCGAGGCGCCCGCCACCGCCGCGCTGGCCCGCAGCCCGCTGATGTTCCCGGATGCGGCGATGCAGCGGCGCCTGCACGTGTTCGGCCCACTGGACGAAGCGGAGGAGCAGCGATGGGAGGAGCGCTTTGCCCGGATCACGGAAGGCTGAAGGCGGGCGCCGCCCCCAGGTCCAGCGTTGGGCCTGGGGGCTGCTGGCGCCGGGTCTGCTCTGGCTGCTGGGGCTGTATGCGCTGCCGCTGCTGGGGCTGATCCCGCTGTCGCTGTCGGAGCCGGCCAGCCGCTTCGGGCTAGAGACGGTGTTCAGCGGCCGGGTGAGCAACTACCTGGAGGTGCTGCAGAGCCACGGCGGGATCCTGCTGCGCTCCCTCGGCTTCGCCGGCCTGGCCACCGGTCTGGGGCTGCTGCTGGCCTACCCACTGGCCTACGCCATCCGCTTCCACGGCGGCCGCTGGCAGGCGCTGCTGCTGGGCCTGGTGGTGCTGCCCTCGCTCACCTCCTATCTGGTGCGGGCGATCGCCTGGACCAGCCTGCTGGGGGATCAGGGGCCGGTGCTGGGGCTGATCGCCGGCCTGGGGCTGGAGGGGCCGCTGACGGCGCTGGGGATCCTGCGCGACGGGCGGCTGCTGAACACCGCCACGGCGGTGATCGTTGGGCTGCTCAACAGCGTGCTGCCCTTTCTGGTGCTGCCGCTGGTGGTGGCGATGCAGCGGATCGAGCCGGTGCTGCTGGAGGCCGCCGCCGATCTGCACGCCGGCCCCTGGCGGCGGTTCCACGCGGTGGTGTGGCCGCTGTCGCAGCCAGGACTGGCGGCGGGGCTGCTGCTCAGCCTGATCCCGGCCGCCGGCGATGTGGTCAATCCGCTGTTCCTGGGCGGACCCGATGAGCGGATGGTGGCCAACACGATCGAGAACCTGCTGCTGGTGCAGCTGCAGGCGCCGCGGGCGGCGGCGCTGACGCTGGTGCTGATGGGGCTGGTGACGCTGGCGCTGCTGCTGGTGGCGGTGCTGCTGCAGCGCCGCCAGCGGGATCTGGGCCCGGGCGGCCTGAGCCGCGGCCTGGCGGAGCTGCCGCTGCCATGAGCCACCGCCGCGGGCCCACCCTCCTCCAGCAGCCGCAACGGTTGCTGCTGCTGCTGGCCAGCGCCCTGGCCCTGGCGCTGCTCTACGCACCGATCGCCGTGATCGTGCTGTTCAGCTTCAACGCTCCCCGGGGCCGCTTCAACCTGCTCTGGCAGGGCTTCACCCTCGACAACTGGCGCCAGCCGCTGCGCGATGCCGCCCTCACCGACGCCTTTCTCACCAGCCTGGGGCTGGCCCTGGCGGCGGCGCTGCTGGCGGTGCTGCTCGGGGGCCTGATGGCCCTGGCGCTGGCGCGGGCGCGGCTGCGGGGCCAGCGGGCGCTGGAGCTGCTGCTGGTGCTGCCGCTCACCAACCCGGAGATCGTGCTGGGGGCAGCGCTGCTCAACCTGTTCCTGGGGGTGGGCCTGCCGCGCGGGCCGCTGACGCTGCTGCTGGCCCACAGCCTGTTCTGCCTGAGCTATGCCGCCCTCACCCTCAAGGCGCGGCTGGCGGATCTGGAGCCGAACCTGGAGCTGGCGGCCCAGGACCTGGGCGCCCCGCCGCTGGCGGCCTTCTGCCGGGTGACGCTGCCGCTGCTGACGCCGGGCCTGCTGGCGGCGGCGCTGCTCAGCTTTTCGCTGTCCTTCGACGACTACGTGATCAGCAGCTTCACCGCCGGGGAGGTGGTGACCCTGCCGCTTTACCTGGCGGGCGCTTTCCAGCGGGAGATCTCCCCCCAGATCCAGGTGCTCTCCACCCTGGTGCTGGTTGTGAGCGCGGCGCTGCTGCTGCTCAGCACACCCCGCCAGGGGCCGCGCTGACCTGCTGCTGCAGCAGCTGGGCGCAGAGCTTCAGGGTCACAGCCGCCGGCAAGGGGCTGGGGCAGTCCGCGCCAACCCCTGAAACGGCCGGCGTTGACGGGCCATCCCTGGTAAGGCGCCGCCTCAGCCGCGGCGCTCCAGCCGCTGCACCTGCAGAGCGCTGACGGCTGCGATGGCCTCGAAATCGCAATCAAAGGTGACCAGCCAGGCCCGGTGATGGATGACGATCGCGGCGATCAACAGATCGAGGCTCAACACGGTGAGGCCCGCGGCACGACAGACCTGCCCCAGGGCCGCCGCTTCCCGCCACAGCCCCGCCGGCGTGGGCAGCAGCGGCAGCGTGGCGAACTGCATCTGCAGCGGCTCCACCTCCTCGGGCCGGGCAAAGCGCAACAGCTCGAAGGCCACTGGCTCAGCCAGATGGGCCTCCGGATCGAGCACGTAGGGGGCGATCTGGCGCTTGAGCGCCAGGGGTGAGCGGGCCCGGGTGAAATCAATCCAGAGGCTGGTGTCGAGCAGCAGCGCCATCAACCCTGAAGGACCTGCAGGTCGTCGCGCTCCCGCTGCCGGGCCGCCTCGAATCCCTCCAGCTCCACACCCCAGGCGCCACTGAGGAAGCGTTCGGCGATCCGCTGACGACGACGCAACTGCAGGGCCTGCTCCATCAAGCGACGGATCGCCGGCCCCTTCTTGCGTTCACCGGTGAGTTCCAGGATCTCGCGGAGCTCAGAATCAGACACTTCAACCGTGACTTTCATTCTTTGCCCTCTCCTATTTCGCACTCTAGGCCGAGCCGCAGCTCCGGCGGTGGCGGCGCCTGCAGCTGCAGCGGTGGGCCGTCGGGGCGGGGCAGGTGAAGGCGGAAGGCGTGCAGGCGGTAGCCGGCGGCGCCCGGCAGCACCTCGGGCCGGGCCAGCCCCCCCGGCAGGTAGAGGGGATCGCCGAGCAGCGGGGCGCCGAGGGCGGCGGTGTGGATGCGGATCTGGTGGGGGCGGCCGCTGGCGATCGCCACCTCCAGCAGGCAGCCGTCGGCGCGGCGCTCCAGCAGCGTCACCTGGCTGCAGGCGGGCAGGCCGGCAGTGCCGCTGCCCGCAGGGGCGGCGCACCAGATCTCGCCGAGCAGCGGATGGGGCCGGCGGCCGATCGGCATGGTGATCGATCGGCTCTCGCCGAGAGCCCAGTCGGCGGGCAGGGTCGCGCTCAGGGCGCGATAGAGCTTGCGGCAACCGGGCGGTGGCAGCGCAGCCGGAGCATCGGCGGAGGCATCGGCTGACGGTGAGACCGAGGCATCGGCAACAGCAGCGGCATCAGCACCAGCAACCGCATCAGCGGAGGCCGCGGCAGCGGCAACAGCAGCGGCATCAACAGGGCCAGGGCCGGGGCGGTCATCGCCCGCTGCGCCGGCCAGGCGGGTGCTGTCGCGCAGGCGGGCGCTGAGCCAGGCGCGGCTGGCGGGGCGGCGGGCGCAGACCAGCAGGCCGGAGGTGAAGCGGCCGAGGCGATGCACCGGCCGCGCGGCGGGAGCCCAGCCCTGCAGCTGCAGCAGCAGCGTGTGCTCCAGGAAGCCGCCGGCCGGCAGCACCGGCAGGCCGCTGGGCTTGTTCAGCACCAGCAGATCGCCGTCGTCGAACACGATCGAGCGTGGGCTCAGCACCGGCACGGCCGCCTCCTGCCAGGGGGGCCGATGCCACACCAGGCGATCACCGGGCTGCAGCGGCCCATCGGCCCGGAGCTGACGGCCGTTGCACCACACCTGGCCGGCGGCGAGCCGCTCGCTCCACTCCGCCCGATCGGAATGGCGATAGCGCGCGGCGTAGAAGGCGGCGATGCTGGACGCGGCCTCGCTCACCCGGTCGCGATAGGCGTGGCCGCAATTGCAGGCCGGCGCCAGCCAGGCCAGCGGCTCAGGATCCGGTGGCGGCTCCACCGCTGGTTGAGGGTCCGGCGCTGGCTTCAACGGCGGCGGGGGCAGCAGGAGCGCCTCACGCCACCAGCCCGTGCTCCAGGGCGTAGCGCACCAGCTCGGTGCGGCTGGCGGTGCCGGTCTTGATGAACAGCCGGCTCACGTATTTCTCCACGTTGCGGATCGAGGTTTCCAGCCGGCGGGCGATCTCCTTGTTCATCAGGCCCTCGGCCACCAGCTGCAGCACCGAGGCCTCCCGCGGCGTGAAGCTGAGGTCGCTGGGGCCGGGGGCCTTGCGGCTGCCGCCGCCGGAGAGCAGCGAGCGGATCTCGGTGATCTGCTTGGCCATCTGGCCGATGTCGGCATCGGCGAAGCGGGCGGCCTCGGCCAGCAGCCGCTCCTGGCGCCGCACCACGTTGTGCAGCCGCGCCACCAGCTCATCGGGATCAAAAGGCTTGGGGATGTAGTCGTCGCAGCCGGCCTGGAAGCCGGCGATGCGATCGGCGGTCATGCCCTTGGCGGTGAGGAAGATCACCGGCGTGCCGCCGAGGCGCTCATCGGCCCGCAGTTTCTTCAGCAGCCCGTAGCCATCGCAGCGGGGCATCATCACGTCGCTGATCACCACATCGGGCAGCAGCTCCTGGGCCTTCTGCCAGCCCTCCTCACCGTCGTTGGCGGTGGTCACCTGGAAGCCCTCGTCCTCCAGATAGGCGGACACGGCGGCGCGCAGGCCGGGTTCGTCATCGACGAGCAGCAGCCGCGCCGGCGGGCGAGGGGCCTCGGCCTCCGGGATGGCGGCGCTGGGGTTGGCGGTGGGGTCGCTGCTGCTGGCGGGATCGGACGCGCCGGCGGGGACGCCGGAACCGGTGGGATCGATGCTCATGGCGTTCAGTCTGCAGAGCGTCAGCGGGCCCGTCCAGGCAGCACCTGCTCGGTTTCCCGTAGGTTCCCGGCGTAGCCCAGCTGGCGCGCCAGGGGGGCCAGGGTGGCGGGATCCCGCCCCGCCTGGTCGGGCTGGCACACGGCCCACCACACCAGATGATCAACGCGGTTGGCCGGGGTGATCAGGCCGCCGGGGTTGAGCTGGCGCAGCAGCCAGCGATCGCCCTCGCGGGTGAGGCGCATGGCGCCGCCCGGCGCGCAGTTGAGGGTGTCGGTGCTGAGGGTGACGCTGGAGCCGCGCTGCTGCCACAGCTGGACGCGCCAGAGATCGGGGTTGGCCGCATCGCGGCGGGGGGCATAGAGCCCGAGCACCCGCTGACCCTCCTGGCTGAGGCGCTCCTCCAGCACGATCAATCCCTCCGGCCGGGCCACGGCGCTGCTGGGCAGCGGCTCCACCGCCGGCTGGGCATGGGAGCGCCGGCCCGGCAGCACGGCCAGCAGCGGCAGCAGCAGCCAGGCCGTGAGC
>CBFHOT010000118.1:0-6858 GCA_965657465.1 Cyanobacteriota bacterium | reverse complement strand
CCTATCGCCAGCGCCTGGAGGCCAGCTGGCGCGGCCACCAGGCCTTCGGGCCCGCCACCACCAACAGCAGCAGCGATCTGCAGCGATTCATCGAGAGCCAGCTGCTGCGCGATCGCGCCATGGCGGAGCGTCTGGCGGCCGCCCATCGCCGCGATCCGGAGCGCCTGCTGGTGGCGCTGATCGGCGTGGGCCATCTGCAGGGCGGTGATGGCGTGCCCCAGCAGCTGCAGGCGCTGGGGCTGGGGACGGGGCAGCAGCTGAGCCTGCAACGCCACGCCCTGCCGGCGGACTGCAGCCCGCCACCGCCGCAGGCGCGGCTGGGGGCGCTGCTGGAGAGCGATGCCGGCGGCGTGTGGGTGCGGCAGGTGGCACCGGGCTCCGCGGCCGAAGCCGCCGGCCTGCGCCCCGGCGATCGAATCCTGCGGCTCAACGGCCGGGCGGTGCAGCGGGCCGGCCAGGTGATCCGCGGCGTGCGCCTGCATCCCACGGGCGAACCGCTGCAGCTCACGATCGAGCGGGCGGGCCGCCGGCTGCAGCTGCGGCTGCGCCTGCCGCCCACCAGGCAGCCCGGCATCGCCGCCAGGGACAATGGCCGCGGCCGCGGTTGGTTCAGCCGCGCCGCCGGTTCCCGTTCCGCCTGACGCCCGCCATGACCGCCAGCCCCGCCACCTCCAGCTACGGCGAGCTCACCAGCCAGGGCAACAGCACCAACATCGCCTGGCACCACAGCGCCGTGACCCGCGAGGCGCGGGCCGAGCGCCGCGGCCACCGCAGCGCCATCCTCTGGTTCACGGGGCTGAGCGGCGCCGGCAAGAGCACCCTGGCCAACGCCGTCAACGCCGCCCTGTTCGAGCGGGGCCTGGCCTGCTATGTGCTTGATGGCGACAACATCCGCCACGGCCTCTGCAAGGACCTGGGCTTCTCCGACGCCGACCGCGAGGAGAACATCCGCCGCATCGGCGAGGTGGCCAAGCTGTTCGTCGATGCCGGCGTGGTGGCGCTCACCGCCTTCGTGTCGCCGTTCAAGGCCGACCGCGACCGGGTGCGGGCGCTGGTGCCGGCGGGCGACTTCATCGAGATCCACTGCGCCGCCGACCTGGCCGTGTGCGAGGAGCGCGACACCAAGGGCCTCTACGCCAAGGCCCGCGCCGGTGAGATCAAGGAGTTCACCGGCATCTCCAGCCCCTACGAAGCCCCAGAGGCGCCGGAACTGAAGGTGGACACCGGCATCCAGAGTCTGGAGCAGAGCGTCGATCAGGTGCTCGCCTACCTGCAGGGCCAGGGCGTCATCCCCCAGGCCGGCTGAGGGGAGGGCCACTGCGGCACACCACAGCAGGGCCAGCAACGGTGATCCGGCATCCGAGCCGATGACCCCAAGCGATCGTCTGGGCCGGGGGCTGCAGCGCCAGCTGCAGCGCCTCCGCTGGCAGCGCATCCACGACTACGGCCCGATCGAGGGCCAGTTCCCCGCCGGCGGCGCGCCAGCGCTGAGCCAGCCGCCGAACATCGACCTGGCTGTGCTGGCCTTCGACGATCGCCAGCGGCTGCGGGCGGCGGCCAATGTGCTGCTCTCGCGGGATCACCCCGAGGGCCTGATCGTGGGCCTCAGCGACGACCTGACGAGCCGCGGCGTGCTCTGGCAGCGCTGGGATCAGCAGCGCTGGGATGGCCCCAAGGGCTGGACCACCGACCCGGCCCTGGACGCCAACGACCTGCTGCTGCCGGAGCAGGCCGGCGCCGATGGCACGCCGTTCATGAGCCCCTATCCGGCCTCGCTGTTCAAGCTGCCGGTGGCCTATCTGGTGCTGGAGCAGGTGGATGCCGGCCGGCTGGCGCTGGCGGCGGTGCGGCGCCCGCTGCGGCGGATGATCACCGTCTCCGACAACCAGGCCACCCAGGAGCTGCTGCGGCTGCTGGCCGCAACGCCGGGGCTGGAGGTGAGCAACGCCCGGCTGCGGCAGCTGGGGCTGGAGACGATCCAGCTGGGGGGCATCGATCCCACCACCGGCGGCAACTGGCAGCTGGGCCGGATCACGATGACCGCCCTCGACAGCGTCAAGCTGCTCTGGCTGCTGCACAACCGCAACCCCGAGCGCGTGCTCTGGCGCAACCGCACCGGCCAGCCGGTGCGCAGCAGCCTCAGCCCCGCCTCGCGCCGGCTGCTGCTGCGGCAGCTGGGGGATCAGGCCTTCAACGAAGCCCTCTCCACCAGCAACTTCGGGGTGATGCGGCGCCAGGGCGAACGGCTGGGGCCTGCGGGGGTGCAGCCGGGCATCCCGGCGCGGGTGCCGCGACGCTGGATCGATCCGATCAGCGGCGTGGTGCAGTTCCGCAGCGATGGCGAAGCGATCGACTACGGCCAGGACGTGCGGCCGTTCAACCGCGAGGGCGCCAGCCGCCGCTTCGCCCACAAGACCGGCATCACCTACAACTTCGGCTCCGATGCCGGCCTGGTGCGGCCGCTGCCGGGACAGCCGGGGGCCCACTACGCGATCGCCGTCCTCAGCAACCTCGGCTACCGCTACGCCGACAGCCGCTTCGCGGATCGCAGCAGCTATCCGGTGTTCGACAGCCCCGGGCCGATCGCCTACACCCAGGAGATCCCGCGCCTGGGGCGCCATGTGGATGCCCTGCTGCAGCGGCTGGCCGCGAGCACGGTCTGACCACCGATCCGCCTGGGATCAGTCGCCGCCGGCCGGGCCAGCGCTGCTGCCGGCGCGCCAGGCCTCGAGGAAGGTCTTGAGGCAGCTGGCCGCCGGCACCGCCAGCAGCAAGCCCAGCAGTTCACCCAGGCCCATCAGGCTGCCCACCCGGGCACCGATCGGCAGGCACACCAGCAGCCAGGCCGGCTGCAGGCCCACGATGCTGCCCATCAGCCGCGGCTGGATCACCTGATCCACCAGCTGGCCCACGCTGATCGCCGCCGCCAGCACCTCCAGGCCGGTGCGGGGATCCTCCAGAGCCAGCAGGGCACTCACCAGCACGATCGTGAGCGCACTGGCGTAGGGCACCAGGGTGGTGAAACCGATCGCCACGGCAAACAGCACGCCGTAGGGAATCCCCAGCAGCGTGAACACCAGGATCTGCAGGCCGCTGAGGATCAGGGCCAGCAGCACCTGGCCGGCGAAGTAGCCGCGGAAGGTGCGATCGAGGGTGCCGAGCACCAGCTCGCGCAGCGCCGGCGGCAGCCAGCTGGCCAGGCCGGCGCTGATGCTCTCGCCGCCGAGCAGCAGGAACACCGCCAGCACCAGCACGATCACGGTGTTGACCGTGAGATTGACGGTGGCGCCCAGCAGGCCGAGCAGCCGCTGGCTGAGCTGGCTGGCGAGCTGGCTGACGCGGGTGAGCAGGTCGCTGCTCACATTGCCGAAATCGGTGGGAATGCCCTGCTGCTCGGCCCAGGCCTCGAGCTGATCGAGCCACAGCTCCCCCTGGGCCAGCCAGCCCGGCAGGGCCGCCACCAGTTCGCCGAGCTGCTGGATCAGCCGCGGCACCAGCCAGATCGCCGCCGAGGCCAGCAGCCCCAGCGACAGCCCCAGCACCAGCAGGGTGGCCAGCAGCGGCGGCAGGCCGCGGCCGCGCAGCCAGCGGCTGGGGATATCGAGCAGGAAGGCGATCAGGGCCGCGGCCACGAACAGGGCCGGGAAGGGCGCCAGCGGCAGCAGCAGCTGGCGCAGCACCCAGAGGTTGAGCCCGAGCAGCGGCAGCGCCAGGGCGGCCTTCAGCCAGGGGGGCAGCACCAGGCGCTCGAGCATCGGCTCAACCTCAGGGCATCTGGGCCAGGTAGGCGGCGCTGCCCAGCTCCACCAGGCGGGCGTCCTTGGCCGCCACCTGATCGTGCAGCTCGGCGCGGTAGGCCTCCAGGCGCTCCGCCAGGGCGGCATCAGCGCTGGCCAGGATCTGCACCGCCAGCAGGCCGGCGTTGGCGCCATTGCCGATCGCCACCGTGGCCACGGGGATGCCGGCGGGCATCTGCACGATCGAATGCAGCGAATCCACGCCGGAGAGGGCGCGGGTCTGCACCGGCACACCGATCACCGGCAGGGTGGTGAGCGAGGCCACCATGCCGGGCAGGTGGGCGGCGCCGCCGGCACCGGCGATGATCACATGCAGGCCGCGGCCGCGGGCCTGCTGGGCGAAAGCCACCATCTCCAGCGGCGTGCGGTGGGCCGAGAGCACCCGCACCTCCGCCGCCAGCCCGAAGCGCTCGAGCATCGCCACGGCCGGCTGCATCGTGGGCAGATCCGAATCGCTGCCCATCACCACCGCCACCCGCACGGCAGCCGCAGGCTGGGCCGGATCCGGAGTGGCGGCATCCAGGGTTGCGGGGGCTGGAGTGCTCAAGGGCGGACGGCGCAGGATGGAGGCATTGTCCCGCCTGTTGAGCCGATGCGCTGGATCAGCAACGTGCGCCTGCCCCGCACCGGCCGCTGCAGCCATGGCAACCAGCAGCGCTGGCGGCTGGCCATCGACCGCCTGGGCTGCATCAGCGCCGTGGAGCCGATCCCGGCGGGCAGCTGCGCCGCCGGCGAGGACTGGGGGGGCGACTGGATCAGCCCGGCGGCGGTGGACCTGCAGATCAACGGCGGCCTGGGTCTGGCCTTCCCGGAGCTGACGCCGGACGACCTGCCGCGGCTGCTGGAGCTGCTGGAGCTGCTCTGGCGCGATGGGGTGGAGGCGATCTGCCCCACCCTGGTGACCTGCGCCACGGCGCCGCTGCGCCAGGCGCTGGCGGTGCTGGAGCAGGCGCGGCAGCAGCACCGCCCCGGCCGCTGTCAGCTGCTGGGCGCCCACCTGGAGGGCCCCTTCCTCAACCCCAAACGCCGCGGCGCCCACCCGCTGCAGCACCTGGCCGAGCCGAGCCTGGAGGCGCTGACGCAGCGGATCGGCGGCTTTGAGGAGCAGATCGATCTCGTGACGCTGGCGCCGGAACTGCCAGGGGCGCAGGCGGTGATCGAGGCCCTGCGCAGCCACGGCATCGTGGTGAGCCTGGGCCACAGCGAGGCTGGCGAAGCCGAGGCCAACGCCGCCTTCGATGGCGGGGTGACGATGCTCACCCACGCCCTCAACGCCATGCCGGACATGCACCGGCGGGCACCCGGGCCGGTGGCGGCGGCGGCGGTGCGCGGCGGCATCGCCCTGGGGCTGATCGCCGACGGCGTGCATGTGCAACCCACCATGGCCCTGCTGCTGCAGCGGCTGGCACCGGATCAGGTGGTGCTGGTGAGCGATGCCCTGGCGCCCTATGGCCTCGGCGATGGATGCCACCGCTGGGATGAGCGGGTGCTGCTGGTGGAGAACGGCAGCTGCCGGCTGGAGGACGGCACCCTGGCGGGGGTGACGCTGCCCTTGCTGGAGAGCGTGCAGCGGCTGGCGGGCTGGGGGGCGCCGGCGGAGCTGGCGATCGCCGCCGCCACGGTGCTGCCGCGGCGGGTGCTGGGCGATGGCCGCAGCGTGGCGGAGATGCTGGAGGGGATGCCGCTGGCGGAGGCGCTGCGCTGGCGCCAGCAGCCAGCCGGGCCGCTGCAGTGGCAGCGGGCCGCTGCCACGCAGACGACCATGCCCTCCGGCGGCACTGCCTAGGATCCGGCCCACCTTCCGGAACTCCGCATGGCGCCTGAGCAGCTGCTGGACCCCCGCCAGACCGCCACCGCCGAGAAGCAGGCGGAGAAGGAGGAGGTCAAGGGCTACTTCGAAACCACCGGCTTCGATCGCTGGAACCGCATCTACAGCGAGTCCGACGATGTGAACAAGGTGCAGCGCAACATCCGCATCGGCCACCAGAAGACGGTGGACAACGTGCTGGCCTGGCTGCAGGAGCAGGGCAACCTGGCGGGCCGCAGCTTCTGCGACGCCGGCTGCGGTGTGGGCAGCCTGACGCTGCCGCTGGCCCAGCTGGGGGCCGGCTCGATCGCCGCCAGCGATCTCTCCGAGGCGATGGTGCAGGAGGCCGAGCGCCGCGCCACGGAGGCCGGCATCGCGCCGGGCCGGATCAGCTTCCTGGCCTCGGATCTGGAGAGCCTCAGCGGCCGCTACGACACCGTGGTGTGCCTGGATGTGTTCATCCACTACCCGCAGGCGCCGGCCGAGGAGATGGTGCGCCACCTGGCCTCGATGGCCGAGCGGCACCTGATCGTGAGCTTTGCGCCCTACACGCCGCTGCTGGCGCTGCTCAAGG
Source organism: Cyanobacteriota bacterium (assembly GCA_965657465.1). Taxonomy (GTDB): domain Bacteria; phylum Cyanobacteriota; class Cyanobacteriia; order PCC-6307; family Cyanobiaceae; genus NIES-981. The sequence continues at coordinate 680 of CBFHOT010000118.1, read as the reverse complement.
GCATCGGCCAGCTGTTCCCCGGCCCGAGCAAAACCACCCGCGCCTACACCCTCAAGGAGGCCGGCATCGTGAAGGCTGCCGAGGAGGCCGGCTTCGTGCTCAAGCGCCGCAGCCTCAACCAGGCGCCCTTCTATTTCTCGCGCCTGCTGGCCTTCGAGAAGGCCTGAAACGGCCCGCGCCCGCCACGCGAGCTGATCCCCCATGGCCGCCGCAGGCACAGCCGCGCAGAACACCGGAGCGGCAGCGCCGGCGGCGATCGAGCTGCGCGGCCTGAGCCGCCGCTTCGGCGACCTGGCGGCCGTGGACAACCTCAACCTGACGATCGGCAGCGGCGAGTTCTTCGCGCTGCTGGGGCCGTCGGGCTGCGGCAAGACCACCACCCTGCGGCTGATCGCCGGCTTCGATCAACCCGATCAGGGCCAGGTGCTGCTGCAGGGCCGCGACCTCACCGGCACCCCGCCGCATCGGCGGCCGGTGAATCTGGTGTTCCAGAACTACGCGCTCTTCCCCCATCTGAACGTGTGGGACAACGTGGCCTTCGGGCCGCGCTGCCAGCGCTGGCCAGCGGCGACGATCCGGCAGCGGGTGGGGGAGGCGCTGGAGGTGGTGCGGCTCACGGCCCTGGCGCGGCGGCGCCCCCACCAGCTCTCGGGCGGCCAGCAGCAGCGGGTGGCCCTGGC
>CBFHOT010000117.1:0-6927 GCA_965657465.1 Cyanobacteriota bacterium | reverse complement strand
CGCCGGGCAGCACGGCCCCAGCCGCTCGATCGCTGCCGCCAAGGGCTCCAGCTCGCCATCGAGGGGCGCCGCCTCCCCCCAGCCGCAGCGGCCATCGGCGGCCTGCAGCCGCAGCAACCAGCCGGCCTTGACGCGGATCAGGCCGCGGGCGGTGCGCAGCGGCGCCGGCAGCTCCAGGCGAAAGGGCCGCCACTGCAGCTGCAGCGGTTCGGCGGGGCACAGCGACCGCGGCTGCAGCGGTTCAGCGGGCGGCACCGCACCAGCTGCCGAGCCAGCCCACACACAGCGGGCCCAGCCCCAGCCCCAGGGCCAGGCCGAGGCCGTTGAGGGCCTGGAAGCGCAGGGCCAGAAACTTGCTGCCCACGATCCGCTCCGGGCTGCGGTGGTGATCGCGCAGGAGCTGGATCAGCAGCCGCGCCGGCGGCAGGCCGATCACCCCCAGCAGCGCCAGCAGCGGCCACTGGCCGCTGAGCACCGGCGCCCACTCCAGGGCGAAGGTGCCGGCCACGAACCAGGGCACCAGCGCCGCGGCGCGCCCGGTACCGAGCCGCACCACCGGCGAACGCTTGCCATGGGCGGCGTCCTCCGCCACCTGATGGAAATGGGAGCAGAACAGCACCAGGGTGGTGGCCAGGGCCGGGCCGCTGCCCAGCTGCAGCGCCGCCGCCCAGGGCACCACAGCCGCGCCCGCCGGCGCCAGCGCCAGCAGGGCCGCCGCCGTGGCGCAGGGCCCGAAGGCCAGCCAGCAGAGCGGTTCCCCCAGGCCGCGATAGCCCAGCCGCAGCGGCGGCCCCTGGTAGGCGTAACCGATGCCGCAGCAGGCCAGCACCAGCGCCAGCACCGCCGGACTGCTGCGCAGGGCCACCAGGGCCATCAGCAGCAGCCCGAGCAGCAGGGCGCCGTTGGCCAGCAGCGCCACCCGGTCGCGCCGGCCGGTGAGGTTCACCAGCGAATGGGGTTTGCCCTCGGTGTCCACGCCGGTGTCGGCGTCAAACACATCGTTGGCCAGGTTTTCCCAGGCCAGCAGCAGCACCGCCGCCAGCAGGAACAGCAGCAGCTGATCGAGCCGCACCGGCTGGCCCTGGCCCCAGCGCCAGCCGGCGGCCAGCAGCACCGGCATCACCGCCACCGCATACATCGGCCACTTGATGGCCGCTTTCCACAGCTGCCGCCGGGCGTAACGGCTTGCGACGACCTCAGGCTCTGACATGGGGGCCGCAGGCTGGGGGCGCGACAGGGCCCATACATTTGAGCAGCTCAAGCGGGCCGCACACCGTGGCAACCACCGGGGCCGATCAGGCGCAGAGGGCTGGCGGCTTTTCCGGGCTGCTGGCGGAAGCGATGCTGCGCGCCCAGCAGCTGGAGGACGACGGCCTGCTCAGCCTGGCGATCCCCCTGGCCGCCGGCGACCCGCTGGCCCTGCTGCCCCAGCTGGAGGGGGACGGCGGCGATGGTGGCGGCGATGGCTTCCGCTTCCTCGGGGACGGCAACCCCGGGCTGTGCATCGCCGCCAGCGGCCGGGCCCACAGCCTGGAGCTGAGCGGCCCGAGGCGCTTTGAACTGGCCCAGCGCTTCGCCAACGCCAGCCTGGCGCGGCTGGGCGGGGGAGGCCGCAGCGCCGGGGAGCCGCGCCATGCCCGGCCGCGGGTGCTGCTGGCCTTCGGGTTCTTCGACACACCGCTGGAGGCCAGCGCCGACGCCGTGCCCGGCGTGCAGGCGGTGCTGCCCCGCTGGCAGCTCAGCCGCCACGGCCAGCACTGCTGGCTGCGCCTGCAGCGGCCCCTGGGGGGCGGCATCAGCGCCCGCGGCGTGGCCGAAGAGCTCTGGGAGAAGGCGCGGCAGCTGGAACGGGCGGTGGCGCTGCCGCCCGCCGGCAGCCGGGTGCGGGTGCTGGAGCGCTCCGCCTGGCAGGAGCGCTACCGGCTGGCCGCCAGCCAGGCCCTGGCGCTGGTGGATGAAGGGCGGCTGGAGAAGCTGGTGCTGGCGGTGCGGCAGCAGCTGGAGCTCGACGGCAACGCCGATCCGCTGGCGCTGCTGGCCCCGCTGCGGCGGCAGCAGGGCGGCAGCTGCCGCTTCCTCTGGCAGCGCCGCCACGGCTCGGCCCTGCTGGGGGCCTCCCCGGAGCGGCTGCTCACCGTGCGTCAGGGGCAGCTGCGCAGCGATGCCCTGGCCGGCACCGCCCCGGTCGCCGATGGCGCGGCGCTGCTGGCCTCCGCCAAAGACCGGCTGGAGCACGAGCTGGTGGTGGACACGATCCAGAGCGTGCTCGCCCGGGCCGGCCTGACGCCGCGGCGGCCCCGCCGGCCGCGGCTGGCCCGCCACGGGCAGCTGATGCATCTGCACACGCCGATCACCGCCGATCTGGCCGGCCAGCACCCGCTGGCGATCGCCGCGGCCCTGCATCCCACCCCAGCGGTGGCGGGCCTGCCGCGGCGGGAGGCGATGGGCTGGCTGCGCAGCCTCGAACCGTTCGAGCGGGGCTATTACGCGGCGCCGATCGGCTGGATCGACAGCGCCGGCGACGCCGACCTGCGGGTGGCGATCCGCAGCGGCATCCTGCGGGGCCGGCAGCTGGAGCTCACCGCCGGCGCCGGCCTGGTGCCGGGCTCGGCGGTGGAGCGGGAGCTGCAGGAGGTGCAGCTGAAGCTGGGGGTGCTGCAGCAGCAGCTCAACCTGCCGGTGGCGGCCGGCGCCGGCCAAGGGCATCTGCATCCAGCAGCAGGGTGATGGTGCACCTGGCCCGGCGGGGTCAGCATGGCCAGCACGGACGGCCGATCAACGGCAACGACCACCGGAGTGGAGCGATGACCAGCGGAGCGGAGCCGGCACTGCAACAGAGCCTGCGCGCGGCCCTGGAGGGCTCACCGCTGTTCGCTGCGCTGCCGCCGGAGCGGATCCTGCAGCTGGGCCCGGCCCGGCAGAGCCTCGCCGAGGGGGACACCCTCTTCCGCCAGGGGGAGGAGGGTTCCTGCGCCTTCCTGGTGCTGAGTGGCATCCTCGGGCTGCACAGCGGCAACCCCGAGCCAGCGGGCGCCGGATTGCGCTTCTTCCGCAAGGCGGTGGCGGGCGAGCTGGTGGGGGAATACGGGCCCCTCTGCGGTGAGCCGCGCTCCGCCGGCGCCGTGGCGCTGACGCCGGTGGAGCTGCTGCGTTTCGATGGCGCCCAGCTCACGGCGCTGCTGCAGAGCGATGCGGCGGTGCAGCAGCAGTGCCTGCGCAAGCTGGCGGCGGAGGCCTCGCAAGGGCGGGAGCCGGCGCGGCCACCGCTGGACACGATCGTGATCCACGACGCCAGCCCGGGCAGCGCCCTGACGGCCCAGGCCTGGCGGCAGCTGACGGCGCTGCTGGCCGCACCCCCGCCCCACGGTGCCGCCGCGGACGACGACGAGCCGCTGACCGTGGTGGATCTGGCCGCCGCGCAGGCCAGCGGCAGCGCAACGGATCCGGAGGCCGCGCTCAACGCCGAGCTGGTGGCGGCGGGCCGCCGCGGCGGCCGGCGCCTGATCCTCAGCCGCGACCCACGGGCGATCAGCCCGCGCAACCGGCTGCTGATCGATCGGCTGCTGCTGCTCAGCGACGGCCAGGCCGAGCGGATCCAGCTGCCCGAGCCGCTGAGCGGCGAGGTGCTGCTACTGCGCCTCTGGCCGCTGACGCAGCAGCAGCCGTTCTCGCAGCCCTGGGCGCTGGCCTATCCCTTCGCTCAGATCCTCAACATCCGCCCGCAGCAGCCGCAGCACGCGCAGCGGCTGCTGCGGGCGGTGCTGCGCCGCCAGCAGGTGCTGGTGCTGGGGGGCGGCGGCGCCAGGGGCTTCGCCCACATCGGCGCCCTGGCGGCGATGGAGGAGCTGGGCCTGCAGGACTTCGACCTGGTGCTGGGGGTGAGCATCGGCTCGCTGGTGGCCACCCTGCTGGCCTTCGGCTATCCGGCGGCGCGGATCCTGCAGGAGCTGGAGCGGGTGATCATCCGCGCCCGGCCCTACACCTTCACCCTGCCGCGCCGCTCGCTGTTCAGCCTCGAACCCTCGCGCCGCGCCCTGGCGGCATTCTTCGGTGACCGCCAGCTGCAGGACGGCTGGCTGGGGCTGCGCTGCCACTCCACCAACCTCAGCACCAACCGGCATCAGGCCTGGCTTTGCGGTGACATCGCCACGGCGGTGATCGCCAGCATGTCGGTGCCGGGGATCTTTCCGGCGGTGGTGGATGGGGCCGGCCAGCGCCATGTGGATGGCGGCATCCTCAACAACCTGCCGATCGGCGCCGCCCGCCGCTGCAGCGATGGGCGGGTGGTGGCGATCTCCCTCGACCCCGACCCCAACAGCCAGCCCGACCCCAACGGCCCGCCAGCGCCGGCCGGCGCCAGCAGCACCGCCACGGGCGCCGGCCTGGGCCGCACGATCATCGACGCCCTGATGTGCGGCTCCCACGCCGCCGGCCAGGCCGAAGAGCGGCTGGCGGATGTGCTGCTGCGGCCCGACATCCTGCGCTTTCCCTTCCTCGACTGGTCGCAGTACCGGGAGATCCACGGCGAGGGCTACCGGGCGGCGCGGCAGCGGCTGCAGCACGGCTGGCCGGAGGGCTGACGCCACCGCTGCCGCCCGTCAACAGCCGGCCCCCTCCGGCGGCAGCCCCAGCTGCTGGCGCCACTGCTGCAGCGGTCGCTCCCAGCCCAGCTCCCAGCGCTGGGCCAGCAGCGGTTCAGCCGCCAGCCCCAGCTGATAGCCGCGGGCGATGGCCGCCAGCACCAGGCCGAGGCGATCGGGATCCTTGAGCAGATAGCGCAACAGACCGCCGCAGGTGATCACCGCCGCCATCGGCCGCCAGGTCTGGGCCAGCTCGAAGGCCTTGAGGGCGATCTCCCCTTCGCGGTCGATGCCGATGCCGGTCACCACATGCCAGAGGTCATGGCTCTGGCGCATGCGCATCAGCACCCAGTCGAGATCGCTCTGCACCTCCACCTTGCGGAAGTAATCGGCATCGAAGCCGTGATCGAGCAGGTGATGGGCCAGGGCATGGCCGAGGCTGCCCTCGGGCAGGGCCGCCAGCGCCTGGGGATCCACCGGCGGCGCCAGGTAGCGCTCCGCCATCAGCTCCCGCACGGCCTCAGAAGCGCGCACGCGCTCCAGGAAGGTGTCCATCGCGGCGGTGCCGCGCAGGCCGTCCTCGATGTCGAACACCGACTCGGTGGCCTCGGGGTTGCGCAGCATGCCCACCACACCGCTGAGGGTGCGCAGGTACTGGAGCGGATGCTGACCGCGGCTCTGGTGCTTCATCACGGAGGGCGCCGCCGGATGGGGGATCCAGAGGGGCCCGCCGCAAGTTACCGAGCCTGGTCGAGGCGGGCCACGGTCTGATCGGCGAGGGGGATGCCGCCGAGGCGCTCCACCTCGCGGATGCCGGTGGGGCTGGTCACGTTGATCTCGCTAAGGCGGCCATCGATCACATCGATGCCCACAAAGAACAACCCCTCGGCCTGCAGCGCCGGCGCCAGCTCGGCGCAGATGCGGCGCTCCGCCCCGCTGAGCTCGGTGGCCTGGGGCTGACCGCCCACCGCCAGGTTGCTGCGGAACTCGCCGCCGCTGGGCACGCGGTTCACCGCCCCCAGCGGTTCGCCGTTCACCAGCAGGATGCGCTTGTCGCCGGCGCTCACCCCCGGCAGGAAGGCCTGCACCATCACCGGCAGGCTCTGCTGCTGGGTCACCAGCTCCAGCAGGGCCCGCAGCCCCGGGGTGCCGGCGGAGGCAAACACCACCCCCTGGCCGGCGCGGCCGCCGAGGGGCTTGAGCACCACCTCGCCGTGGTCGGCGGCGAAGGCAGCCAGCTGCTCAACGCGGCTGGCCACCAGGGTGGGGGCCATCAGATGGCTCCAGCGCAGGGCGCTGAGCTTCTCATTCCAGGCGCGCAGGGCTGCGGGGCGGTTGATCACCCGCACCCCCTGGCGGCTGGCCAGCTCCAGCAGATGGGTGGCGTAGAGGTAGGCCTCATCGACCGGTGGGTCCTTGCGCATCCACACGTGGCTGAAGGCCGCTAGCGGCAGCAGCTGCGGCGCGCCAAGGCTGTGCCAGGGCTCGCAGCGCACCGGCCACACCTGGGCCCAGGCGGTGTGGCCGGCCTCGGGGGCCGTCCCGTCCGCAGGGCGGGCCAGCAGCTCGGCGAGGGTGGTGCACCACACGGGCCGCCCGGCCCGTTCGGCCGCCTGCATCAGGGCGACGCTGGAATCCTTGGCCGGATTCAGACCGGCGATCGGATCAATCACGAACAGCTGGGCGCCGGCGCCCGCTGCACCGGTGTTGGCCGAAGCCGAAGCGGCCGTCATGCTCAGGCCGCCAGCAGAGCGTCGAGCTGACCGCTGGCCTCCAGGGCGTGCAGGTCGTCGCAACCGCCGATGCCGCGGTCGTTGATGAAGATCTGGGGCAGGCTGCTGCGGCCAGCGGCGCGGTCGCTCATGGCGGCCCGGGCGGCATGGTCGCCATCAATGGCGTATTCGCGGTAGGCGACGCCCTTGCGATCGAGCAGCGCCTTGGCCCGGATGCAGAACGGGCAGAAGCGCCAGGTGTAGATCTCAACCACTGCGCCCATCAGCTGCTGCATACCGGAAGGCGGATCCTAGAAGTGCTGGCGCGCGGCACCGGCCCTGCAGCGCCACGACGCGCGCCGTTAGGTACGGTCAAGCCAACGTTGGCAACCCGCCGGTGCTCGATCTCACCGACTTCAAGCGCGACCTCTCCGAGCTCACTGACCGCCTGGGCAATGCCCAGGACTGTCTTTGACGTCCCTGCACTGAAAGCACGGCAACAGGATCTGGAGCAGCTGGCCTCCCAGCCCGACTTCTGGGACGACCAGAAGCAGGCCCAGGCCAAGATGCGCCAGCTCGATGAGGTGAAGGCCCAGCTGGAGCAGCTGGAGCGCTGGCGGGCGGCCGTGGCCGAT
>CBFHOT010000116.1:0-6988 GCA_965657465.1 Cyanobacteriota bacterium | reverse complement strand
CGCAGCCGGCAGGTGCCGCCGACGGAGCGAGCAGCGGCGGCGATGACGCCCGCGCCGCAGCCCTGGAAGCGGAACGGCGCCAGCAGGAACGGCGCCAGCAGGAGCAGCGTCAGCACCCCCGCCATGCCCTGGTGGGGGCCGCCCTGAATGTGACGGTGCTCGTGCAGCGCAATGGCGAGCGGCTGGCGCTGGGCAGCGTCTGGGATCTGAGCTACGGCGGCGTGTGCGTCTGGGTGCCGGATCAGCCGCGGCTGGAGCATGGGGAATCGGTGGAGCTGGAACTGATCACCGCCCAGGACGCCGGCAGCATCCGGCTGGCCGGCGTCCTCTGCTGGCGCAAGCTTTGCGACGGACAGTGGTTCATCGGCTTTCAGTTCGCGCCGCCCGGGCTGCCGCCGGACTGCTCCCTGACCCGGCTGCTGGGGCGCAGCCGCCCCAGTGCCCAACGGCAGTGACGCAACTGAACCCTGGCTGGAGCCGAGGCGAGGGACGATGGGGCCATGATCACGGTCCGGATCAGCCCCCTCCCATGCGCCAGCTCCTCTGGATCGGCACCGGCCTGCTGCTGAGCCTCGGCGGTCTGGCCCAGGGAGCCTGCGCCGCGCTGGGGGCCCCGGCAGCACCGCGACCGGCGGCGACCCCGGCGGCACCCGCCGGAACAGCAGCCGTGCGGCAGCTGTCGCTGCCGGAACAGCGGGTGTTCAGCGCCGCGGCCTACGCCAGCACCCTCTGCCTGATCCGCAGCGGGCGCCTCAGCCACGGCGACGGCATGGCCCGGCTGGGGCAGACGCTGCAGCAGAACGGCATCGATCGCCGGCTGCTGGGCAGCAGCAGCGTCAATGCCGCCACGCGGCTGCTGGAGCAGCACCTCAAACCCGATTGCCTCAGCAGCCAGCTCAGCCAGAGCGACCTGATCCGCAAGCTGACGCCGCTGGTGCAATGACGTTGCAGGAATGCCAGATCTTTTGGACAGAGATCCAGACGGAGCACCATCACCGGTTGACGGCTGACTACTGACTACTGACTGCTGACTGCTGACTGCTGACTGCTGACTGCTGACTGCTGACTGCTGACTGCTGACTGCTGACTGCTGACTGCTGACGATTGACGTCAGCCAGGCTGCACCCATCGCTGGAGCGCCATAGCTTGAGGTCAATCGCCTCAATCGAGCATGGATGCCAGCAGCAGGATGCCGCAGGTGAGGGGAAGCCAGGCGCCAGGCCCGCTCAACCTTGATGCTGCGAGCAGCCGGCAGGCCAGGAGACGCGCCCGCTCGAATCGCTCCATCTCGCCGTTTCAGTACAACGCCTTTCCCGGCGATGATGCCGTCACCTACCTGCAGGGCATCAAGAACGGCAACGATCGCGGCAGCGTTCTGCTCGTCGGCGCCAACGATTCACCGGGGCCGACCCCGCTCGGCCTGGCCTATCTCGGTCCGCTCGACCGCAGCCGCAATCCCCGATACAACGGCAGCTCCGGCTCCGGAGACTGGTTCACCATCGCCGTGCCGAAATCCTTCGGGGCGGCTGGGACCAGCGTTTATGGCCCCGACAACCTGGGTGGAGGTCTCGTCAACTATGTCGGCGCCTACACCCGCGATCTCAACGGCAGCACCCCCAGCCCGAGGAACCCAAGCATTGTCGGGTTCACCTACACGGGCGCCCTGGACGGATCGACAACCCGTGGCTTTCGCCGCGTTCAAGGCATCACCCAGGATGGCGGCAAAAGCATTCGCGGCAGCTACACGTTTGTGCACTCAGTCGACGGTGGCCTGGCCGTCGGCAACACCGACCTGGCCGATGTCGATGCCCGAACGGGTTATTTCAGCCTGAAGTCCACTGCCTTCGTGGTCAGCGTCGCCACCGGCGAGCAGACCGCGATCGACACCGGCAACGACAGAAAAAAGGATCGCGATCTGATCACCCACACCGCCTACGGCATCTGGCACAACGGCAACAGCCACTACACGATCGCCGGTGGAGCCGGCCGGGTGCTGCAACCCGGCGATGGCGTGCAGGCCGGCGCCGGCTACCTGATTGACTACAACAGCACCACGGGGAGATTCTCCAACTACACGGAATTCACCTACAGGAATCGCCGGCGCTCCGATCTGATCACCCACTTCGAAGGGATTTATCGCGATCGCAAAGGCCGCTACTGGCTCCCCGCCACCTCCGTCTCGCGCAACGCGCAGGACGACCTAGCGAAGGCCTCCGTGGTGCGGGTCAAACGCAGCGCCTCAGGGGACTTCCAGCAGACGGCACGCTGGCGCAGCCTGGATGTGCGGGAAGACCAGACCGGCACGCCGAGCCTACTGAGCACCGCCAACTCCCTGTATGGCAACGCGGTGGTGGGCTTTGCCAACTATCCGAAGGCAACGGGGGGTCTACGCCAGGCCGATTTCGTGATCACGGGCGATTGGCTACCGCAGAACCTGCTGTCCTGATGCAGGATCCGATCTGAGCCCCTGCAGCGGCCAGACCGGCTGAGGAACTCAGTGCACAGTTGCTGTGAAGGGGCCCTTCCAGGCCCCACGGGTCATTTGGGTGATAAGGCTGACCTCACCCCATCTCCCTTAGAGATGTCAGGCAGCCACGGGGGCAGCTTGACGGGAGAAACGAACGATGTTGTTCGCTGTTACGGGTTTGCTCTGACCGAGCAGGCTTCAGTCACTCTCCTCATGCCCCGTCGAAACCATTGCAGCCCCGGGATGGGAAGCCCGGCGAGGCCGGGTCCGGGGGAATGGAGCTGAGCGGAATCGAACCGCTGTCCGAAACACTGGTGTGAGCCACCTAGTCCGGTCGCAACCGGACTCGTTCATTGTGGCAGCAGGCAGTGGCAGGCGCTGAGGTGGGCATCACCGAACAGACGGGCGAACCAGAACGCGGCGGTGGTGCGGCGCGCGGCGCGGATGCCTGGGCCTCGGCGCGGGCGCGGCAGGATCCCGCCAGACGGAGTCCCCGGGGCCTGGAGGCTGCCCAACCTGGAACCTTCGAGGCCATTGCCGTGGTGCCGGCGGGGCTGGAGGGCGCCGCAGCCACCGAGCTCAGCGCCCTCGGCGCCACAGCAATCCGGCCGCTGCAGCGGGCCGTGGCCTGCCGGCTCGATCCCGCCACCTACTACCGGCTGCATCTGCAGGCGCGGCTGCCGTTTCGGATCCTGCGCCAGCTCGCCCGCTTCCCCTGCCACGGCCAGAACGACCTCTACGCCGGCATCCAGGCCGCAGCCGACTGGGACCGCTGGCTGCCGCCCGAGCGCAGCTTCCGCGTCGATGTCACCGGCAGCGCCCCCGGGCTGAGCCACAGCCACTTCAGCGCCCTGCAGGTGAAGAACGCCCTGGTGGATCTGCAGCGCCAGCGCTGGGGCCAACGCTCCAGCATCGATCTCGAGCAGCCCGACCTCAGCCTGCACGTGCACCTGGGAGGCGGCCTGGCCAGCCTCAGCCTCGATGGCAGCGGCAGCAGCCTGCACCGCCGCGGCTACCGGCCGGCGATGGGCCTGGCGCCGCTGAAGGAGAACCTGGCCGCCGGCCTGATCGATCTGAGCGGCTGGAATGGCCAGATGCCCCTGGCCGATCCCCTCTGCGGCAGCGGCACCCTGCTGATCGAAGCGGCGCGCCACCGCCTGGGGCGCCAACCCGGCCTGGGACGCCAACCCGGCCTGGGGGGCCAGGAAGCCAGGCCGCTGGCCCTGCAGCAGTGGCCCGACTTCGATGCCGCCCTATGGCAGCAGGAGCTGATGGCGGCCCGCCGGCTGGAACAGGAGGGCGAGCGACTGGCCGCCGAGGGCGGTCTGCCGCCGGTCGTGGGTATGGAACGGGATCCGGAGGTGCTGGCCCAGGCCCGCAGCAACGCCGAAGCCGCCGGCGTCGCCCCGTGGCTGCAGCTGCAGCAGGGGGATTTCCGTGAGTTCCAGCCGCCGCCGGGCCCGGGCGTACTGGTGTGCAACCCGCCCTACGGGGCGCGCATCGGCGACGAGCATGAGCTGGAGGCGCTCTATGCCGATCTGGGGGCGATGGTCAAGGAGCGCTGCGGCGGCTGGCAGCTGTGGCTGCTCAGCGGCAACCCACGGCTGAGCGGCGCCCTGCGGATGAAGGCCAGCCGGCGCATCCCGGTGAGCAACGGCGGCATCGACTGCCGCTGGCTGCACTACGAGATCCGCTAGCTGGGGCGGTCAGCGGAAGGCGGCATCGCCCACCACCGTCTGCTCGCGGCAGCCCAGCACCGCCTGGGGATGGGTGTAGTGCTTGAACTCCAGCCAGTTGCCGCTGGGATCCCGCAGAAAAAAGGTGTGGTGCTCGAGCACCTCACCGGCGAAGCGGCAGCGGGGCGCCACGGCAAAGGGCTCCGCCGCCGCCTCCACCCGCCGGCGCAGGGCCTCCCAGGCGGCGTGATCGTTGAACACCAGGCCGAAATGGCGCGGATAGATGCCGGGCTGCGGTGGCTCCGGATCGTTCGGCTGGTGCTGGGCCACCAGCTGATGCCCCCCGAGATCAAGAATCACGGCCACCGCGCTGCAGCGGCCGGCCACGCAGCCCAGCACCCGCTCATACCAGGCGCGGGTGGCGGCGAGATCGTGGGCGGGAATCGAGAGATGGAAGCAGGGCAGAGCCATCACGACGGATCAGGCGCAGATCAGCGGCCCAGCAGGGCGCGGGTGGTCTTGCCCAGGCCGGCAGTGGTCTGCGGCAGATAGGGCCCCTTGGTGAGCTGGCCGCCGAGGCGCAGGAACAATCCCGCCAGCAGCAGGTTGAGGGCCGACAGGGCCAGGGCCGCCTCGATCCAGCCCCAGCCCAGACCCTGGTGCAGCCAGAGCAGCAGCGCCAGCTGGGCGCCGATCAGCGCCAGCAGCAGCAGCGTCAGGCCACCGCCGAGCAGCAGGGCACCGCTGATCAGGCGCCGCCGCTCGCGGTCGGCCTCCTGCAGGGCGATGCGCACGTGCAGGTCGAGCACCGAGGTGAGCAGGGCACCCATGCGGCCGAGGGCCACCCGGCCCGGGCCGGCTGCGGCGCCGGTGCCCGCGCTGGCACCGGCGGAGTCGGGGTTGCGCTCACTCATGCCGAACGCCGCCCCGAGGCCAGCAACAGACCGAGCACCAGGCCCACCCCGGCCGCCACGCCCAGAGCCAGCAGGGGCCGCTCCCGCACCGGCTTCTCGATGCGCGGCCGCAGGGTGGCATTGAGCTCATCGAGCAGGCTCTCCAGCTGGTGCTCCAGCGGCTCCAGGCTCTCGCCGAGGCGCTGGGTCTGGTCGCCGGCCACCTCCGCCAGCTCCAGCAGCTGCTGGCGCACGGTCTGGGCGGTGCGGCCGCTCTGGGCGGCGATCACATGGGCCACCTCATCGAAGCTGCCGCGGGTGGCCTCCAGGGTGTGGCGGGCCACCTCGGGCCAATGGCGCTGAATGGCGGGGATCAGCATCTCGAAACGCTCGCGGAACCCATCCACCACAGCGGCGGTGGCAGCAGCAGCGGAGCTGGTGGCGGCGGGAGAGGCCGCGGCCGGCTCACCGGCAGGGGCGTCATCGCCGAGGGGGGAGGGATCCGTCGACCACGGCCGATCCGCGGACATCTCGGTGGAGCTCATGGCGGCAGGCGAGGGCGGGGAAAGCGGGCGGGACCGCGGTCGCTCGAGGCCGGCTGCCGGGCCCCGGCGGCGGCCGGAACTGGCCACAACCTAGGGATGGGCTTGAGCATCGGGAACCCTCCGCTACATTTCGCCTGCTCGGGGCCGGGCCTGTTGGTTCACATCAATCAGGTCGAGCTGCATCAGTTCAAGTCCTTCGGCGGCTCGATGACGATCCCGCTGGAGTCGGGATTCACCGTCGTCACGGGCCCGAACGGCTCCGGCAAGAGCAACATCCTCGATGCGGTGCTGTTCTGCCTGGGCCTGGCCAGCAGTCGCGGCATGCGCGCCGAGCGGCTGCCCGACCTGATCAACAGCGCCATGCTGCGCGCCGGCAAGGCAGCCGAAACGGTGGTGAGCGTGCGCTTCGATCTGCGCGACTGGCAGCCCGATGAGGCCGAAGCCGGCCTGGAGCCGAGCGACGACGGTCCCTGGATCCGGCCCGGCCAGCAGGAATGGACCGTCAGCCGCCGGCTGCGGGTGGCCCCTGGAGGCACCTACGCCAGCAGCTTCAGCGCCGACGGCATGCCCTGCAACCTGCAGCAGCTGCAGACCCAGCTGCGGCGCCTGCGGGTGGATCCCGAGGGCAGCAATGTGGTGATGCAGGGCGACGTGACCCGCATCGTCTCGATGAGCGCCCGCGATCGGCGCGGCATCATCGATGAGCTGGCCGGCGTAGCCCTGTTCGATTCGCGCATCGAGCAGAGCCGGGGCAAGCTCGATGAGGTGCAGGAGCGCCAGGAGCGCTGCGGCATCGTGCAGCAGGAGCTGCTGGCCACCCGCCAGAAGCTGGAACGGGATTGCGCCAAGGCGCGCACCTACCAGGAGCTGCGCGGCCGGCTGCAGCGCGGCCGCAGCCAGGAGCAGGTGCTGGTGTTCGAGGCGGCCCGCGACGGCCTGGTGCAGCTGGAGCGGCGCCAGCAGGCGCTGCAGCGGCAACAGGCGGACGATCGCGAGGCGATCGCCAACGCCGAGGCGGCGGTGCAGAGCGGCAGCAGCGCCCTCGAGGCGCTGCAGGCCGAGGTGAAGGCCCTCGGCGAAGACCAACTGCTGGCGGTGCAGGCGCAGCTGGCGGGCCTGGAGGCCGGCGGCCGCGAGCTGGCCCGCCAGGCGGAGAAGCACCAGCAGGAGGCCGAAAGCCTGCAGCGCCAGCGGCAGGAGCTGGCCAGCCAGCAGAACGCCCTGCGGCAGCAGCAACAGCAGCTGCAGGCCAGCGATGACGCCGGCCCCCTGGAGGCGGCGGAGGCCAGCTGCCGGGCGGCGGAAGCGGCGGTGGAGCTGTCGCGGCGGCGGCTCGGGGAGGTGGCGGGCCGCTCCGGCAGCTGGCTGGAGGAGCAGAAGCGCCGCAGCCAGGAGCGCGCGCGCCTG
>CBFHOT010000115.1:0-7050 GCA_965657465.1 Cyanobacteriota bacterium | reverse complement strand
CGCCACCGCCTTCCTCGCCGACGAGCTGAAGGACCTCGGCTTCCACTACGCCACCCAGGCGGCTGTGTCGATCTCGGTGGACGACCTGCGCATCCCCGGTGACAAGGCCGCTCTGCTGGAGGAGGCCGAGGAGCAGATCACGGCCACCGAGGAGCGCTATCGCCTCGGGGAGATCACCGAGGTGGAACGCCACACCAAGGTGATCGACACCTGGACCGAAACCAACGAGCGTCTCGTGGCGGCGGTGCGCCGCAACTTCAACGAGAACGATCCACTCAACTCGGTGTGGATGATGGCCAACTCCGGCGCCCGGGGCAACATGTCCCAGGTGCGTCAGCTGGTGGGTATGCGCGGCCTGATGGCCAACCCCCAGGGCGAGATCATCGACCTTCCGATCCGCACCAACTTCCGTGAGGGTCTGACGGTCACCGAATACGTGATCTCCTCCTACGGCGCCCGCAAGGGTCTGGTGGACACCGCCCTGCGCACCGCCGACTCGGGCTACCTCACCCGCCGTCTGGTGGACGTGGCCCAGGACGTGATCGTGCGCGAGGACGATTGCGGCACCACGCGCTGCATTCCCATCGATGCCGATGAGAAGGGCAACTACGCCAGCAAGCTGGTCGGTCGCCTCGCCGCTGAGGACGTGGTCGATGCCGAGGGCAACACCATCGTCGAGCGCAATGGCGAGATCGATGCCCCGCTGAGCCGCCGCATCGAGGCCGCCGGCGTCCGCACTGTCAAGGTGCGCTCGCCCCTCACCTGTGAGGCCTCCCGCTCCGTCTGCCGCAAGTGCTACGGCTGGGCCCTGGCCCACAACGAACTGGTCGATCTGGGTGAAGCCGTCGGCATCGTCGCCGCCCAGTCGATCGGTGAGCCCGGCACCCAGCTCACCATGCGCACCTTCCACACCGGCGGTGTGTCCACCGCCGAAACCGGCGTGGTGCGCTCCCTGGTGGAGGGCACGATCGAGTTCGGTGCCAAGGCCCGCGTGCGCCCCTTCCGCACCCCTCACGGTGTGGATGCACAGATCGCCGAAACCGATTTCACCCTCACGGTGAAGCCCAGCGGTAAGGGCAAGGTGCAGAAGCTGGAGATCACCACCGGCTCGCTGCTGTTCGTCAACGACGGCCAGGAGGCCCCGGCTGACACGATGCTGGCCCAGATCTCCTCCGGCGCCACCGTCAAGAAGAGCGTCGAGAAGGCCACCAAGGATGTGATCTGCGATCTGGCCGGCCAGGTGCGCTATGAGGCGATCATTCAGCCCAAGGAGGTCACCGACCGCCAGGGCAACATCACCCACAAGGCCACTCGTCTGGGCCGCCTCTGGGTGCTCAGCGGCGACGTCTACAACCTGCCCCCCAATGCCCTGCCTGTGGTGGAGGGCAACAAGGCCGTCACCACAGGCGATGTGCTGGCGGAGAGCCGCCTGGTGAGCGAGTACGGCGGTGCCGTGCGCCTGCGCGAGAGCACCGGCGATTCCCGCGAGGTGCAGATCGTCACCACCAGCCTCACCCTCAAGGACTGCAAGCTGGTGGGCGAATCCACCCACAGCGGTGAGATCTGGCACCTGGAAGGCAAGGAGAGCATCCGCTACCGCCTCAACACCGCCCCCGGCAGCAAGATCGGCAGCGGTGAGGTGATCGCCGAGCTGGCCGACGATCGCTTCCGCACCCAGACCGGTGGTCTGGTGAAGTTCGCCCCCGGCCTGGCGATCAAGAAGGCGCGCAGTGCCAAGAACGGCTACGAGGTGAGCAAGGGCGGCACCCTGCTCTGGATCCCGCAGGAAACCCACGAGATCAACAAGGACATCTCCCTGTTGATGATCGAGGACGGCCAGTGGATCGAGGCCGGCACCGAGGTGGTGAAGGACATCTTTAGCCAGACCGCCGGTATCGTGACGGTGACGCAGAAGAACGACATTCTGCGCGAGATCATCGTCCGCTCCGGTCAGCTGCATCTGGTGAGCGACAGCAAGACGCTCGCCAAATACAGCGACGGCAAGATGATGATGCCTGGCGAAGAGATCGCCAAGGGTCTCAAGGCCGAGGCGATGGTCTTTGTCGAGGCTGTCGATACCCCCGATGGTGGTGCTCTGCTGCTGCGTCCCGTCGAGGAATATGCGATTCCCGATGAGGCTCACCTGCCCGAGCTGTCGCTGGTCAAGCAGCCCGGCGGCCCCTCGCTCGGCCTCAAGGCCACCCAGCGCCTGGCCTTCAAGGACGGCGAACTGATCAAGAGCGTGGAGGGTGTTGAGCTGCTGCGCACGCAGTTGCTGCTCGAAACCTTCGACACCACCCCCCAGATGACGGTGGATGTGGAGGTGGTGCCCGATAAGCGCGCCAAGACGATCGAGCGCCTGCAGCTGACGATCCTCGAAACCCTGCTGGTGCGCCGCGACACCCTGTCGGATGCCAGCCACGGCTCCACCCACACCGACCTGCAGGTGGAGGACGGTGACAGCGTCAAGCGCGGCGATGTGGTGGCTACCACCCAGATCCTCTGCAAGGAGGACGGCGTGGTGCAGCTGCCCGACCCGATTGACGGGGAGCCCGTGCGCCGCCTGATCGTCGAGCGTGAGGGCGACACCCGTCGCCTCGACCTCGGCGGTGCCGCGCCGCTGGTGGCCGTGGATCAGCGCCTCGTCGATGGCGAGCTGCTGGCGGAGGGCGTGCCGGCTCCCTGCTGCGGTCAGGTGGAAGCGATCGAGGGCTCCACGGTGGTGATCCGCCTCGGCCGCCCCTACATGGTGTCGCCCGATTCGGTGCTGCACGTGCGCGACGGCGAGCTGGTGCAGCGCGGTGACGGTCTGGCTCTGCTGGTGTTCGAACGCCAGAAGACCGGCGACATCGTGCAGGGTCTGCCCCGTATCGAGGAGCTGCTGGAGGCCCGTCGCCCCCGCGACTCGGCCGTGCTCTGCCGCAAGGCCGGCACCGTGGAGATCAAGCAGGGCGAGGACGACGACTCGATCGCCGTCACCGTGATCGAGGGTGACGACGCCATCAGCGAGTACCCGATCCTGCTGGGCCGCACCGTGATGGTCAGCGACAGCCAGCAGGTGAAGGCCGGTGATCTGCTCACCGACGGCCCGATCAACCCCCACGAGCTGCTCGAGTGCTACTTCGAGGATCTGCGCAGCCGCAAGCCCACCCTGGAGGCGGCTCAGGAGGCGATCTCCAAGCTGCAGTTCCGCATGGTGCAGGAGGTGCAGAACGTCTACAAGAGCCAGGGCGTGTCGATCGACGACAAGCACATCGAGGTGATCGTGCGCCAGATGACCAGCAAGGTGCGCATCGAGGACGCGGGTGACACCACCCTGCTGCCCGGTGAGCTGATCGAGCTGCGTCAGGTGGAGCAGGTGAACAGCGCCATGGCGATCACCGGCGGCGCCCCCGCCGAGTTCACCCCGGTGCTGCTGGGCATCACTAAGGCCTCGCTCAACACCGACAGCTTCATCTCGGCGGCCTCCTTCCAGGAGACCACCCGCGTGCTCACCGAAGCCGCCATCGAGGGCAAGAGCGACTGGCTGCGCGGTCTCAAGGAGAACGTGATCATCGGTCGCCTGATCCCAGCCGGTACTGGCTTCAGCGGTTTCGAAGAGGAGCTGCGCGCCGAGGCCGGCCCGCATCCGGACATCCTCGAGGAGGACGGTATGGGCTACCGCCGCATGCAGAACCTGCGGCCCGATTACACCGTGGAGATGCCCGCCCCGGCGGCATCCACCGCGGTGCTCGACGATCCGTCCGATGAGGATCTGGAGGCCACCCGCAGCCGACATGGCCTCGAAGCCAGCGCCAGCGGCATGGCCGCCTTCACCCGTCCCACCGTGGAAGAGGGCCTGGAGGAGGAGCTGATCGCCGATCCCGCCGCTCTCGAGGGGCTGCAGGAGGAAGGGCTGCTCACCGACGACTGATCGCTGATCGCCCCGCCATGATGCTGTGATGAGCACCTCCACCCGCACCGCCCTGGGGACCCCTGTGCCCCAGCGGCGGCTCCCCCGCTACGGCTTCCACAACCACACCGAGCTCCTCAATGGCCGCCTGGCCATGCTCGGTTTCATCGCCCTGGTGGTGGTGGAGTGGAAGCTTGGCCACGGCCTGCTCATCTGGCCTTGAGCGCATCTGAGGCCACGGCTGCTGGAGCATCGGCCCCCGCCGCCGGATCTGGAGCTGCTGCCGTGCCTCTGCTCGGCCTCGGCCGTCCGGCTTTGGAACAGTGGGCTGTGGCCCAGGGGCAGTCGGCCTTTCGCGGCCGGCAGCTGCACGACTGGCTGTATGCCAAGGGCGCCCGCAGCCTGGAGCAGATCACCGTGCTGCCCAAGCTCTGGCGTGAGCAGCTGATGGCTCAGCCCCCAGCAGCTGCCCTCGACTGGATCGGCCGTTCCCGCGAGGTGCATCGCTCCATCGCCCGCGATGGCACCACCAAGCTGCTGCTGGCCACCCACGACGGCCACACGATCGAGACCGTCGGCATCCCTGCTGAGGGGCGGCTGACGGTCTGCGTCAGCAGTCAGGTGGGTTGCTCGATGGCCTGCCGCTTCTGCGCCACCGGCAAGGGGGGGCTGCAGCGCTCCCTGGCGGTGCACGAGATCGTCGATCAGGTGCTGAGCGTGCGCGAGGCGATGGATCAGCGCCCCAGCCATGTGGTGTTCATGGGCATGGGTGAACCGCTGCTCAACATCGAGGCGGTGCTGGCGGCGATCGACTGCCTCTGCACCGACCTGGGCATGGCCCAGCGCCAGATCACGGTGAGCACCGTGGGTGTGGCCCGCACCCTGCCGACCCTGGCGGAGCAGGCCCTGGAGCGCCTCGGCCGCGCCCAGTTCACCCTGGCCGTGAGCCTGCATGCCCCCGATCAGCGTCTGCGCGAGCAGCTGATCCCCACCGCCAACCGCTATCCGATCGAGGATCTGCTGGAGGATTGCCGCCGCTACGTGGCGATCACCGGCCGGCGGGTGAGCTTCGAATACATCCTGCTCGGTGGGCTCAATGATCAGCCGCATCACGCCGAAGCCCTGGCCCGCCTGATCCGCGGCTTCCAGAGCCACGTGAATCTGATCCCCTACAACCCGATTGCCGAGGAGGAATTCCAGCGGCCGGCACCCGGCGCGGTGGACGCCTTCCGCCGCGCCCTGCAGCAGCGCTCGATCGCCGTGAGCGTGCGCGCCAGCCGGGGTCTCGATGCCGATGCGGCCTGCGGTCAGCTGCGCCGCCGCTTGCAGGACACCCTGGAGCCGGCGTTGGCCGGCCGCTCCTCCGGCTGATCCTGCTGCCGCCCGCGATGGTCTCCGCCACCCCCGCTCCCGCCCCTGAGGCGGCGTCCACCAAGGCGTCCGCCCGCCGGCCCCGGCCGCCCTTCCTGCGGGCCCTGGGCCGCCGCGAGCCGCCCCTGCAGATTCAGGTGCGCGGCCTGCGCTACAGCCTGGTGCGGCCCTTCAAGCACGATTCCTGGGCCGCCACGGCCCTCTACCAGCGGGCGGGGGCCGAGAGCGAAGCGGTCGATCCGGTCCTGCTCAGCGCCGCCGCCGCGGCGCCCCCGGCTTTGCTGCTGGTCTGCAAGTTCAACCGTCAGGCGTCGGTGTTCGGCCTGCCGCTGCGCTGGCTGGGGCCCGTGCTGGCGCGCCGGGAGGGTTGGTTCCTGGAGCGGTTGGCGGCCAGCGGCCGGGTGCCGGCGGTGCATCGTCTGGTCTGTGACAGCGAGGGCCGCCGATTGGTGCATGCCGTCGCCCACGACTACGTGCCGGGCGAACCCCTCGCGCGCCACAGCCAGCTCGGCGATGCCTTCTTCCCCGCCCTGGAGCAGCTGCTGGCGGAGCTGCATCGCCAGGGCCTGGCCTATGTGGACCTGCACAAGATGGAGAACGTGCTGGTGGGGCCCGATGGACTGCCCTGGCTGATTGATTTCCAGGTGTCGTTTGCCCTGCCGGCCCGGCAGCCGCTGCGGGCCCTGCTTCAGCCTGTGTTCGGCCTGTTGCGCAGCGGCGACACATACCACCTGATGAAGCACTGGATCCGTCTGCGCCCCGATCAGTGCGGCCTGGGCCCCGAGGATCTCGAGCGCTTCCGCCCCCGCTGGATCCGCTGGCATCGCCGCCTCGCCGTGCCGCTGCGGCGCCTGCGCCGCCAGCTGCTGGTGTGGCTCGGTGTTCGGGGCCCCAGCGGCCACGCCCACAGCGAGCAGTTCGCCGAGGAGGCGCTCAGGGATCGGGGGCCTGGTTGAGCAGCTCGCGATCCACAATCCTCGTAGGATCGCCAAACTCCAGCCATGTGGCATGCCTGATCAGCCTCGAGCGAAGAAGAGCGGCCCGAAGAAGCGCTCCGCCAAGCCCGGTGCCGGCGCCTCCAGGCGCAGCGCCCAGGTCAGCTCAGGCCGTCAAGCCAAGCGTTCGAAGCGTCGTCGCTCCCTCTGGGCTCGCCTCCGGGGCTGGTTGAGCCGTTTGTTCAGGTGGCGCCGCAAGACGGCTGAACCGACGCAGCCTGCCAATAAGGCAGCGGCTGCCTTAAGTCGTCTGCGTCGCCGTAAGGCTCGGACGCTGGCGGAGTGGAAGGAGCTGCGTCATGGCACCAGCACCGCCGTGCAGGCCCATCTCGATGCACAGGAGCCGATTCCGGCGATCAAGAAGCTCACCTTGGCCTTGTTGGAAGATCCCCAACATGAGCCCTACCATGAGTTGCTGCGCAAGGCGGTGGAGCAAAGGCATGTTCGCCGCCTCAAGCCAGGCGAGCCAGATCCTTGGGCGTCGATGCCGAATGATCTTCGCGCTGAAACGGTGAAGCTCGAAGCTCTTTCGACTTACGTCGACGAGTTGGAGTCGTTGTTGGATCAGGCTGGTGTTCCGTCGCTTGCAGCGCCACCTCCGTCCAAGAAGAAAGAAAAGCTCAAAAAATAACAATCTTTTTCGGCCTGATTTGAGTTGTTGGGGTCTGCAATTGGTTGTGCTGTAACCGCTGATTTCTTGCTGTGTCTTCTGTTTCGCCCATGGCCAAAACCGCACTGATCACCGGCATCACAGGCCAGGACGGCTCCTATCTGGCGGAGCTGCTGCTGGAG
>CBFHOT010000114.1:0-7233 GCA_965657465.1 Cyanobacteriota bacterium | reverse complement strand
CCGACCGCGACGCCCAGCTCTCGGCCCTCACCCACGGTCTGCATCCGATCGGCCTGTCGCGCCTCACGGCCCTGGTGAATGCCGCCGGTTTCGGCGATCCGGCCCGCATCTTCCAGGCGCTGGACTACGAGGGGTTTCTGCTGCAACGCTCGATCTGAGCCCTGCGGGCGGGCGGTCGGGGATCACGGGCAGCCGTCGCCGCCTGCACCGTTGTGGGCCGCGGCGATGCAACGCTCCAGCAGCGCCGGCACCGCTTCGGCATCCAGCCAGCCCAGGATCTCGGTGGGACGCCCTTCCATGCTCTTGTAGGTGCGGAAGAACTCCGCCACCTCCTCCAGCTGGTTGGTGGCGATCTGGCGGATGCTGTGGATGTGGCGGCGCCCCTGGCCCGCCTCCGGCACGCACAGCAGCTTGCCGTCGTGGGCACCGCTGTCGACCAGATCAAGAATGCCGATCGGCCGGGCGCGGATCAGGCAGCCGGCGAAGGTCGGCTCCTCCATGATCACCATCGCGTCCAACGGAGCGCCGTCGTCGGCCAGGGTGTTGGGCACGAAGCCGTAGTCGAACGGATACCGCACCGAGGAGTGCAGAATCCGGTCGAGGGCCATCACGCCGGCAGCGGCGTTGTACTCGTATTTATTGCGGGATCCCGCCGGGATCTCCACCACCAGGTTCACCAGCCCGGGCGCTGGGGAGGCCGGCAGCTGGCTCAGATCCATGGAGGCTCATCGGGCGAAAGCTGAAGGTTCCGGGAGCCTCGGGACGTCCGCCCAGCACGGCGGCCAGGGGCACCGTCAGGCTGAGCAGGCCAATCAGGGCCCCGAGAAAGCCGTTCAGGGGAATCAATCCCGGACTGTAGGGATCTTCCGCCGGGTCGCCAGCTGCCTCAGGCGCGGAGAGCGGCCCGGCATCGCTGGAGCTGGTCGGCCCGGAGAGGGCGGCAGGATTGGAGGAAGGGTTCATAGCCAGGGCACCATCTCCTGAGGCCATGCATCGCCCGCGTGATGACGCGTGCGTGGCAGTCCCGCTAACGCCAGAGGGCGCGACGGGAATCAGAAGGCCAGAGGGGTGTGCCGGTCGACCGGTGAGCCGGTGAAGAAGAGGAGCATTCTCATTCTGGCACCGCCTGCAGCGGCGGCGGCGCTCAGGCCGCAGGCCTCGACTGCTGATGGAAGCGGTTGCCGTGGTCGCTGCCGGCAGCTCCGGCGCTGGCCTCATCGAGGCGATCGAGCCGCTGGCGGATCGCCCGCAACTCCTCCAGGATGGCGTTCAGCAGCTGCTGGGTAGCGGTGGAGGGTGAGTTGAGCACCTCCACCGTCACCTCCTTGATACGAAGCACATCCCGGGCGAAACGGGCCACCTCGTTGGGGTGGAACAGCAGCGCATCCTTCTGATCGCTTCGGTATTCCGGGTTGAGCTTGCGCGGATTGAAGGGGGGATTGAGGTTGCGCGGATCGGTGTTGGTGTAGCGGTACACCGAGGCCCGGGAGCGGTTAAGGGCCTTCTGCACGTCGTCGATGCCGATCAGGGCATCACCACCCTCAGCCGCAGCGTCCGCCG
The DNA here is from genome assembly GCA_965657465.1 of Cyanobacteriota bacterium. GTDB lineage: Bacteria > Cyanobacteriota > Cyanobacteriia > PCC-6307 > Cyanobiaceae > NIES-981. The sequence goes on along the minus strand of CBFHOT010000114.1, from coordinate 5,673 downwards.
CCAGGGCCACCGGGTCACCACCATCGCCATAGAGCGCAGCCGGGGTGGCACCAGCCCCTGACCCCGCACTCACACCCAGGGGACCGGAGCTGCCTGGGGCTGGAAGCATGAGACTGATCTGCGACGACTGGGAGTCGAGTCAGAACCTAGCAGGGGTCGCGGCCGTCCGCAGCTCCATTGTGAGCCCATCCTCGCCTGTCAGCGGTGGCGGCTGCCGGCGCACCGACAGGCGAGCGAGCGGGCGGTGGTAGCTTCCGCGCTCCTTGCCCCGCCCCTGCCATGCGCGTCTCCCGCCTGATGCTGGTGACGCTGAGGGATGATCCCGCCGAAGCCGAGATCCCATCCCACAAGCTGTTGTTGCGGGCGGGCTACATCCGCCGGCTGGCTCCGGGCATCTACGCCTACCTGCCGATGATGTGGCGGGTGCTGCGCAAGGTGGCCCAGGTGGTGCGCGAGGAGCTCGATGCCGCCGGCGCCCTGGAAACCCTGCTGCCGCAGCTGCAGCCCGCCGAGCTCTGGCAGCGCAGCGGACGCTGGGCCGGCTACACCGCCGGCGAGGGGATCATGTTTCACCTCGAAGATCGCCAGGGCCGTGAGCTGGGCCTCGGGCCCACCCATGAGGAGGTGATCACCGCCCTGGCGGCCGATCTGCTGCGCTCCTACAAGCAGCTGCCGGTGAATCTGTATCAGATTCAGACCAAATTCCGCGATGAGATCCGGCCCCGCTTCGGCCTGATGCGCGGCCGGGAATTCATCATGAAGGATGCCTATTCCTTCCACGCCGACGAGGACTGCCTGAAGCAGACCTACGCCGCGATGGATCAGGCCTACCGGCGCATCTTCGCCCGTTGCGGCCTGCGGGCCGTGGCCGTTGAGGCTGACAGCGGCGCCATCGGCGGCTCCGCCAGCCAGGAGTTCATGGTCACGGCCGACGCTGGCGAAGACCTGATCCTGGCCAGCGCCGACGGCACCTACGCCGCCAACCAGGAGCGGGCCGTGTCGCTGCCGGCCGAGGCGGTGTCGCTGCCCGGCGGCCGCCGCGCCGATGGCGCCGGCGAGGCGCTGGCCACCCCGGGGCAGGCCTCGATTGAGGACCTCTGCAGCGGCCACGGCTTCGATCCCAGCCAGACCGTGAAGGTGCTGCTGCTGCTGGCCCGCTTCGAGGACGGCACGCTGCAGCCCTTGCTGGTGAGCCTGCGGGGCGACCAGCAGCTCAATGAGGTGAAACTTTCCAATGCCGTGTCTGGCCGCCTGGCCGATCACCACGGTGCGCTGCTGGAGGTGGCGCCGATCAGCCCCGAGGCCCTGGATCGCCAGGGGCTGAGCCCCCTGCCCTTCGGGGCCCTCGGTCCCCACCTGGCCGACGCCGTGCTGGCCGGTGCGCGCAGCTGGCAGCCCGGCTTCCTGCGGCTGAGCGATGCCACCGCCAGCTCCCTGGAGGCCTTTGTCTGCGGAGCCAACTGCGCCGACACCCATCTGGTGGGCGCCAGCTGGAGCGGACTGGGGCTGACACCGGAACCCCTCGACCTGCGGGCGGCCCAGCCCGGCGATCGCTGCCTCCACGATCCCAGGCAGGTGCTGCAGGCCAGCCGCGGCATCGAGGTGGGCCACATCTTCCAGCTCGGCCGCAAATACTCCACCGCCATGGAGGCCTGCTTCACCAACGAGGGGGGCAGCAGCGAACCGTTCTGGATGGGCTGCTACGGCATCGGCGTCTCGCGTCTGGCCCAGGCGGCTGTGGAGCAGCACCACGACGGCAACGGCATCCGCTGGCCCCTGGCCATTGCCCCCTTCGAGCTGCTGGTGGTGCCGGCCAATGTGGCCGACCCCGACCAGGCGGCCCTGGCGGAGCGCCTCTACGAGGACTTCCGCCGGGCGGGGGTGGATGTGCTGCTCGATGACCGCCCCGAGCGCGCCGGCGTGAAGTTCAAGGACGGCGACCTGATCGGCATCCCCTGGCGGGTGGTGGTGGGCCGCGGCGCCGCCAGCGGCCGGGTGGAGCTGGTGGATCGCAGCGGTGGCGGGGCCGAGGAGCTCGAGGCCGCCGCTCTACTGGAGCAGCTGCTGCCGCGGATCGAGCAGCAGCGCCAGGGGCTGCTCGCCTGAGCCCTCTCCGGGGTGGTCGCTAGGGTCGGTGGAACCGCTCTCTGCCCATGGCCACTGCCTTCTTGACCGCCCTGCGCCGGCTGGTCGCCCCCCTGCAGGGCCTCTGGCAGGGCGGGCGGAGCTGGGGCCGCGGCCTGGTGGCCGTGGCTCTGGGCTGCTGTCTGCTGCTCGGCGCCTGCAGCAATGCCGCCGCCGGCGGCCTCAGCGGCAACTACGTCGAAGACACGGTGGCGGTGGCCGATGCCCTGATCGCCACCGTGGCTCTGCAGGCCGACGATCCGGAACGGTCTGAGGCCGAGCGCAGCGCCCGCGGCCTGATCAACGACTACATGGCCCGCTACCGCCCCCGCGCGGCTGTGAACGGCCTGGCCTCCTTCACCACGATGCAGACCGCCCTCAACTCCCTGGCGGGCCATTACGCCAACTACCCGAATCGCCCGGTGCCCGAGGCCCTGCGCGAGCGGGTGACCAAGGAGCTGCAGAAGGCGGAGCGCGGCGTGGTGCGCGGCGCCTGAGCCCTGCGGGGTTTACGAACGGGCCTCTCATCTGAGAGGCTCTCTGATTGTGCTTAGAAGCGGCTTCGGGCCGCCGTGGACTTGGCCAACGTCGTCGTCATCGGTGCTCAGTGGGGTGACGAGGGCAAGGGCAAGATCACCGATCTCCTCAGCCGCTCCGCCGACGTGGTGGTGCGCTATCAGGGCGGTGTGAATGCCGGCCACACGATCGTGGTCGACGACAAGGTGCTGAAGCTGCACCTGATCCCGTCCGGAATCCTCTACCCCGACACCATCTGCCTGATCGGTTCGGGCACCGTCGTTGATCCCCGCGTGATGATCGGGGAGCTCGACATGCTCGCCCAGAACGGCATCGGTGTGGATGGCCTGCGTCTGGCCTCCACCGCCCACGTGACCATGCCGTACCACCGCCTGCTCGATCAGGCGATGGAGCAGCGCCGCGGCGACCGCCGCATCGGCACCACGGGCCGGGGCATCGGCCCCACCTATGCCGACAAGTCGGAGCGCAACGGCATCCGGATCATCGACATCCTCGACGAGGGTCGTCTGCGCGATCGCCTGGCGGGCGTGCTGGCCGAGAAGAACGAGATCCTGCAGAAGCTCTACGGCCTCGAGCCCCTCGACTTCGAAGCCGTGGTGGCCGAATACGTGGCCTATGGCCAGCGGCTAGCGCCCCATGTGGTGGATTGCACCCGCACCATCCACGAGGCGGCCCGGGCCCGCCAGAACATCCTGTTCGAAGGCGCCCAGGGCACGCTGCTCGACCTCGACCACGGCACCTATCCCTACGTCACCTCCTCCAACCCGGTGAGCGGCGGTGCCTGCATCGGTGCCGGCGTGGGCCCCACCCTGATCGACCGGGTGATCGGTGTGGCCAAGGCCTACACCACCCGCGTCGGCGAGGGTCCTTTCCCCACCGAGCTGGAGGGCAGCCTCAACGACCACCTCTGCGACCGCGGCGGTGAATACGGCACCACCACCGGCCGCCGCCGCCGCTGCGGCTGGTTCGATGGCGTGATCGGTCGCTACGCCGTGGAGGTGAACGGCCTCGACTGCCTGGCGATCACCAAGCTCGACGTGCTCGATGAGCTCGACGAGATCCAGGTGTGCGTGGCCTATGAGCTCGACGGCGAGCGAATCGAGCACTTCCCCAGCTCGGCGGAGGACTTCGCCCGCTGCCAGCCGATCTTCGAAACTCTGCCCGGCTGGCAGACCTCCACGGCCGACTGCCGCACTCTCGAGGATCTGCCCCCCACCGCCATGAGCTACCTGCGCTTCCTGGCGGAACTGATGGAGGTGCCGATCGCCATCGTCTCGCTCGGCGCCGGTCGCGATCAGACGATCGTGGTCGAGGACCCGATCCATGGCCCCAAGCGCGCCCTGCTGAGCGCCTGAAGCCCGGACCAGCCCATGCACCTGGGGCTGCCAGCCGCGGCGGCGGCCCCTGTTCCTGATTCCACCGCCCTCTCCGCTGCGCCATGACCACCAAGACCCTCGATGTCGTGGGCATCGGCAATGCCATCGTCGATGTGCTGGTGCACGCCGACGACCGTTTTCTCGATGATCACGGCCTGACCAAGGGCACGATGGCCCTGGTCGATGAAACCCAGGCCGAGCGCCTCTACGCCAGCGTCGGTCAGGGCCTGGAGGCCTCCGGCGGCTCCGCCGCCAACACCCTCGCCGGCATCGCCCAGCTCGGTGGCCGGGCCGGCTTCATCGGCCGCGTGCGCGATGACCAGCTCGGCGGCATCTTTGCCCACGACATCCGCAGCGTCGGCGCCCGCTTCGACACCCCAGCCGCCACGGCCGGCCCCTCGACGGCCCGCTGCCTGATCCTGGTCACCCCGGACGCCCAGCGCACGATGTGCACCTACCTGGGGGCCTCGGTGGGGCTCGACCCCGGCGATCTCGATCTGGAGATGGTGGCCCAGGCCCGGGTGCTTTATCTGGAGGGTTATCTCTGGGACAGCGAGGAGGCCAAGCGGGCCTTCATCGCCGCGGCCGAAGTGGCCCGCGCCAATGGCGCTGAGGTGGCCCTCAGCCTCTCGGATGCCTTCTGCGTCGAGCGCCACCGCGACAGCTTCCTGGAGCTGGTGGATGGCCACGTGGACATCCTCTTCGCCAATGAGATGGAGATCACCTCCCTCTACAAGGCCAACAGCTTTGAGGAGGCAGCGGAGCAGGTGCGCGGCCGCTGCCGCATCGCCGCTCTCACCCGCAGCGAGCAGGGCTCGGTGATCCTCAGCGGCGATCAGCGCCACAAGGTAGAGCCCTATCGCCTCGGCGATCTGGTGGACACCACCGGCGCCGGCGACCTCTACGCCGCCGGTTTCCTCTACGGCTACACCCAGGGCCAGGATCTGGAGGCCTGCGGTCGCCTCGGCTCCCTCTGTGCCGGCCTGGTGGTCACCCAGCTGGGCCCGCGCTGCCAGGTGGATCTGCAGGAGCTGGTGCACCGGCATCTGGGCTGACTCCGCAGCAGTCCGCCAGCCAGCGGCCGTAGGCGTCGCTGCAGCTGGCCGTCCAGTGCACCCACTCCGGCGTGTCGTAGCTGTGCAGGGCCTGCACCGCCGCCGCCAGGGCCTCGAGGCGTGCGGGGTGGGTCTTGAGCAGCAGCTGCACCTCCTGCGCCTGCTCAAGAGCGCCCTGCCAGCGATAGAGCGCCCGCTGGGGCTGCAGGGCCACACAAGCCACCAGCCGGCGCTGCAGCAGCGCCTGGGCCAGGGCCTCCGCCAGGGCGGCACTGCCCTCGGTGGTCAGGGCCAGCACCAGCTGCCCATCAGCCGCGATGGGCGTCGAGCTTGACGGCGGCGGCGGGGTGGGGTCGCTGGGTTGAACCATCGGCATGGCCGCAATCAGGGCATCTATTCCAGGGGAGCCGACGGCCCAGGTGGCGGGTGTTCGGGGCCGGGGCATCCGCCATGGCCGCTCAGCCCGGCGCGATCGCCTCCATTGGCTCCCCCCGCCGGCAGCGCTCCAGGGCCTGGCGCAACGCCTCGGGCTCCAGCGCCACGACACCCGCAGCGACCGGCGGGCGGCGCAGCAGCAGCAG
>CBFHOT010000113.1:0-7304 GCA_965657465.1 Cyanobacteriota bacterium | reverse complement strand
CGGCCATCGGGGCCAGCAGGCCGGTGCCGGCCATCGCCAGCAGCAGCTGTTGGAAGGGTTTCATCGGGTCCTCACACCGATCGTGAAGGCGCAAGAGGCGCCGAGCTGACGGTATGGAGGCCCGGCCGCCTGCAGCCAGCACGCCCGATACCAGCGCGCTGTGTTCTGCGACACAGGCTGGGCTTGATGGCTGGCTCGGCTGTTGACCGCTCGGGCTGCCTGTCAGAAGAACAGGCGGCTGTACTGCCGCTCCGGCGTGATCGGCGGCGCCGGGCGGAAGGGATAGAGCTCCTGATCCTGCAGGCCCGCCATCTCCTGCAGCTGCTGGCGCAGCCAGTGCCGGAACACCAGCAGGGCGCCGAAATCAGCCAGGCGCGCGTCGGAGAGCATCGTCATCGGGGATGGCGCCTTGCGGCGCACCAGCGCTGGCTTCGCTTTAGCCCGGATGGCCGCGCCAGTCGATTAAGGATCGGCGCAGCCGGATGCGCCAGCGCCCCTGGCGGCTCTGCAGCAGCAGCCCCGACAGGCGCCGGCGGCGGATCGCCGCCGGGGTCACCTCCAGGCAGAGCTCCCGCCAGCGCCGCCAGCACTGGCGCCGGTGCTGATCGAGCAGCCAGTCGAGCTGCGGAGTGGCGGCCTCGATGCCCTGGGGCAGTTGATCGTCGATGGCCCGCCGCAGCACCTCCAGGTCGTTGAGCTCCCCCAGCAGGCTCTGCCCCCGCTTGAGCTGCAGCCGCCAGGCCTGCCCCGTGCTCCCCAGCTGTCCCTCCAGGTTCTCCAGCGCGTAGCGGGCACGCTTGATCGCCTTGCGCAGGCCGTGCAGCGTGTCCACCTGCGCCCCGGGGGTGCTGATCCACCAGCCCGGATGCAGCATCAGCTCGGCCTGCAGCGGCAGCAGCCATTCCGGCAGCCACAGCTGCAGCCCCTCGGCGCCCAGAGGGGTGAACGACGGCTTCTTCAGCCAGCTCTGCAGGGAGGCCACCAGTTCCAGATGCCGGCTGCTGTGCAGCACCTCGCGCAGGTGCTCATAGGCCAGGCGGCGCTCGCGGCCGAGCTGCTTCAGCACCGGCCGCAGCTGCTGCCGTTCCGCCTCCGGCACCTGGGGCAGGAACACCTCCTCCAGGCGCTCGCGCAGCACATCGAGATCGCGAGCCATCCCCAGCCGCCGGCCCGATTTGGCCAGTCGCTTCTCGCTCACCGCCGCCGGCAGCTCCAGGCAGCCGCCGAACTGCTCCAGGGTGCTGCGGGTGCGGCGCATCGTCACCCGCAGCTGATGCAGCGGTTCGGGATCCCTGTCCTCCAGCACCGGCCCCTGCAGCTCCACCAGCCGGCGGCAGTGGCTCTGCAGCAGGCTGCGGGCATGCTCGCCATTGCTCGGCCCGCCGCCGTTGCTGCCGGCGGCCTCCGGCCTGCTGCCGTCTTCAGGGCGGGGCGCTCGTTTCACTGGAACTGGGGCCGTTTGACGCGATCGAGGCTGCGGCTGAGGGCCTGCTGCAGACTTACCCCCACAGGCTGATCACCGCCGAAGGCGCTGCCCAGCACATGGCGGTAGAGCTTTGTCTCCACCAGCCGGTAGGTGTCCGCCGGCAGCGGCACCATCCTGGCCTGCTCGCTCAGGCGCAGCCCCCGCTGCACCGTGAAGGTGAGGAAGTCGCGCAGATGGCGGTCGCGGCGCAGGCTGGCGTCATTCACGTAGAGAAACAGCGGCCGCGACAGCGGCACGTAGCGCTCCTCCTGCACCGTTGCCGTGCTGGGGGCCACCGCCCCCTTCGGCCCGATCACCGCCAGGGCCTTGAGGCGCTGCCGGTTCGCCTGGTAGTAGGAGAAGCCGAAGTAGCCGAGGGCCAGAGGGTCCTTGGCCACGCACTGCACCAGCACGGCGTCATCCTCGCTGGCCTGGTAGTCGCTGCGGCTGTTGCCGCTGGCCCCGTTGATCACCTGGTTGAACGTGTCGTAGGTGCCGGAATCGCGGCCGGGGCCGCAGAGGCGGATCGGCTGGGCCGGCCAGTCGAGGTTCACCTGATTCCAGCGGCTGATCCGTGTCTGGGCCTGGCGATCCCAGAGCCGTTGCAGCTCCCGGGTGGAGATCTGGCGGGCCCAGCTGTTGCGCGGGTTGACCACCACCGTGATCGCATCAAAGGCGATCGGCAGTTCGATGAAGGTCACGCCGCTCTTGCTGCAGCGCTGCAGCTCCTGGCGGTTGATCGGCCTCGAGGCCATCACCAGGGCGTTCTGGCCGCTGCAGAGGCTGCGCAGGCCGGCGCTGCTGCCGTTGGTGCGCACCTGCACCCGGCCGCGCCGCTCCGGCTGCTGGCGTTCGTAGGCCCGGATCGCCTGCTCGATCAGCGGCGTCACGGTGCTGGAGCCGCTGATCTGCAGCGGCGCCGGTTTGGCGGTGGCCTGGGCCTGCAGGGGCGGCAGCGCTTCGGGGAGCAGAACGGGCAGCACCAGCAGGAGGGTGCGAAGCAGGGCCATGGAGAAGGCGGCAGCGCCCAAACTCTGCGCGGCTCCCCCGCCCCGATGGGTTAAGGGCAGGTTGTCGCCCTCAGCGCGGCGTCGTCCAGTCCTGGAACCAGCCGCGGCGCCACAACCAGCCGGCCTGCAGGGCGGCGATCGCCGCCATCAGCAGCAGGGCATAGGCGTAGCCGTAGCGCCACTGTAGCTCCGGCATGTTCTGGAAGTTCATCCCATAGATGCCGCCGATGAAGGTGAGGGGCGCAAAGATGCTGGTGAGGATGGTGAGCGTTTTCATCACCTGGTTCATGCGATTGCCCACGCTCGCCGCATAGGCCTGGGTGATCGCATCGCACTGGTAGCGCAGCACTTCGCAGTTCTCGAACAGCAGCTCCACCAGGTCGGCCATGTTGTCGAAGCCGGCGCGGGCTTCAGCCCCGAGCAGCTCCTGGGGCTGGCGCAGCAGCATGCGGATCTGCTGGCGCAGCGGCCACACCTGATGGCGGATGCGCCGCAGGTTGGTGCGGTGGATGAAGGTCTGGTTGAGCAGCTTCGGCCGGGGTTGGCGCAGGGCGGCCTCCTCCAGGTCGTCGAGGCGATTGGAGATCTGCTCGAGCATCGGGAACAGCGCATCGAGCACTTCATCCACCAGGAAGTGCAGGATGTCGTCGAGGTCGCGGTGCTCGGCGGCACCGATGCGTGAGCCCAGCCAGTGGGTGAGCTCCGGGAAGGCCTCCTCCTGGGCCACCTCCTCGAAGCTCACCAGCAGATTGGGCAGCAGCAGCAGCCCCAGCTGGCTGCTGAGCAGGTGCGATGGATCGCGGGCGAAGCTCAGCCGGTGCAGCACCACCAGCAGCGCATCTCCCAGGCCGTCGACCCGCGGCCGCTGCGGCGTCTCCAGCAGCGGTGGCAGCAGCAGCGCCGGCACCCCCAGCCGCTGCAGCATCGTGCGGATCTGCGTCTGATCGGCCAGCCCCATCACCCGCAGCCAGATCGGCAGCCCGCGCCGCTGGTAGGGCAGCAGGCGGGCGGGATCATCGAGGTGCAGCACCAGGGCGCCCTCCGCCTCGAACACCACCGCACTGAACCGGGTGCTCTGGCGCCCGCCGTGCACGAACAGCGGCCCCGGCAGGTTGGCCGGCCGCTCCTCCAGCAGGTGGGAGTTCAGCGCTCCTGGGGTCGGACGCAGCACGGTGGCTCAGGGTTGATCGAGGCGGTGATCCAGAGATGCAGCAGCTGGCCGCCACCGGCGATGCAGGCCTGCAGCAGCAGGCAGCCGAGAACGTCGGGGAGCCACAGCCGCGCACTGCCGCCATGCTGGTCGCCCACCACTGCTCTGGCCACGGGTTCAGCTGCGTTGTGCAGGCGTGTTGCAGTGATCCTGTGCCGCTGGAGCGTGGCTGTCGGTGTTGCGGCGCACCGGATCGCGCTGCCCGCTGCTGGCTGGAAGGTTGGCTGGATGCTCGGTGGGACGGGCGGCTGCAGCATCTGCGAGCGGTTTGTGCCCATCTCTTCATCGCCTCTTAATCCAGCACCGGTAGCGTCGGCGCTGGGCTCGTCAGCTCTCCGGGTCGGTGCCCCCAGATCGATGTCTCCAGAGCAGCCCGTATCGCCAGAGCAGCCAGGCGTGCCGGAGCGGTCGCCGCAGCCGCAGGGGGGAGTGCACTCTCCCCTGGAGGGCCACAGCTCCTACCGCGCCGCCGACTGGTCGCCGCAGCGCCTCACCTTCCACCAGAACCTGGAGTCGTTCGCCGAGCGGGTGGGCCTGCTGGTGGGTCTGCAGAGCAACGGCAAGGTGACCCAGGAGCAGGCCTACGCCGAGATCCGCAAGCTGTGGAAGGAGCTGCGCGATAGCCGCGACAGCCTGCTCAGTCCGCCGCCTGGCTGAGGTGGAGGCTGATGCGCAGCAGGTGATCGCTCACCCGGTTCAGCCAGCGCATCGCCTCCAGCCGCCGGGTCGCCTCCTCCACCTCCAGGTCGCCGCGGGCCACCTGGCCCAGCACCTGCCGTCGGAATGGTTCCACCCGCCCCTGCAGCAGGGCGGCGCTCTGCTCCAGCAGCGGCAGCAGCGGCTGCCATTGCTGCAGCGGCAGCTGTTGCAGCAGCAGTTGCACCGCAGCTTCCAGCTGGTGGCGCTCTGCCCTCAGGGCGGTGCAGGTGGCCAGGGTGCGCAGCCGATCCGGCTCCTCCTCGCAGCGTTCATGCAGCCGCTGCAGATGGTCGAGGCCATGCAGCAGATGCACCAGTCGGCCGCTCAGGCCATCCCCCTGCCCCTGCAGGTGGATCTGATCGAGATAGAGCTCGAGGCGGTCGAGGTCGGACTGCAGCACCGCCAGGGAATCGAGGCTGCTGCGGGCATTGGTTCTGGCCTGGCTTCTGGCGTTGCTGGTGTCTGGGGCGGCGAGCTGCGGCGCCTGCAGCCCCTGCTGCAACCGCAGCAGCAGGGTGCTGAAGGTCTGCCGCAGGGCCGGTTCGGCAGCGCCGAGGGCGGCCGCTGGGTCCTCCGGCGGTCGATCGGCCAGGGCATCCACCTGCCGGTCGCCGTTGCCGGGCACCAGCCGGCGGATCAGGCCCGCGAAGGGAGCGGCCAGCGGCAACATCACCAGCAACCCCAGCAGGTTGAAGCCCGTCTGGAAGCCGGTGAGCAGGAAGCCGCTGCCGCCATCACTGCTCCCAGCAAGGCCTTCGGCCCAGCCCAGCTGCAGCAGCCGCAGGTAGGCGGGCAGCACCAGCAAGGCCAGGGCGGCGGTGAACAGGTTGAACACCAGATGGGCCATCGCCGTGCGCCGCGCCTGCAGGCCGCTGCCCATCGCCGCGATCAGGGCCGTGAGGCTCGAGCCCAGATCCATGCCGATCACCAGCGCCAGGGCCTGGGGCAGCACCAGCGCCCCGGCCGCCAGCGCCGCCAGGCAGCTGGCCACCCCGGCCCCCGAGGAGTGGGTGATCACGGTGCTCAGCAGCCCGAGCAGCAGCAGCTGCAGCCGCCCCAGGGTGGTGCCGCCATCGAAGCGGCCCGGATCCAGCAGCAGCCCCTGGCCGCTGAGCGATTGCTGCAGCCCATGGATGCCGCTGAACAGCAGCCCGAAGCCCGCCAGCACCAGTCCCAGCTGCGCCTGCCGCCCCCGGCCGAGCAGCCGTAGCCCTGCCCCCGCCAGCACCAGCGGCAGCATCAGGGCGCTCAGCTGCAGCCGGATGCCGAGCAGGGCCACCAGCCAGCCCAGGCCAGTGCTGCCCACGTTGGCGCCGAAGATGATCCCGAGCGAACTCTGGAAGCTCAGCAGCCCGGCGCTGACGAAGCCCACCGTGGCCACGGTGGTGGCCGTGGAGCTCTGCAGCAGCGCGGTGGTGATCGCGCCGCTGAGGGCACCACTCCAGGGGTTGCTGGTGAAGCGCAGCAGACCCCGGCGCAGGCGGTTACCCGCCAGGCTGCGCAGCCCTTCGCTCATCAGGCTCAGGCCGAGCAGGAACAGGCCCAGGCCGCCGGCGGCCTGCAGCAGGGGGCTGCCGGACGGTTCCATCGCCGTGCCGCTGCGGGGTCCCCTCAGCCTGGCGGCTGAAGGGCCCCCTGGCCAGCCTGCCGGCGGTTGAGGCGCCTCAGGGCAGGGCCCGATCGAAATGCCAGAGCCGCGCCCGCGACAGCCAGCTCCAGTGCTCGCTGAACAGGCTGCGGGCGGCACCGCGCAGCTCGTGGGCTTCGAAGAAGAAGCCGTATTCGCGGGCGATCGTGACGACGTGCTCGACGCTGTGGGCCTGCAGAACCCGTAGCTGCAGATCGAGCAGTTCGGTGGCCAGATCGAGGAAGGCCAGCAGATCCTGACGCTGGTGCATGGGAGGCGTTGGCGGCGCTCAGCCCCCAGGCTGCGCAAGGGCTGTTAAGGCTCGGCAAAGGGGCAGTTGCTGTTGAAGGCCATGCAGCACAGCAGCGCATCGCCGTGGCGTGGATGGCCGGGCTGGGTGGGCCGCATGCCGGCGGCGATCGCCCGCAGGGTGCGCACGGCCTCGGCGATGTTCGGCCCCTGGTTGAGCATCACCGCATCGGCCCGCAGGGCCAGGGCCGCATCGCTGATCTCCGCCCGGGTGGGTGTGCCGTGGTGCGCCATCTGATCAAGCACCTGGGTGGCCCAGATGCAGGGCAGGTGGGCGGCGGCCGCCAGCCGCAGCAGCTCCTCCTGGATCGGCGCCATCGCTTCCCAGCCGCAGGCCACCGCCAGATCGCCGCGGGCGATCATCAGCCCGAGGGGCCGCGGATCCGCCATCGCCTGCAGCAGTAGCTCCGTCAGGTGCTGCACCGCCTCCAGGGTCTCGATCTTGAGCACCACCCCCAGATCCGGCCGCTGCAGGGGCTCCAGGGCCGCGATCAGATCGCGCACATCCTGGGGGCTGTTCACGAACGACACGTTGATGATGTCGGCGTGCTGGGCCGCCACCGCCAGATCCTGCCGATCCTGGGCGGTGAGGGCCGGCAGGCGCAGGTGGCTGTCGGGCAGGTGAATCCCCTGGTCGTTGCGCAGCCGGCTGCCGCGCGGTTTGGCCTGGGTGATCTCCAGAAGGGCGCCCTCGTCATCGACGGCTCGGATCACCGCGGCGATGCGGCCGTCATCGAACAGCACCCGCTCCCCCGGCTGGAGATGTTGCAGCAGGTCCGGCAGGCTGCAGCCGATCCAGGCTGCGTCACCGGGTTCCGAGGGCCTGGCTGCGCCCAGGTGCAGCCGCTCCCCGATCCGCAGGCGCCGTTCGCCGGCGGCCTCCGGCAGGGCCGCCACCTGCAGCCCGGGCCCGCCGCCACCGTGGCGCAGGCTCAGCCCGGCGGTGAAGCGGCAGTGCTGCCGGGCGCTGAGCAGCAGGCCGCG
>CBFHOT010000112.1:0-7412 GCA_965657465.1 Cyanobacteriota bacterium | reverse complement strand
AGCGGCCGGCCTGGCGCATCATCCACACCGGTGGCCGCTCCACCTGCTCACCTCGGGCGGCGCGCAGCAGCAGGGGGGCGGTTTCGGTCATGAATGAAGGGGACGCGAAGCGCGAACCTACCCGAGCGCACCCCCGATCGAGGCCTTCCAGCCGCTGGGTTCTGCCGCTTCGTCACGAACTTCAGCGTCGCGTTCCTGGCTGCGCTGTTCGTCCCGATGGAACACCAGCACCGAGAGGGGCGGCAGGCAGAGGTCGAGGGAGTGGTCGTAGCCGTGGATGCCCCATTCATCGGTGAATTTGCCGCCCAGGTTGCCCAGGTTGCTCCCGCCGTAGCGCTCGGAATCGGTGTTGAACACTTCGGTGTAGAAGCCGCTCATCGGCACACCGATGCGGTAGTGGGAGTGGCTCTGGGGGGTGAAATTGGCCACCACCACCACCCAGCGGCCCGTGGTGCTCTCGCGGCGCATGAAGCTGATCACCGAGTGGCGGTTGTCGTTGCAATCGATCCACTGGAAGCCGTAATCGCTGAAATCGTCGCCCCAGAGAGCCCGCTCTGATTTGTAGAAAACATTCAGGTCGTCCACCAGCCGCTGCAGGCCCTGGTGCGGTTCGTACTGGAGCAGCTCCCATTCGAGATCGCCCCACACGTTCCATTCGCCACGTTGGCCGAATTCCATCCCCATGAAGATGGTCTTCTTGCCGGGGTGGGTCCACATGTACGCGAGCAGGGCGCGCACGTTGGCGAACTTTTGCCAGTCGTCACCTGGCATCTTGTGCAGCAGGTTGCTCTTGCCATGCACCACCTCGTCGTGGCTGAGGGCGAGCATGAAGTTCTCGGTGTAGGCGTACCAGATCGAGAACGTCACATTGTTCTGGTGGAACTGGCGGAACCACGGATCGAGCTCGAAGTAATCGAGCATGTCGTGCATCCAGCCCATGTTCCACTTGAGGTTGAAGCCCAGGCCGCCCATGTCGGTGGGCTTGGTCACCATCGGCCAGGTGGTGGATTCCTCGGCGATCGAGAGGGCCCCCGGGAAGTGCTGGAACAGCACGTGGTTGGCCTGTTGAAGGAAGCGCACCGCTTCGGTGTTTTCGCGGCCGCCGTGCTCGTTGGGGATCCACTCGCCGTCGGGGCGTAGATAGTCGCGGTAGAGCATCGAGGCCACCGCATCCACGCGGATGCCATCGATGTGGAACTGCTCAAACCAATACACCAGGTTCGCCACCAGGAAGTTGCGAACCTCGTTGCGGCTGTAGTTGAAGATCAGCGTGCCCCATTCCTTGTGCTCGCCGATGCGCGGGTCGGCGTGCTCATAGAGATGGGCGCCATCGAAGAAGGCCAGGCCGTGGGCGTCCTTGGGGAAGTGGCCCGGCACCCAGTCGAGGATCACGCCGATGCCCTCGGCGTGGCACCGGTCCACGAAGGCGCGGAATTCCGCCGGGCTGCCGTAGCGGCTGGTGGGGGCATACCAGCCCGTCACCTGATAGCCCCAGGAGCCATCGAAGGGATGCTCGGAGATCGGCATCAACTCGATGTGAGTGAAGCCCCGGGCCTTCACATAGGGGATCACCCGATCGGCCAGTTCCGGATAGGTGAGCAGACGCGCACCGGGTTTGAGATCAGCGGCTGGAACCGGCGGCCGCGGGGTGCCGTCCGCTTCGATGTAGGGCTGCTCGGCGCTGGCGTGCATCCAGCTGCCGAGATGCATCTCATACACCGCAATCGGCTGATCCAGCGGATTGCGGCTGTCGCGCTCCGCCATCCAGCCCGCATCGCTCCAGTCATAACCGCCGAGCGCTTGCACGATCGATCCGTTGGCCGGCCGCACCTCATGGCGGAAGCCGTAGGGGTCGGCCTTCTGGTAGCAGTGTCCGTCTTGGGTGCGGATCTCGTATTTGTAGATCTCACCGGCCTTCAGGCCGGGGATGAACAGCTCCCAGCAGCCGCCCAGGCGGGCCTGCATGGGATGGTGCCGGCCATCCCAGCTGTTGAAGTTGCCCAGCAACGACACGCTGCGGGCGTTGGGGGCCCACAGGCAGAACATCACACCGGCAACGCCGTTGCGGCTCACCACATGGGCGCCCATCCGCTCCCAGATGTGGTGATGGTTGCCCTCGGCGAACAGATGGCGGTCCATCTCGCCCATCCACTCGCCGCGGAAGGCCCAGGGATCGTGCGCCACGTGCTCAATGCCGCCGCGCCGCACCCGCAGCTGATAACCGCTGCCGGGGTCTGCGGCCACTTCGGCCTCGAAGATCCAGGGGTGGTGGGGCGTGGTCATCGGCAGGCTCTGCCCCGCCAGCAGCAGCTCCACCTGCTCGGCATCCGGCATCCACACCCGCACCACCCAGCCGCTGTCGGTCGGTTGCGGACCGAGCACGGCGAAGGGGTGGTCGTGGCGGCATTCCGCCAGCCGCTGGGCGTCCTCGACCATCCAGTCGAGACAGGGGACGGCCATCGGGAATCTGCAGTGGTGGCGCGAGCTTAAGCGTGATTTCCGCCTCGCCCGCGCCCTGGAGTCAGCGAACCGGAGTGGCCACGTTGCGGGGCCGGATCGGATCCTGCGGGAAGTCGACGCCGACGATCTCGTTGCTGCTGTTGAGGATCACGAACAGCGAATCGGTGACGCGGTTGAATTCGGTGTTCACCAGCACCAGCTGGCTGTCGCCGTTGCGCTCAGCCTCCACCACCCGGTTCACCCGCACGAAGTTGCCGGTGTAGCGCTGCAGCTGCTGCCACTTGGCCTGCAGGGTTGCGGCGGTGAGCTCCTCCTGCAGCGGCAGGCTGAGGAAGCTGCGGGCGCTGATGAAGTGGCCGCCGCTGAGGGCCCGCACGAAGTCGGCCGCCACCCGGCTGGCCTTGGCGTCGGTGAGATCGAGGTGGTAGCCGTCCAGCTGGCCCTGGCCATTGAGCACCATGAACAGGTCGCGCTGGCCGGCAGTGGTCTTCAGCGCCACTTCGACGGTGGTGCTGCGCAGGCCGCGCCGCACGCTCAGCAGGGTCCAGCTCAGCAGCTGCGGTTGCTGGCGGATCGCCTCCGCCACCATCGCCGGGCTGCTCACCGCTTTGAGGGCGTCGGAGAAGGTGGCGTAGCGGCGGTTGGCATCGCGGCTCTTCACCGCCTCGAGGATGCGATCAGCGGCGGCGCGGGCGGCCTCCACGCTGAGACCGCCGCCAGGCTCGGCGTTGTCCAGGGAGCTGGTTGGCGCCGGAGCGGTCTGCGCGGCGGCGCTGAACGGTGCCATCACCCCCAGCGCCAGGCCCAGGGCCAGCAGGGTGGGAGGCAGCAGCGGGCGCGGCATCGGCATCGGAACACAAGCCGCCACAGTTTGCCCCAGGATTCCGATTCGTCAGGCCCCTGGCGGCGGCTCCAGCCAGGGCTGCAGCCACAGGCTGGCGCCCGCGAGCGGCAGCGTCAGGGTGATCACCCGATGGTCGGGGCCGCTGCCGCCCCACGGCTGCTCGCCGCTGCCGGGGTTGACGGCGATCTGGGGCCAGGCGGCAGCGGCCAGGCTCAGGCGCAGGCGCTCCCCCGGCTCCAGGTCCAGCAGCAGGGGTTGGAGCACCAGTTTCAGCCGCTGAGGGTTCGCCCCCACCCCCTCTGGCTGCGCCGTTGGCGCCGCTGCGCTGCCCAGCTGACGCCGCACGCCGGTGCAGAGCTGTTGCACCCGGCCATCGCCGCCCAGCCGCGACAGGGCGGCGCAGAGATCGAAGGCCGGCTGATCGGCGTGTACCGCCAGTTCCAGCACCGGCCGCACCGCCAGCCGCAGCGGCTGCAGAAGCGGGGGGCCGTCGAAGCAGAGCACATCGCGGCGGCCATCGAGGTCGCCGCGCTCGCAGCTGCCGGCGTCCAGCCCAAGGTGCCCGCCTCGGCCGGGCACCGGTCGCCAGGGGTCATGCACCAGGTGCAGCACGCCGGCCTCTGGGCCCGCAGGGGCATGGGGCAGCAGATGCCCGCTGCCGGGCCCCGCCGCCGCCAGCCAGCAGCGCAGGCCCCCCTGATCGGCTTCGAGGCCAAGCGCCTCGGGCGCAGCCTTTGGCTCTGCGCTGAGCTCGCCCGGTGTCCACCAGCTGCCCCCACGCCCGCTCTGCAGCAGCAGCGGTTGCTCCAGGCTGTTCAGCTGCTCAGGTGCCTCGGGGGCGCCCAGGGCCTCGGCGCGTGAAGCTGGATCGCCGCTACGGACCGCTGGCCGCTGTTCGGGGGACTGATCTGGCGGCTGGTCTGGTTGCAGCAGGTGGCGGCGGAAGAACGCCAGCTGCAGCGCATCGAGACCCTCGCCCCAGTTGAGGTGGGTCCAGGCGCCGATGCGCAACAGCGGGGCACCGCCCGCGGCCCGGGCCAAACGCCAGAGCTGCAGCACCCCTTCCAGGTGGGGATCGTGCCAGCCGCCGATCAGCAGCATCGGCCGGCGCAGCAGCGCCGGCGGCGGTGTGTGCTGCCGCCAGCCCGCGCTGCGGCCGGCATCCTGCTGCAGCCAGCTCCAGGCCATGCCGTCTGGATCGTGGCGTTGCAGCAACGCCGCGCCCTCCTCCAGGAAGCGGCCGCTCTCAAGGCTGCGCCGGATCTGCTGCCAAGCCGCCGCATCACCGCGGCGCCGGCAGCGCAGGGCCGCCAGCTGCAGCCCCCAGCCCAGCCCCAGGGCCCACCAGTGGGCGCCGCCGCTGCTGGCCCAGTGCAGCCGTTCATCCAGGCCCGCCATCGCCGGTGCCAGGCAGTCGGGCCAGCCGGCGGGATCGGTGCTGTCGCTGAGCAGCTGCGTCAGGCCCTGGTAGGAGAAGCCGTAGCAGCCCACTCGGCCGCTGCTGCCGGGCAGCTGCCGCGCCCAGCGGATCGTGTCGTTGCCGTCGCGCGCCTCCTGGGCAAAGCCGCTGAACTCGCCCTCGGAGTCCCCCTGGCCGCGCACGTCCTGCACCACCACCAGAAAGCCGTGGTCGGCGTACCAGGCGGGGTGGGCGTAGGTGGGGGTGGAGGCGATCGCTCGGCCGTAGGGCTGACGCATCAGCAGCACCGGCCACGGGCCCGGCCCCTGGCTCGGCCGCCAGATGCGGCTCACCAGGCGCACACCGTCGCGGCAGGTGAGCCAGGCGTCGACGGCCTGCGCCATCGTCAGTTCACATCCGGGCAGGAGAGGCCCACCACATAGGTGCTCAGCACCTCGGCATCCATCGGGCTCAGCCCCTCCTGACTGGCCACCTGTTGCAGCGCCTGACGGCTGGTGTAGGAGACGCCCTGCTTGTTGAGCTCGCGGAACTGGCGGCAGAGGCTGCGGGCGCGGGCCGGATCGCGTTTGACCGCATCCAGCATCGACGACTGCGCCCGGGCGGAGAGTGGCAGCAGGGCCACGCCGACGGCGGCCGCCAGCGCTGCGCCAAGGGCCGTCGCCGCTGCGGCTTGCGACGCGTATGGTCTCAGGGCGTGCTGTTGCAGGGCCACGGCCGGGGCATCGGCTCAACCCATTCCAAGCACTGCCGCCAGGGCAGCGGTGGCCGGGGGGGTCAGTTTGCGGCCCGGCGAGCGCGGCTGATCCAGCGTTGCAGCATCGCCCGATCGGGGGCGGGCACCCGCTCGCCGGTCAGGCGCCGCTGCAGCCGGCCCGTCTGCTGCCAGAGCTGCTCCGGATCGGCCCGGGCCAGGCTGCGGCTGTCGGGAATGCCGGCGTGGAGCAGCAGCGCCGCTTCGGGCGGCTCCAGCCCCACCTCCTGCACCAGCCGCGCCTGCCCGCGCAGCCGCTGCAGTGTCACGCTGCTGGCACCGGCCAGGGCCAGCTCCTGCACCTGCTGATCGGAGAGGGCCGCCAGGGCCGCCCAGCTGCTGATGCCGCGGGCCTCCAGCAGCAGCTGCTCCCGCCGGGCGCTGGCGGGCAGCGCCCAGCCGCCCGTCATCAGCCCCGCCCCGTCGTCACGTCCAGCTCGCCGCTGATCAGGTTGCGGCGCGCTTCGGCCAGCACCACCGGCGTGCTCAGGCCGCCCTCGCCGTTCTCCACGCGCCGCAGTCGCACCCGCACCACGCCGTCGTCGCTGGTGCGGCCGCCACCGCGCAGGTTGCGCGCCACCTGCTCAATCGTGGGGGCATAGGCCGCCGGCGGCAGATCGGCCGGCGCTGCCGCCACCACCAGATCACCGCCGTTGTCGTAAACCACCGGCACGCTCACGGCACCCTCAATCGCCACCCGGGGCCGGTAGCTCACGGCAAAGGCCAGGCAGGAGAGCGACAGCAGCGCCGTGAAGCTGGTGATGCCCACCAGGCGGTAGCGGATGCCCCAGCGCAGCAGGTAGCCGGCGACCGTGAGCACGGCCAGCACACCGCTGGCGGCGCCCAGCCATTCACCGGCCACCAGCAGGATCGGGTCGGTGCTCATGGGTCTGGTCAAACGGTTTAACGCCCTTATATTGCGCCGATCAGTGCCCCGGCCTGCTCGACGTTCATGGCGGAGTTGCCCCCTCCAGGCCCGCCTGACCTCGAAGCAGCCGTCAGCCGGCCCCCCGACCCGCCGCCGCCGGGACGCCCCTGGCTCCGGGTTGCGCTGCTCGCCAGCGGCAGCGCCGCCGCTGCTCTGCTGCTGCTGGCCGGGCTGCAGCGGGGTGCGGCCGCCATCTACGGCCGTCTCAAGCCCGATCTGGAGCGTCAGCTGGGCACGGTGCTGGGGCATCCCCTGCAGCTCGGAGCCTTCCAGGGCCTCGGCTGGTCGGGACTGGAGCTGGGTCCGAGCCGGTTACTGCCGCTGCCGGCCGATCCTTCGAGCCTGCGCATCGCCCGCATCGGTCTGAGCCTCGATCCGATCAGCACCCTGCGACGCGGCCTGCCGGTGCTGCGGGTGAGCCTCGACGGCGTGCGGCTGGATTTGCGCCGCAATCCCCGCGGCGGCTACTGGCAGCTGGGACGGCTGCGGCCGGGCCAGCCCCAGCCGCGGCTCGATCTGCGCCTGCGGTTGCTGCAGCCGGCGGTGGTGGCGAAGCCGCCGCACCTGCTGAAGAGAAGACTGAATTCGACGTCATCCTCGCCTCTGTTCCGGCCGACAAGAAAATCGCCGCCATTAAGGCCGTGCGTGCCATCAAGTCCGGTCTCGGCCTCGCTGATGCCAAAGCTCTCGTGGAAGGCGCTCCCAAGCCCATCCTCGAAGGCGTCACCAAGGACGAAGCAGACGCCGCCAAAAAGGCTCTGGAAGAAGCCGGCGCCGCTGTCGAGGTCAAGTAATCCTCGACCCCTTCGATCCAATTATCTTCTTGACAACACGGGAGTTTTACTCCCTTCTCACTTTTGAAATAATCAATAAAAAGTCCTCAGTTCAATAACTGGGGACTTGCTTTGTTTCTTTTTTCTGTTATAAATAGCAAGCTTAAAAATTTTTTTTTCCTAATGCGATCAAGATCCACCGAACGAGTCAACTTTGCCAAGATCCAGGAAATCAT
>CBFHOT010000111.1:0-7504 GCA_965657465.1 Cyanobacteriota bacterium | reverse complement strand
CCGCCGTGTGCAGCGACTGATAGTCATTCGGCTTGGGCAGGCCGATGTAGTCTTTGAAGCGACCCGGGATCGGCCGGAAGGTGTCGTGCACCACCGCCAGAGCGCGGTAGCAGCTCTCCAGATTGGGGCAGAGGATGCGCAGGGCGGCCACGTCGTAGATCTCGTGGAACGCCTTCTGCTGGCGCTGCATCTTGTTCCAGATGCCATAGAGATGCTTGGGCCGGCCGCTCACATCGCAGTCGGCCAGCCCCACCGCCGCCAGCCGATCGCGCAGCAGGCCCGCCGTCACCGCCAGGCGCTCCTCGCGCTCGCTGCGCTTGGTGGCCACCTGCTGCTGCACGTCGCGGAAGGCGTCGGGCTCGAGGATCTTGAACGAGAGATCCTCCAGCTCCCACTTGAAGCGGCCGATGCCCAGGCGATTGGCCAGCGGCGCATAGATCTCGCGGGTTTCGCGGGCGATGCGCTGCTGCTTCTCCGGCTTGAGCGCCCCGAGGGTGCGCATGTTGTGCAGCCGGTCGGCCAGCTTCACCAGCACCACGCGGATGTCGCTGGCCATCGCCAGGAACATCCGCCGCAGGTTCTCGGCCTGGGCTTCCGTCTTGTTGGTGAAGTGGATGCCGCCCAGCTTGGTGACGCCCTCCACCAGCGCCCGCACCTCGGCGCCGAAATGCTGCTCGATCTGCGCGGGGGTGACGTCGGTGTCCTCCACCACGTCGTGCAGGAAGCCGGCGGCGATCACGCCGGCGCTGGCGCCGATGTCGCGCAGCAGGTCGGCGACGGCGATCGGATGAATGATGTAGGGCTCGCCGCTGGCGCGGACCTGGCCCTCATGCAGCTGATAGGCGAAATCAAACGCCGAGGCCAGCAGGGCCTCGGCGTCGGTGGGGCAGCTGTCGCCCAGGCCCGGCGGCACATGCTCGATGCAGCGCTGCAACCACTCCGGCAGCGGCACGCCGTAGTCGGCAGGGCTGTGGATCGGCCGGCGCGCCAGCGGCGAAGGATCAGGCACCGCCGCAGGGCATGCAGGCTGGGACGCGGCGCCGGGCGCCGGTGTGGGATCCAGATCGGCGACCGCCCGGAGCATGCAACCCTGCGCAGTCGTCTCATCGTATGCAGCCGCGGACACCTGCGGGCGCCGATGGCCATCTGCCGACCCAAGCTGGGGCGATGACCCAGCCCGTGCTTCGCCTCAACGGCCTGACGGTGCGCTACCCCCAGGCGGAGCGCCCCACCCTCGACGGCCTTGACCTGCAGCTGCTCCCCGGCCAGAGCCTCGCCCTGGTGGGCCCCTCCGGCTGCGGCAAGAGCACGGTGGCGCGGGCGGTGCTGCAGCTGCTTCCGGCGGGCAGCGCCTGCGGCGGCGCGCTGGAGCTGGCGGGCCGGGATCCACGCCAGCTGAGCCGCAGCGCCCTGCGGCGGTTGCGGGGCGAGGCGGTGGGGCTGGTGTTCCAGGACCCGATGACCCGCCTCAACCCGCTGATGAGCATCGGCGAGCACCTGGCGGACACCCTGGCGGCCCACCGGCCGCAGCAGCAGCGCCGCCAGCGGCGCGAGCGGGCCGAGGAGCTGCTGGCGCGGGTGGGCATCCAGAGCGAGCGCTACGGCAGCTACCCGCATGAGTTCAGCGGCGGCATGCGCCAACGGCTGGCGATCGCCCTGGCGATGGCGCTGCAGCCGCCGCTGGTGATCGCCGATGAACCCACCACCAGCCTGGATGTGGCGGTGGCCGGCCAGGTGATGGCCGAACTCACCCAGCTCTGCCGCGACGCCGGCAGCGCCCTGCTGCTGATCAGCCACGACCTGGCCCTGGCCGGCCGCTGGTGCGAGCGGATCGCCGTGCTCGACGGCGGCCACCTGATCGAGGAGGCTCCCGCCCACCAGCTGCTCACCCAGCCCAGCAGCCCCCTGGCGCGGCGGCTGGTGGGCAAGGCCCGCGAGCGGGAGGGGCAGCAGCGGCCGGCTCCCCAGGATCCGCCGCTGCGGCTGGAGATCGAGGCGCTGCGCTGCTGGCATCCGCTGCCGTCGCTGGCCTGGCAGCCTCGCTGGCTGAAGGCGGTGGATGGGGTGAGCCTGGCGCTGCACCGCGGCGAGACGATCGGCCTGGTGGGGGCCTCCGGCTGCGGCAAGAGCACCCTCTGCCGGGCGCTGCTGGGGCTGGCGCCGGTGCGCGGCGGCAGCGTGCGCCTGGAAGGCCAGGAGCTGCTCAGCCTGCGGGGCCGGGCGCTGCAGCAAACCCGCCGCGGCATCCAGATGGTGTTCCAGGACCCCCTGGCCTGCCTCAACCCGCAGATGCGGGTGGGCGAGGCGGTGGCCGATCCGCTGCTGATCCATGGCCTGGCCAGCCGCAGCGCCGCCCGTCAGCGGGCGCGCCAGCTGCTGGCGGCGGTGGGACTGGAGCCGCCGGAAGCCTTCGAGAACCGGCTGCCGCGGCAGCTCTCCGGTGGTCAGCAGCAGCGGGTGGCGATCGCCCGCGCCCTGATCCTCGAGCCGAAGGTGCTGCTCTGCGACGAGAGCGTGAGCATGCTCGACGCCGAGGTGCAAGCGGAGGTGCTGGCGCTGCTGCGGGATCTGCAGCAGCGGCTGGGGCTGGGGATGCTGTTCGTCACCCACGATCTGGCGGTGGCCAGCGGCTTCTGCCACCGCGTGCTCGTGCTCGACGGCGGCCGGATCGTGGAGCAGGGCCCCGGCGCCCGGCTGCTGGCCAACCCCCAGACGGCGATCACGCGCACGCTGGTGGAGGCCTGCCCAAGGCTGCCGGCAGCGGCCTGAGGCGGGACAGCAGAGGCTGAAAGGCTCAGCCCTGGCTGAGCTCCCACCAGCGGGGCTTCATGAAGTAGTCCTCGTCTTCGTACTCCACCAGGGCGCCATCGGCGTAGCTGACCAGATCACCGGCGCGCAGCTCGAAGCCGGCCTGCCGAGCGATCGCCGCCACCTCATCGGCATCCGCAGCGGCCGTGGTGGAAAGCTGCTGCTGCAGGGCCGGGTCCTGGCCCACGGCGGCGATGAAGGCCTGCAGGGTCTGCTCGGCCATGGATCGGGCCTCCTGGGGGAATGACGAAGGCCCAGTCTGCTGGCGGCGGCGCAGCAGGGCGAGCAGCTTCTCGAACACCGGCGGCAGCGGCGCCTGCAGCAGCAGCCGCTCGCGGCTGATCGGGTGATCGAGGCCCAGCTGCACCGCATGCAGGGCCTGGCCGGGCAGGGCCAGCGGCAGCCGGCGGCAGCGGGAATACACCGGATCGCCCACGATCGGATGGCCGATATGGGCGCAGTGCACCCGGATCTGGTGGGTGCGGCCGGTGTCCAGCTTGAAGCGCAGCAGCGCGTGGTCGCCCAGCCGCTCGATCACGCGCCAGTGGGTGCAGGCGTGGCGGCCGCTGCCGTCATGCACCACCGCATACTTCTTGCGATCGGCGGGATGGCGGCCGATGGCGCCCACAATCGTGCCGTGGTCGGCGGCCGGCTGACCATGCACCACCGCCAGGTATTCGCGCGAGGCGATGCGCTGCTGGATCTGCAGCTGCAGCTTCACCAGCGCTTCCTGGCTCTTGGCCACCACGATGCAGCCGGTGGTGTCCTTGTCGAGGCGATGCACGATGCCCGGCCGCAGCTCACCGCCGATGCCGGGCAGGTCGGGGCAGTGGTGCAGCAGGCCGTTCACCAGGGTGCCGTCCTTGTTGCCGGGGGCCGGATGCACCGTCAGCCCGGCGGGCTTGTTGAGCACGATCAGATGCGCGTCCTCGTAGAGCACATCCAGCGGCATCTCCTGGGCCACCAGGTAGGGCAGCGGCTCCGGCGGCGGCATCCACAGCTCCACCGTGTCGCCGTGGCGCAGGGGCGTCTTGGCGCGGCCGGTGACGCCATTCACCCGCACGTAGCCGGCATCGATGAACTTCTGGATGCGGGCGCGGCTCTGCTCCGGGCGCTGGGCCACCAGCCAGCGGTCGAGCCGCATCGGCAGCGGCTTGGGATAGGTGAGCGTCAGCAGCTCCCCCTCGCCTTCACCGAAGGCCGCCATCAGGGCTCTCCCTCAGGGGCGATCGGAGCAGCGGCGGATTCCGGGCTGGCGGCCTCGGGGCCACCCGGGGGCTCAGGGCTGGCGGCGGGCTCCTCAGGGCTGGCCGAGGCCGCGGGGCTGCCCGAGGAGACGGCGGGGCTGGCGAGGGCCGGCAGCTCCAGGGCGATAGCGCCGAGGCGGCTGCAGCGGAAATCGTCGAGCACCTTGGTGGCCATGCGCAGGGTGTCACCGCCGGTGTGACGCTCCGCCGCCGCCAGCAGCCAGCCCTCCAGATCCGGCTCACCGGAAGGCAGCGGCTGCAGCGGCAGGCCGTAGCGCCTGGCCAGCAGATCAGCCGGCACACCGGCCATCGGCACCGGCTCCAGCAGCAGCAGCAGGCTGATGAAGGCCAGGGCCGCCGCCTCGCTGTCGTAGGCGGCCTGGCCGATGTCATCGCAGAGGGCCAGGCGCAGGGCGGCCTGCTGGTCATCGAGCCGTGGCGGCAGCACGCCGGGGGCATCGAGCAGGTCGAGATCCTGCCCCAGCCGCACCCAGCGCAGGCTGCGGGTGACGCCAGCCCGGCGGGCGCTCTCCACCACCTTCTGGCGCACCAGGCGGTTGATCAGCGCCGACTTGCCCACGTTGGGGAAGCCGAGCATCAGCGCCCGCACCGGCCGGGGCCGCATGCCGCGTGCACGGCGCCGCGCGTTGAGGGCATCGCCGGCTCGGATCGCCGCCTGCTGCAGCTGCTTCACGCCGGTGCCGCTCTTGGCATCGCACCACCACACCGACTGCCCCTGGCTGCGGAACCAGGCGCTCCAGGCCTCACGCGCCTGGGGCGGCACCATGTCGCGGCGATTGAGCACCAGCAGGTGCTGCTTGCCGCCCATCCAGCGCTGCAACCGCGGATGGCCGGTGGAGAGCGGAATGCGCGCATCGCGCACCTCGATCACCAGATCCACCTTGGCCAGGGCCTCATGCAGGGCCTTCTCAGCCTTGGCGATGTGGCCCGGATACCACTGGATGGCCGGGGCGTTGACGCGCAGCGGCAGCATCAGGGCACCACCAGCACCGGACAGGGCGCCAGCTGAATCACCCGGGCGGCGGTGCTCTGCTGGTCGCCCTCGAGGGCGATGCCGCGGGTGCCCATCACGATCACGTCGGCATTGATCTCATCGGCCACATCGCCGATCACGAAGGCCGGCTTGCCCTCGCGCTCGATCACCTCGCAGGCCACGCCCGCCTGCTCGAAGCTGCCGCGGGCCTGCTCCAGCAGCTGAGCCACAGCCGGTTCGTCATCGCCGGCTTCCACCACCGAGAGCAGCACCAGGCGGCTGCCGTGCTGCTGCACGAGCTGCAGGGCCATCGCGGCGGTCTCGGCCGCCTGACGGCTCTGATCGATTGGAAAGAGAACGGTCTGGAACATGGTGGGCAGGGCCAAAGGCCATCCACATGGGGGCAGTCTGACGGGGGATGGCAGCGGCTTCAGCACTGGGCTGGCGCCGCGTCGGGCTAAGCTCCCGCCCGTTTATCTCCGAGCGAGTCCCATGGCGAAGCGATCCCTGGCCAGCCTCAGCGCTGACGAGCTGCGCGGTAAGCGCGTGCTGGTGCGGGTCGACTTCAACGTACCGCTCGATGAGTCCGGTGCCATCACCGATGACACCCGCATCCGTGCCGCCCTGCCCACGATCAACGACCTGATCGGCAAGGGTGCCCGCGTGATCCTCTCGGCCCACTTCGGCCGTCCCAAGGGTCAGGTGAACGAGGGCATGCGCCTCACCCCCGTGGCCGCCCGCCTGAGCGAGCTGCTGGGCAAGAGCGTGGTCAAGACCGACAGCTGCATCGGCCCCGACGCCGAAGCCAAGGTGGCCGCCATGGCCGACGGCGACGTGGTGCTGCTGGAGAACGTGCGCTTCTTCGCGGAGGAAGAGAAGAACGAACCCGGCTTCGCCGCTGAACTGGCCAAGCTGGCCGATGTGTACGTGAACGACGCCTTCGGCGCCGCCCACCGCGCCCACGCCTCCACCGAGGGCGTGACCAAGCACCTGCGCCCCAGCGTGGCCGGCTACCTGATGGAGAAGGAACTGCAGTACCTGCAGGGCGCCATCGATGAGCCCAAGCGCCCCCTGGCCGCGATCGTGGGCGGCTCCAAGGTGAGCTCCAAGATCGGCGTGCTCGAGGCCCTGCTCGACAAGTGCGACAAGATCCTCGTCGGCGGCGGCATGATCTTCACCTTCTACAAGGCCCGCGGCCTGGCCGTCGGCAAGAGCCTGGTGGAAGAGGACAAGCTGGAGCTGGCCAAGGAGCTCGAGGCCAAGGCCGCTGCCAAGGGCGTGCAGTTCCTGCTGCCCACCGATGTGGTGCTGGCTGACAACTTCGCCCCCGACGCCAACACCCAGATTGCCAATGTGAACGCCATCCCCGACGGCTGGATGGGTCTGGACATCGGCCCCGACTCCGTGAAGGTGTTCCAGGACGCTCTGGCTGACTGCAAGACCGTGATCTGGAACGGCCCCATGGGCGTGTTCGAGTTCGACGCCTTCGCCGCCGGCACCAACGCCATCGCCACCACCCTCGCCGACCTGAGCGGCAAGGGCTGCTGCACGATCATCGGCGGCGGTGACTCCGTGGCGGCTGTGGAGAAGGCCGGCCTGGCCGACAAGATGTCCCACATCTCCACCGGCGGCGGCGCCAGCCTCGAGCTGCTGGAAGGCAAGGTGCTGCCCGGCGTGGCCGCCCTCGACGAAGCCTGAAGCGAGCGGGGGCTCCCTGCGGGAGCTCCTCAACCGAACGGCAACGGCGCCCACAAGCGCCGCCCATCGGGGCCCCTGCGGGGGCCCTTTTTGCTGGCCGGCCACCGCTGACCTCGAGCGCGCATCCCGCCTGAGCACAGCCCGCCTGAGATGGTGGCTGCGGTTGCCCCTCAGCCATGGCCGCAGACGCCGACGCCGCCCGCCTCGACCCACTCCCTGCCGGAGCACACCACGCCGCAGCCCACCCGGAGGCACAGCCCAGCGACCAGCCTGCCGCCGCCGTGAAGCCGCCCGTCGCCTTCCTCGGCCTCGGCGCCCTCGGGGCACCGATGGCCGCCAACCTGCTGCTGGCGGGCTACCCGCTGCAGCTGTTCAACCGCAACCCGGCGCGCTGCGCGCTGGTGCCGGCGCTGGCCCGCGAACTGGCCGCCGCGCGTCACACCCAACAGCCCGCTGCGCCGGCAGCGGCCATCGCTCAGCCGACGCCGGCGGCAGCGGTGCGGGGGTGCCAGCTGGCGTGCCTCTGCCTCAGCGACGACCGGGCCGTGCGTTCCGTGCTGCTGGAGCAGCCCGAGGCGGCACTGCCGGCCCTGGAAGCCGGCGCCCTGGTGATCGACTTCTCGACCATCGCCCCCGCCACCAGCCAGGCCCTGGCCGCCGAGCTGGCCGCCCGCGGCGTGACCTACCTCGATGCGCCGGTGACCGGCGGCACCGAAGGGGCCCGCGCCGGCCGACTGGCGGTGCTCGCCGGTGGCAC
>CBFHOT010000110.1:0-7527 GCA_965657465.1 Cyanobacteriota bacterium | reverse complement strand
GCTCTTGATGCCCACCACCCGGTTCTCGATCATGTCGAGCCGGCCGAAGCCGTGGCTGCCGGCCAGTTCGTTGGCGCGGCGGATCAGGCTCACCGGATCGAGGCGCTCACCATCGATGCTGACCGGGTAGCCATTCTCGAAGCCGATCTCCACCACCTGGGCCTGATCGGGAGCGGCATCCACACTCACGGTGAGGGCGTAGATCTCCTCGGGGGGCTCCACATTCGGATCCTCGAGCGGACCGGCCTCGATCGAGCGGCCCAGCAGGTTGAGGTCGATCGAATAGGGCGACTTCTTGCTCACGGGCGAGGGGATGCCGCAGCGCTCGCCGTAGGCGATCGTCTCCTCACGGCTCATGCCCCACTCCCGCGCCGGGGTGAGCACCTTCAGATCGGGGGCGAGGGCGCCGATCGCCACGTCGAAGCGCACCTGGTCGTTGCCCTTGCCGGTGCAGCCATGGGCCACCGCATCGGCACCCACCTCGCGGGCGATCTCCACCAGGCGGCGGGCGATCAGCGGCCGGGCCAGGGCGGTGGAGAGGGGATAGCGGCCCTCGTAGAGGGCGTTGGCGCGGATCGCGGGGAAGGCGAATTCGGTGATGAACGGTTCGATCAGGTCGCCCACGATCGACTGGCTGGCACCGGAATCGAGAGCCTTCTGGCGGATCGGCTCCAGCTCATCGCCCTGGCCCAGGTCGGCGGCGAAGGTGATCACCTC
Source organism: Cyanobacteriota bacterium (assembly GCA_965657465.1). Classification (GTDB taxonomy): domain Bacteria; phylum Cyanobacteriota; class Cyanobacteriia; order PCC-6307; family Cyanobiaceae; genus NIES-981. Next base: position 6,810 of record CBFHOT010000110.1, on the reverse strand, counting down.
CTCCACGCCCCACTCCTTCATCAGGTAGGGGATGCAGACGCTGGTGTCCACACCACCGGAATAGGCCAGCACAGCCTTCTTGGCCCGACCCATCAACGCGACTCCCTGCGTTCAATCGATCGATTCTCCCCTGTCGCGGTCTGGCCCGGCCGCTGCGGGGCGGGCACCGCGCCAGAGGACCAGGGCCAGCAGGGCGGGCGGCAGCAACAGCAACGCCCACACCAGGCGGCCGTCGGGACTGAGGGGCGCAGGCCAATGCCGACCGGCCATCACCAGCAGGGCGCTGAGACCGAGGGCCAGCAGCCAGAGGCGCAGCACCGGCAGCAGGGCGACCCCAGGGGACGGGGGCGACGCAGGAGAGGACATCAGCAGCTGAACCGCTAAGGTGTTCGATTGGCATGGCTCCGGCCACCAGCCCGAGCCCCAGCAGCCTGACGGACGCCGGAACGTATGAGCAAGCTCTCGACCACCAGCCTCGCCCGCCTGGACGGCGTCAATCCCTCCCTCACCCGCTACGACCGCCGCGAATCGGCGCCGGTGCTGCCGCTGCGCGACGAGCCCGATCTGCTCAGCTGGCTGGAGACCAGCGGCCGGCTGGTGGCCGATGAGGAATCCGCCGCCACCGATGTGAGCACCGTGGAAGAGGAGGAGCTCTCGGCGCTGATGGGCGAGAAGGAGGACTACAACGCCGCCGACGAGCAGAGCGAGGAGGACTGGGAGGACTGAGTCCGGCCGCTGGCTTGTGGGATCGGCCACGTCAGGGAAACTGGGCCGACCCCGGCCGCCTGCGGTGCCCGACCCCACACCCTCGTCCATCGCCCCTTCAACCGCTCCCCAGGCCAAGGCGCGCCTGGTGGCAAGCCTGCTGGGTGGCGTGCTGCTGCTCACCTGCCTGGCCAGCGACGCCCTGGTGGCCAACTCCATGCTCACGCTGCCGCTGCTGATCGCGGCAGCGGTGAGCGCCGTCGTGACCGGCTGGGGTGCACCGCGGCTGCGGCGCCTGAAGATGGGCCAGGTGATCCGCGAGGACGGCCCCCAGGGGCACCTCAGCAAGGCCGGCACCCCCACGATGGGGGGCCTGCTGGCGGTGCCGGTGGGGGTGATCTGCGGGGCGCTGGTGGCCCCGACGGACAACCGCCTGCTGGCGGTGGGCGCCGTGACCCTGGCCTTCATGGCGGTGGGCGCTGTGGATGACTGGCGCAGCCTCACCCGTCGCACCAACACCGGGCTGAGCCCCCGCGGCAAGCTGCTGCTGCAGGCCCTGGCGGCGCTGCTGTTCCTGCTCTGGGCCTGGCAGGGAGGCTGGCTAGGGGGCAACCCCGGCGATGTGGCCCTGCCCCTGGGCTGGGTGCTGCCCCTGGGGCTGCTGATCTGGCCCCTGGGGCTGTTCGTGTTTCTGGCGGAGAGCAACGCCACCAACCTCACCGATGGCCTCGATGGCCTGGCGGCCGGCTGCGGTGCGGTGGTGTTCACGGGCCTGGGGCTGCAGCTGCTGCTGCGCGGCCATGGCGGCGCCGGCGGCGGTGACGCGGCCCTGGCCGGCTTCTGCGCGGCCATGGCGGGCTGCTGGCTGGGGTTCCTGGTGCACAACCGCCATCCGGCCAAGCTGTTCATGGGCGACACGGGCTCGCTGGCGATGGGAGCGGCCCTGGCGGCGGTGGCGCTGCTCTCCAACAGCCTCTGGCCGCTGCTGCTGATGGGCGGGGTGTTCCTGGCCGAATCGCTGTCAGTGATCCTGCAGGTGTGGGTCTTCAAGGCCACCAAGAATCCGGCCACGGGCCAGGGACGGCGCCTGTTCCGCATGGCGCCGCTGCATCACCATGTGGAGCTGGGCGGCGTGCCAGAGCAGCAGGTGGTGTTCCGCTTCTGGGGTGCCAGCCTGGTTCTGGTGCTGCTGGGACTGGTGCTGCTGCCCTGATCCGCGGGCGCCAGAGCGATCCGACCTGCCAGCCTCTCCTTCCACCCTCTCCACCCCGAACCGCGGCCCATGGCCTACTTCACCTGGCGCGAAACCGGCCTGACCAGCGACTGCGCCAGCCTGGAAGCGATGGCGGCCCGCTTCGAGGAGGCCGCCGCCCTGATGCGGCGGATGGCCGACGAGGGCTTCCGGGTGGAGCGCCACAGCAGCGGCCAGCGCATCACCCATCCCGACCCGGCGGTGTTCGAGGCCTACGGCTTCGTGAGCGAGGAGCCGCCGGTGCGTCAGCTGACCCTGCTCAGCGACGAAAGCGGCAGCCTCGCCTGAGCTCAGCGGCTGCGCAGATAGCCCACCACCCAGACGACCACGAAGGCCAGGGAGGAGAGCCCGAGATAGAGCAGGGCGTAGTTCTGCAGGGTGGTGATGTCCCAGCCGAACAGCAGCCCATCGGCGGCATCACTGGCTGTGCTGTAGCCGATCAGGGTGAACACCCCTGTGAGCCCTGTCGCCACCGCTCCGGCCTCCCGATCGCCAGCACGGGCCCCTCTCTAGCAGGCGGTGACGGGAGCGGCGTGGCCAGGGTGAGGGACTGCGGCAGGATCGCCGGGATCACGATCCGGCAGCCATGGCCTCCGCCTTTCCCTGCACCCTGATGCTGCTGGGCAGCGGCGAACTGGGCAAGGAGGTGGCGATCGCCGCCCAGCGCCTGGGCTGCCGTGTGGTGGCGGTGGACCGCTACGCCGGTGCACCAGCGATGCAGGTGGCCGATGCCAGCGAGGTGATCGCCATGGCCGATGCCGAGGCGCTGAAGGCCGTGGTGCGCCGCCACCAGCCCGATCTGGTGATCCCCGAGATCGAGGCCCTGGCGGTGGATGCCCTGGCGGATCTGGAGGCCGAGGGCATCACCGTGATCCCCACCGCCCGGGCCACGGCCGTGACGATGAACCGCGACCGGATCCGCAACCTGGCGGCCGAAACGCTGGGACTGCGCACCGCCCGCTTCGCCTACGCCGAGAGCGCTGAAGAGCTGGCCGCCGCCGCCGCCCCGCTGGGCTGGCCGGTGGTGGTGAAACCGGTGATGAGCTCCTCGGGCAAGGGCCAGAGCGTGGTGCAGGGTCCCGAGGGGATCGCCGCCGCCTGGGAGGCCGCCCTAGACGGTGCCCGCGGCGCCGGCAACCGCGTGATCGTGGAGGAATTCCTGCGCTTCGATCTGGAGATCACCCTGCTCACCGTGCGGCAGTGGCAGGGGCCGACCCTGTTCTGCCCACCGATCGGCCACATCCAGGAGCGGGGTGACTACCAATGCAGCTGGCAGCCGGCGGCCCTGAGCGCCGGCCAGCTGGCGGCGGCCGAGGCGATGGCCCAGGCCGTCACCGACAACCTGGGCGGCGCCGGCCTGTTCGGGGTGGAGTTCTTCCTCTGCGGCGAGGAGGTGGTGTTCTCGGAACTGTCGCCGCGGCCCCACGACACCGGCCTGGTGACCCTGATGGGCCAGAACCTGAGTGAATTCGAGCTGCATCTGCGGGCGGTGCTGGGGCTGCCGATCCCGGAGATCCGCAGCCTCGGCCCCGCCGCCAGCCGCGTGATCCTGGCCGAGCAGAGCGGCGCGCCGGTGCACTACGAGGGCGTGGCTGCGGCGCTGGCCGAAGCCGACACCCAGCTGCTGCTGTTCGGCAAACCCGAGGCGCGGCCGCAGCGGCGCATGGGGGTGGCCCTGGCCCGCGGCAGCAGCGAGGCCGAAGCCCGGGCGCGGGCCGATCGCGCCGCGGGACAGGTGCGCGTAGTGGCCGCCTGACCCCTGGTGGGGACAGGGGATGCCCCTTAAGGTGCGGCCCAGCAGGACCCACCATGAGCCAGGCCCAGCCCCTTCCGCCCCGACGCAGCAGCGGTCGTCCGGTGCGCCGGTCCCGCAGCACCGTCCCGGCGGCCCGGGCGCAGGCCCTGGCAGCAGCGGCGGCGGCCCGCAACAGCAGCGGCAACCGCAGCGCCGCACCGGCCAACGGCACTGCGCGCAGCATGGAGCGACGCCCAGCGGAACGAGGCAACCCGGCACCGCGCAGCGGTGATGGCCAGCGGCCGGGACGTTGGCGCTGGCCGCTGCTGCCCTTCACCGTCGGGCTGGCGATGGGCTATGGCCTGGCCAGCCCCCTGCCGGCCCTGGTGGGTGGTGCCCTGGCGGCCCTGCAGAAGAGTCCGGCCCAGCTGAGCAGCCTGGTGAGCCCCCTGGTGGGCATCGGCCAGCGCCCCATCCTGGTGATGGGCACCGACCGGGTGGGCGACAACACCGACGTGATCTTCACCCTGCAGGTGAAGGACGGCACCAGTCAGCTGACCCAGGTGCCGCGCGACACCTTCGTGGAATCGGAGCGCTACGGGGTGGTGAAGGCCAATGCCCTCTACGCCTTCGGGGGGATCGACACCGCCAAGCACGAGCTGGGCAGTCTGCTCAACCAGCCGCTGGAGAAGCACCTGCGCGTCAACCTGCGGGCGGTGACCCGCATCGCCGATGCCCTTGGCGGCGTGGAGGTCGATGTGCCGAAGCGGATGTACTACGTGGATAACGCCCAGGGGCTCTACATCGACCTCTACCCGGGCCTGCAGCGGCTGCAGGGGGAGGAACTGGAGGGGTTCCTGCGCTTCCGCCACGACGAACTCGGTGACATCGGCCGGCTGGAGCGGCAGAAGCTGGTGCTGCAGCAGGTGTTCAGCAAGCTGGTGCAGCCGGTGACGCTGACGCGGCTGCCGGAGCTGATGCGGATCGCCGGCGAGGACGTGGACACCAACCTCTCGGTGGTGGAGATGGGCCAGCTGCTGACGGCGATGGCCTCCACCCGCCTGAGCACCAGCCAGCTGCCGGGGCGTCTGTTCTGGCACAACGACCTCAGCTTCTGGATGCCGGATAACAACCCCCATTACGGCGCCGCCGTGCCGGGCGCCGATCAGCAGGCCAGCAGCGACGACGGCAGCGGCATCTACTGAAGGGATCTACTGAACCAGACCCCGACCGGTCCCCAGCGGCGGCCCGTGCAGCGATCGCCGCAGGAAGCGGTGATGCTCCAGCCCCTCCAGCAGACCCCAGGCCTGGGGGCGACTGGCGAAGAAGACGCGGCGGTGGCTGCGCAGGCGTTCCAGGGCCGGGTCGTGATCCTGCGGCACCACCCCGAGCAGCAGACCGCGCAGCAGCTCACCGTCGCCCTGCTGACTGGCCTCCACCAGCACCGAACCGAGGGGCATCTGCCAGCGCAGGGCCGCGTGGCGCAGGGCCTCCGTCTTGGAGGCCATCAACGGCAGCACATCGAGGAACCAGTGCTGAATCAGATGAGGCCGGGCCAGCAGGCGATGGCTGCGCAGGGTCTGACGCACCAGCGGCAGCAGACCCTGGTCCGGTTCCGTCAGCAGATAGCTGACCTTGTAAGGGCCCTGATCCTGGGACTCCTGCAGGCGCAGGCGCGGGCTGAGCTCGGCCATGGCCAACTCCACACCAGCGCGGTCCCAGCCGGCGGCGATGTGCCGCTGCCAACCCGGATCGGACCAGACGTCGTCGCCCTGGGTGTAGTGGATGTCGGTGCCGGCCTGGGTGATCCACAGCCGCGGCTGCGGCAGATGCAGTTCGGCGTAGCGCAGGCGGGCCGCCTTGAAGCCGCGGCCTGACACCACAGCGAGGGCGAGGGCACCGGAGCTGAGCTCCGGGTCGCCCTGGAGCCGCCGGCGCAGCTCGGCCAGCCCCTCGGCGCTGGGGCGGGCCAGGCTGGCATCGAGGTCGAGCACCAGCAGACGCCCGGGGGCGGGCAGCGGCGGCTGATCGCCCCGCCGCGGCACCTCCAGGGGCAGCGCGGTGTGGAGGGCGGTCTGCACGGCGCCGAGGTAGTGGGTGGCGTGGGCATCCCAGCTGAAGTGGCGGCTCACCGCCTCGATGCCGTTGTCACGCCAGCGGCGCCAGCGCTGCGGATCCGCCAGGGCGTCCTCAATGCCCTTCTGCAGGGCATCGAGATCGGACACGTCCACCAGCAGGCCATTGCCGCAGCGGCTGAGGATGTCGCGGGGGCCGCCATCGTCGGTGGCGACCACCGGCAGGCCACAGGCGGCCGCCTCCAGCAGGGTGAGGCCGAAGGGTTCGGTGAGGGCGGGATTGACGAACACACCGCCGCGGCGGCAGGCCCAGCGGTAGATCGCCGGGATCTGGGCGCGCTGGTGCTGCTTGGGATAGGCGATCTGGCCGTAGAGATTGAAGCGGTCCACCAGCTCGAACACCTGCTGGAACACCTCCCGCTGCTGCTTCTCCAGCTGGCGGGGATCGTCGCGGCAGCCGAGCACCAGCACCAGGTTGTGGTGCTGGCGCAGGTGCTCGGAGCGGCCGAACACCTCCACCAGGGCCGGGATGTTCTTGCGGTGATCGGCGCGGCAGATGGCGAGCACCGGCGGCTTGGCGGGATCCCGCAGGAAGGGGGCCATCAGCGCATCGATCGGCCCGTCGTCCTCCAGGCCCGGCTGGGGCGGGAAGAACTGACGGCTGTCGACCCCCGGGGCGATCACCCGGGCCAGGTCCGGCTGGAAGCGGCCGTAGCGGGCGTATTGCTGCTCGCGCTCCTGCGGGGTGCTGGTGACCACCAGGGCGGCGTGGGCCAGGGCCAGCTCCTCGGCGTCGATGCGCTGCGCCATGGCGTACTGCGCATCGATCTGGGCCGCCTCCAGGCCCGTGGCCAGCAGGCGGCGACGCTTCTCTCGGCCCAGGGAGTGGCCGGTGAACACCAGGGGGATGCCCAGGCGCCGGCGCAGCAGCGCCCCCACGTAACCAGCATCGGCGTAGTGGGCGTGGATCCAGTCGGGAAGGCGCGGCTGGGCCAGCAGATGCTCCGCCAAGGCGTCGGCGAACTCATCGAGATGGGGCCAGA
>CBFHOT010000109.1:0-7564 GCA_965657465.1 Cyanobacteriota bacterium | reverse complement strand
AACAACCGCAACCGCGACGCCAGCAACGGCGCAGCAGCCGCCTCCAGCAGCGGCAGCACAACCAGCAGCACCGGCCAGGTCAGCAGCAGCGTCAGCAGCACCGGGGCCGGCAGCCGCCGCTCCAGCGAGCGGGCCTCGCTGACGCCCGCCAGCACGAGCCCCAGCACCACCACCGCCACCACCACAACGGCTGCAGCCAGCACACCGGCGTCCAGCCGCTGGAGCACGACCAGCAGCCGGACAACCCGGGCCACTGGCGCAGGCACGACATCAGCTGCGGCCACGGCACCGGCATCAACCTCTGCCACGGCAAGATCCGGTGCATCAACCGCAACCACTGGCACAGCGGCAGCTGCCACCTCTGCAACAACAGGTGCACCAGCAACAGCCGGTGCACCAGCAACAGCCGCCGCGGCCACCAGCACAGCCAGCCGGAGCAGCGGCCGCAGCAGCACCGCCACGGCGACCTCCGCCAGCAGCACTCCAAGCAGCAGCAGGAGCACGACGAGCACGCGCAGCAGCAGCCTGACGGCCCGCTCCAGCCGCACAACCACCGGCACCGGCACGACCAGCAGCGCAACCGCCACCAGCACGGCCGGCAGCACCGGCGCCGCACCGGCCACCACAGCATCGAGCGGTGGCAGCGACAACAGCTCCTCCACCGCGAGCAGCAGCGGGACCCGCACGGCCGCACTGACCAGCAGCCGCAGCAGCTCCAGCCGCACGGTCCTCGCCAGCCGCAGCACCAGCAGCCGCTCCAGCTCAAGCCCCAGCACGGCCCTGAACACCAGCACCAGCGCCGCCACGACAACCGCCGCTAGCGGCAGCAACCGCAGCAGCACCATCGCCAGCCGCAGCCCGGGCAGCAACAGCAAACCCCGCAGCGGCGACTGGCGGGACTACGGCCCCCTCCAGGTCGACTGGTCGAAGCTGCAGTCGATGGGGGGCAGCTACGTCGCCCCGAGCCTCAATGGCAACGGCCAGGCCCTCTATCTCGCCGTGAACTGCGCCGCGCGCAAGATCAACGTCACCAGCCAGGCCGGCCAGTGGAAAACCTGGGAGAGCCCCCGCCAGGACTTCGAGCAGCGCCTGGTGCAGGACATCTGCAAGGCCAAGGGAGGCTGAGCGAGCCCGGCGGATCCCACGCTCACGCCAACCAGCGCAGCGGCCAGGGCTGGCGCAGATAGCGCCGGCCACTGGGCCGCAGGTAGAGCCGCTGGGCGCCGTCATCGCTCTCGCTGATCAGCTCCTCCTGCACCAAGCGCCGCACCAGCCAGGCCCAGCGGGCATCGTCCTCCTCCGACTGCTGCACCGCCAGCTCCTCCACCAGGGCGCGCAGGTCGCGGCCATTGCGCTCCTCCAGGCGCTCCAGCACCTCCAGCGCCTGACGCCCCCAGTCGCGGCGATGCCGATGCCCGCCCTGCTCCCGCTGCTGACAGGCATCGCAGCGACCGCAGGGCGGAACCAGCTCCCCCACCGCCAGCAGCAGCGCCTGTTCCCGGCAGTCTTCGCCCTCCGCCACGGCCTCCATGCGGCGCAGCTGCCGCTGGGCCAGCTCCAGGCGCTGCGGATCCGCCGGCTCCACGCCGGGGGAGGCCAGCCCGGCCGAGCGGATCGCCCACCCGAGGCTGGTGCGATCGGCCGGATCAAACCGCACCCGGCACTCCGCCGGGCGGCCATCCCGACCGGCCCGGCCCGATTCCTGCAGATAGCCCTCGGCGCTGGCCGGCAGATCGAGGTGCAGCACCAAGCCCACATCGGGCCGGTCCACACCCATCCCGAAGGCGACGGTGGCCACGAGCACCGGCCGAGGCTGCCCCTGGAAATGGCTGAGGGCCAGCTGACGGCTGTCGGGGTCCATGCCGGCGTGATAAGCGATCGCCTCCACCCCGGCGCCGTTCAGCCGCTGCGCCCACTGCTCCACCGAACGGCGCGTGCGCGCATAGATCAGCACCGCACCGCGGGCGCGCTCGATCGCCGCCAGCACATCCGGCAACGGATCAGCCGGCCGGCGGCGCATCGCGTAGCGCAGGTTGGTGCGGCGGGCGGAGCGCACCTGCACCAGCGGACGATGCAACTGCAGCAGCCGCATGATGTCGGCGCGCACCTGCGGCGCCGCTGTGGCGCTCAGGGCCACCAGCGGCACACCGGGACAGAGCTGACGCAGGGTGCCGAGGCGGCGGTAGTCGGGGCGGAAGTCATGGCCCCAGGCGCTGATGCAGTGGGCCTCATCCACCGCCAACCCCACCAGGCGTCCCTCGGCGAGCACGTCATCGAGCAATTGGCGGGTGGCCTCCACCCGCAGGCGCTCGGGGGCCAGATACAGCAGCCGCAGCCGGCGTTCACGAATGCGGCGCAACAGCTGGCGCTGCTCCGGCGCCGCCAGGCCGCGATGCAGGCAGGCCGCCGGGATGCCGCGGCGCTGCAACTGCTCCACCTGGTCCTGCATCAGCGCCACCAGGGGCGAGATCACCAGCACCAGGCCTTCGCGCACCAGAGCCGGCAGCTGATAGCAGAGCGATTTGCCGCCGCCGGTGGGCAACACCGCCAGGCAATCGCGGCCGGCGAGCATCGCTTCCACCACCTCCCGCTGACCGGGCCGGAACTGCTCCCAGCCGAAGTGGCGCTGGAGGGCGTCCTCCAGGGGATCGGCGGGCCGGGGCTCCGCCGGCAGGAGATCATCAGCAGGCGACGGGGAGCTGGGCTGGGCGGCACCGGCGATCGGGGCCGTCACCACCCCATCGGCCGCATCTGGCGCCCCATCGCGTGCCCGAGGTTTCGCCAGGATCTCCAGCGCCTGCTGGGGCGACCATAGCCAGCAGAGCTGCGACGCCAGCCTCAGGGCAGCGGCGGCACCTCCGCCACCTCCGGCGATTCCTCCACCAGCTGCAGGCGCACCCGCTTGCCACCGGCCAGCTCCCCGAGGGACACCCGCAGGGTGCTGCCGCTGAGCGACTGCAGCACCGTGAGCAGATCGCGCAGATGGGGGGTGCTGCTGCCGCTCTCCACCCACAGGCGCTCCTGCACACCGCCGAGGCGCCGCCAGCTGGTGTGCAGCTTGAGCACAGCGCTCTCGAGGGCCTGGGCCTGGGCCACGGCATCGGCCAGCAGGCCGAGGGCATCGAGGCGCTGGGCCTCCTGCAGCGCCTTCTCGAAATCCAGATCCCCCTGCTGGAAGGCGCGCACCGCCAGGCCCGCTTCAGCGGCCTTGCTGAGCCAGCGGGCCGTGTTGGTCACCTCGCGCACGCGATCGAGCTCCGGCTCCTCGCGCAGCACCTCCCGCAGATCGTGCTGCTGCTCCTCCGGCAGCTTGGCCAGCTCCTTCACCAGGGGCGCCACCGCCCGGGGAGGCAGCAGATTCTCGGCGGTGCGCTGCCGCACCTCCTCCGGCAGCAGCGGACTGGTGGCGGCGGTGAACTCATCCGCCAGCCGCCGCACCTGCTTGCGGGTGATCTGCTGGCCCTCGTTAGCCGCCTCGGAGATCATCTGCTGCACCTCCGGGTCGGCTTCGGCGGTGTCGAGAAAGGCGCGCTTGGAGAAGTTGTTGACGCTGGCCTCCTCCAGCACGCCGTCGGCGAGCATCTGATCGGCAGACTCCGCCAGCTGGATCAGGGTGTAAGCGCGGGTCTTGCTGATCTCCTGCTCGCGCAGCCACTGCAGGAAACCGGTGCCGCGGCCTTCGCCGCCGCGCTTTTCGCGGTCGCGCACGGCCCGCAGGATGCGGCCACGCCAGATCTCCGTCTGCAGATCAAAGCGATCGCACACCGCCCAGGCCTCCTCCAGGCGGGCCATGAACTCCATCGTGCTGATGGTGTCGCTGTCGGGATCGGGCAGCTCAAGGCTGAGGACCGGTGCCTCGGCGGTGTCGAGGACCATGGCGCGGCGCGACGGGGGAAGTGGCGATGCTCCCACGCAACGGCCAGAGCCGGCGCCTCCCCGCCCCGCAAGCGGCGATGGTGGGAAGGACGACGAAACGTGACGCCGCCGCTGGATGCCCGGGAGGGGCGGGTATCTTCCCTCTGGCAGCCTCCGAATCCACCGCAGCGATGGCCATTTCCCGCGGCGACAAGGTGCGCATCAAGCGTCCTGAGTCCTACTGGTTCAACGAAGTCGGCACCGTTGCTTCGGTCGACACCTCCGGCATCCGCTACCCGGTCGTGGTTCGCTTCGAGAAGGTGAACTACAACGGCGTCAGCGGCTCTGAGGGCGGCATCAACACCAACAATTTCGCCGAGAGCGAGCTCGAGAAGGCCTGAGCCATCTCCGCCGGCGGCAACAGGCCAGAGATCTGCTGAGCGCAGGACCCCTGAGCCGGATGCAAGGTCTGGGAAGGCCTGAGCCGGTCGTGGGGCCAGCCGTCAGGAGCTGGCTTTCCACCCAGCCGATGCCAGCTGCCGGCTCCAGGCCACACCCCCCTGAAGCCCGAACGCTGCTTCGGCGGCAGATCTACTTCAGCTTCACCACCACAGCCGGCTGCGCCAACCGCAGCCGGCTTTTTGCTAGCCACCCGTCGCACTGCAGCGGATGTGGCGAGGGTGAAGCCACACGCTGGGGCGCCGCGTCAACCCACGGGCGACATCAGAGCGCTGTGAGACGCTGAGACGCAACTGAGCCCACGCCCAGCGGTGCCGGAGCTGCCAGAAGTTGAAACGGTGCGGCGCGGGCTGGAGCAGCGGACGCTCGGCTTCCAGATCGCGCGGCTGGCGGTGCACCGCAGCCGGGCCATCGCCAGCCCCCCCGACCCCGAAGCCTTCGCGGCGGCCCTGGTGGGCTGCAGCGTCCGCCAGTGGCAGCGCCGCGGCAAGTATCTGATCGGCCGCCTGGAACGGAACGGCGCGGGCGCCGGGCACTGGGGCGTGCATCTGCGCATGACCGGTCAGTTCCTCTGGCTGGAGACCCCGCGGGAGCCCTGCAGCCACACCCGCGTGCAGCTGTGGGATCCAGCCGGGCGGGAGCTGCGCTTTGTCGATACCCGCAGCTTCGGCCAGATGTGGTGGGTGCCGCAGCAGCAGCCGATCGAGCAGGTGATCACCGGCCTGAAGCGCCTGGGGCCGGAGCCGTTCAGCCCCGCCTTCAGCCCCGCCCATCTGCGCCAGAAGCTGCAGGGATCGACGCGTTCCATCAAGACCGCCCTGCTGGATCAATCGCTGGTGGCGGGCGTGGGCAATATCTATGCCGATGAATCCCTGTTCGCCGCCGGGATCCGGCCGCAGACGCCGGCCGGCAAACTGCAGCGCCCGCAGCTGGAGGCGCTGCACCAGGCGCTGGTGGAGGTTCTGGAAACCAGCATCGGCGCAGGCGGCACCACCTTCAGCGACTTCCGCGACCTCACCGGCACCAACGGCAACTACGGCGGTGTGGCCTTGGTCTACCGCCGCACCGGCGAACCCTGCCGCCGCTGCGGCACCGCCATCCGCCGCGACAAGCTGGGAGGCCGCAGCAGCCATTGGTGCCCCAGCTGTCAGCATTGAGAGGCATCGCCGCCCATCACCGTTGAAGGCAGCAGCAGCCCCCTCCGCCAAGCGCGGGCACCTGGAATCACTCGCCCGTCAGCTCAGCGCCGCCATGGCCGATATCCACCGGCGCGGCTGGTGCGATGGCACCGGCGGCAACTTCAGCTGTGTGTTGGAGCAAGAGCCGCTGCAACTGCTGATGGCGCCAAGCGGCGTGGACAAGGGTCAGGTGGCCCCCACCGAGCTGATCCTGGTGAACCGACGGGGAGAGCTGCTGCGCGGTCGGGGACGGCCCAGCGCCGAAACGCTGCTGCATCTGGCGATCGTGGAAACCACCGCCGCCGGTGCCGTGCTCCACACCCATTCCCCCACCGGCACCCTGCTCTCCCAGCGTCACGGCCCGCCGCGCGGCAGCCTCGGCCATCTGCGGCTGGAGGGGCTGGAGATGCTCAAGGGCCTGGAGGGCATCCACACCCACGAGAGCTGCGTGCATCTGCCGATCCTGGCCAACGACCAGGACCTGCAGCAGCTCAGCGATGTCGCCCGGCCCCATCTGCCCCAGGCCCCCCACGGGCTGCTGATCGCCGGCCATGGTCTCTACGCCTGGGGGAGGGATCTGGCAGCAGCCCGGCGGCATCTGGAGATCCTCGAATTCCTGATGGAGCAACACTGGCGTCAGCTGCTGCTGGAGGCGATCCGCCACTGAAGGCCAGCGCACCTGGGGGGCCGGCTCGGCAGCCCACCCAACCCTCGGGCAGCTGGGAGAACCTGGCCCGGCTTCGACTCTGTCGTCACACCATCTCTGCCCCATCCGCCATGAGCCCAGCGTCAGCGCCGCTACCCGTGATCGACCGCCGCGGCTACCGCCAGCTGCTGCTGGATATCGAAGGAACCACCTGCCCGGTGAGCTTCGTCGCCGAAACGCTCTTCCCCTACGCCAGCCGGCACCTGGGGAGCTATCTGCAGGCCCATGGGGATCAGGCGACGGTCCGCCAGCTGCTCGGCGATGTGGAGGAAGCGTGGGAACGCGACGCCGATCCTGAGGCCCGGCAGCTGCGCCAACAGCAGGCTGAGGCGCTGGATTATCTACAGCTGCTGATCCGCCAGGACCGCAAGCTCACGGCCCTCAAGGAGCTGCAGGGCCTGGTGTGGCGCGATGGCTATGACCGCGGTGATCTGCGGGCCCCGCTGTATGCCGATGTGCCAGCCGCCTTGCAACGCTGGCACGCCAGTGGGGTGGCGTTGGCGGTGTATTCCTCCGGCTCGGTGACGGCCCAGCGACTGCTCTATAGCCACAGCGATGCCGGCGACCTGCAACCGCTGTTCGAGCACTGGTTCGACACACGCATCGGCCCCAAGCAGGAGCAGATCAGTTACGAGCGGATCGCCCGTGAACTGCAGTGCCCCAGCGCAGCCGTGCTGTTCATCAGCGATGCCCTGGCGGAATGCGAAGCGGCCTCTGCGGCCGGCATGGCTGTGCTGTTCAGCGATCGCGCGGGTAATCCCCACCGGGATTCCGGCCGCTTTGAGAGGATTTGCAGTTTCGATCAGCTGGTGCTGTGACCGCAAGCGACAGGGATCAACACATCCTCACGCTCAACCAGGAGATGCTGCGGAGCGTGGCCCAGGGCGACTGGGAGACCTACGCCCGTTTCTGCAGCGCCGACCTGAGCTGCTTTGAAGCGGAAACCGAAGGGCTGCTGGCCGAGGGCCTGGACTTCCACCGCTTCTACTTCGATCTGCCCGCCAGCGGTGAAGCCCCGGCCCCCGTGCAGGTGACCATGGCCCGCCCCCATCTGCGCTGGCTCAGCGACGATGCGGTGGTGCTCAGCTACACCCGTCTGACCCAGCGCCTGAGGAACGGCGAAGCGATCACGCACCGCTGCTGCGAAACCCGCATCTGGCAGCAACGGAACGGTCAGTGGCAGCAGGTGCACGTCCACCGCTCCTGATCCAGCAGCAGGAGCCTGCCGGCGGGGACGAGAGGCCTCGCTCCCTGCCGGTCGGCCCCAAAACGGCACCACACCCTCAAACGCCAGCAGCCGCCGGGCGGACCCGACGGCTGTTGTGTTCACGTTCACCAGTTCCAGAAGCCTCACCCCGAAGGATGA
>CBFHOT010000108.1:0-7621 GCA_965657465.1 Cyanobacteriota bacterium | reverse complement strand
CTTGCCGCGGGCCCGGGCCTGGCGCGCCTGCCGGGCCAGCGCCTTGCGCCGCCGCTTGGCCAGATCGGCCAGCAGCTGGGCGCGGGTGCGGCCCCGCAGCTGGAACAGCACGAAGGGGTCTTCGCTGAAGCGCTCGCCCATCAGATAGAAGACGGCGCTGACGTGCTTACAGGGGTTGACCTTGTCCGGGCAGGTGCATTCGCTGCGCACCTCCTGCAACTTGAACGGAAACAGCCGCTTGCCGCTGGCGGCAAAGGCCCGCTCGATGTCCTGGGGCATCACCCCCGCCAGCAGCTGCGCTGACCAGCGCGCCTTCTGGGTGAGGGCGTCGAGCACGTAGCCCCAGTCCTCGTCGTTGAGCACATCGAGCCAGAGCTTCACCTTGTAGGGGTCTTCGCCGCTGCCCTGCACGCGGGCGTGCACGCGGCGGCCCTCGAAGCGGATCGAGGTCACGTTGCCGCTGCGGGCGTAGTCCCAGGCCCGCTCCAGCCGTTTCTTGAAGCGGTAGGAGTTGATCAGCTCCATCCACTGCTCCACCCACCAGGGCTGCTGGCCCAGGCCCTGATCGCCCAGCTGGGTGGTGATGGCGTTGGCGGTCGCGGGAGTGAAGGTCATGGGAAGGGAGTGCCGACGCGCTCGATGTGCTCCCGCAGGCCGCTGTGCTGCAGCGATTCCCAGTGGGTCACATCAAACAGAAAGGGGGTGGGCAGTTGGTCGAGGGCTTCCTGCAGGGCCGCACTGCAATTCTCATCGGCGCTGAAGGCCAGGTCGATGTCGGATCCGCGCCAGTGGCGGCCCATCGCCCGGGAGCCGTAAAGCTTCACCCAGTGCAGTTGGGGAAACTGCTCCCGCAGGCACTGACGGATCGTGTTGACCGTGTGGACGGGCAGTCCGTGACCCGGGGGTGGGTGCTTGCCGTTGCCGCACTGTCCAGGGTTCTGTTCAGTCTGTACGGAACTTGGGACAGTGTTTGGGATGGCGTGCTGGGTCCGACTCTCGCCCTTGATGGCGGCATTCATGGCGCGACCTCCAGGACGGTTGCCTGTTCCGTGAGTTCCTCCTCCCGGCGGGCTGCCAGGTTGTCGCGGAAGGCCTGTAGCTCCCTCACGTAGGTCTCGGCCACGGTTTTGGCGGCGACGGCCAGTTGCGCGCGAGCGTCGTCGCTGCCGTCGTCACCCTCAAGCTCGCCGTCGGCGGTGAACTGGGGCCGATCTTGCAGCATGTCGATCCAGAGCTGGCCGTTGCTGATCACGCCCGTGGCGAATGCCTGCTTGATCACCTGGCGCGGCAGTTTGGCGTCGATGCCATTCCAGGCCAGCAGATCACGCAGGCTCTTCCAGGCGAGTTCGAAGCAGAAGGCGTAGTGACGCAGCACCAAGCCGGCCAGAAGATCGGGATCGCGCAAATCCGCTCTGGCTTGCAGGTGCCCTTCCAGCCGGCTCAACACCTTCTCGAAGTTGGAAAAACGCTGCAGCCAGCGTTCGGGGCTGCGGCTGGCGGCCGGGAGTGCCTCGTTGCAGGGTGGCGCGGAGCACGTCATCGTGTCAGTCCTCCGTCTCGCTGAGGGTCACCAGGTCCTTGAGCTGGCTCACGTCCATGCCGCCGAGCCAGTCCTCGCCGGAGCCGACGATGTCTTCGGCCAGCTTCGACTTCTCCTGAATCATCCGGTCGATGCGCTCCTCCACCGAGCCGCTGGTGATGAACTTGTGCACCAGCACCCGGTTCTGCTGGCCGATCCGGTAGGCGCGGTCGGTGGCCTGGTTCTCCACCGCCGGGTTCCACCAGCGGTCGATGTGGAACACGTGGCTGGCGCGGGTGAGGTTGAGGCCAACGCCGCCGGCCTTGAGCGAGAGCAGGAACAGCTGCGGGCCGCGCGGATCGTCCTGGAAGCGATCGACCATCGCCTGGCGTTCGGCCTTGCTGGTGTTGCCGTAGAGGAAGGGCACCTCCTGGCGCCATTTGCGCTGCAGATGGGCCTTGAGCAGGTGGCCCCATTCGGCGAACTGGGTGAACAGCAGCGCCCGATCGCCCGCCTCGATCACCTCCTCGAGGATCTCCTCCAGCCGCTGCACCTTGGCGCTGCGGCTGGCGAAGTCCTTGAAGAAACCGGCATCCTCCGGATCGGGATCCTGCTTGAGGGCCAGGGCCGGGTGGTTGCAGATCTGCTTGAGGCGCGTCAGCAGCGCCAGCACCTGGCCGTGCTTCTGCCCCAGCGGCGCCCGGGCGATCGCATCGAGACTCTCCTCCACGGTCTTGTTGTAGAGCTTCTTCTGCTCCGGGCTGAGGCCCACCCACTCCTGCAGTTCCAGCTTGTCGGGCAGGTCGGAGATGATCGATTTGTCGGTTTTGAGGCGCCGCAGGATGAACGGGCCGACCCGGGCCTTGAGGTCGCGCAGGGAGGCCATGTCGCCATAGCGCTCGATCGGCAGGCGGTAGCGCTGGCGGAAGAACGGTTCATCGCCGAGCACCTTGGGGTTGAGGAAATCCATCAGCGCCCACAGCTCGCTCACCCGGTTCTCCACCGGCGTGCCGGTGAGGGCGATGCGGAAGCGGGGGCCGCTCTTGCTGCCCCGGCCCGGGCGGCCCAGATCCCGCGCCGCCATGGATTGCTTGGCGATCGGGTTCTTGATCGCCTGGGCTTCATCGATCACCACCCCCTGCCAGTCGATGCTCTCCAGCAGTTCGCTGTCGCGCTGCAGCAGGCCGTAGCTGGTGAGCACCAGATCTACGCCCTTCAGCGCCTTCTTCAGGGCGGCGTCGCTGCTGGGGCGCCGCGGGCCGTAGTGCTCCTTCACCACCAGATCCGGCGTGAAGGCCGCTGCCTCCCGCTTCCAGTTGGTGAGCACCGAGGTGGGCGCCACCAGCAGCACCGGCCGCTTCAGCTCCTCCTCGGCCTTGAGGTGCTGCAGGAAGGCCAGCAGCTGGATCGTCTTGCCCAGGCCCATGTCGTCGGCCAGGCAGGCGCCCTGATCAAAGCGGTGCAGGAAGGCCAGCCAGCCCAGGCCGCGCTCCTGATAGGGCCGCAGCTGGCCGGCGAAGCCGGGGGGCGCCGGCAGCGGATCGGGGGCCTTCTGCTGGTGGTATTGCTCCAGCACCGCCTGCAGCCGCGGGCCGGCGGTGAAGGCATGCACCGGCAGGCGGTGGAAGGTGTCGCCGTCGGTGGCGGTCAGGCGCAGGGCGTCGTCGAGGCTGAGGCCCGGATCGGTGTTGCAGAAGCGTTCGGCGTTGCGCAGATCGCTGGGGCGCAGCTCGATCCAGGCGCCCTTGTGCTGCACCAGCGGGCTGCGCTTGGTCTGCAGGCGCTCCAGGTCGCGCAGGGTGAGCGTGACGCCGCCGATCATGAACTCCCAGTGCCACACCAGGCTTTCGCCGAGGGTGAAGCCGCGGGACTTCTCGGGCAGTTCGGCGGTGATCGCCAGGCCGAGGCGACTGGCCAGACCGCCCGAGAGGCTGGGGGGCAGCACCACGCCCACGCCCACATCGCGCAGCTGGCTGGCGGCGGTGCGCACCAACACGAAGGCCTCGGCTGGGGTGAGCTGCATCGTTTCGGGGGTGGCCGATTCCAGCCCCCGCTCGATCGGTTCGAACACCGTCAGCGCCCGCCCCAGACCCTCCAGCAGCAGTTCGCTCGGCTGGGCCACCGCCACCTCCCCCAGCTGCAGGCCGCGATCACCCGCTGCCCAGGCGGCCGCCGCCGGCACCTTCAGGCTGGGGTCGGCCTCCGCCTGCAGGCTGAAGCGCAGCTCCCACAGCTCTTCCCCCTCGGCTGGGGTGAACAGTTCCAGGCAGGCGCGCGCCGGCGCCACCTTGCCGGCCACTCCTTCGCGCCAGTGGTGGGTGGCGATGGTCAGGCGCTCCAGCTCCTCCTCGTCGAGCGCCAGCTGGCCGTCGCCCTTGCCCAGGGCCTTCTGCCAGGCCAGCAGCAGGGGATCGAGGCCATCGCCCGGCGGCTTGAAGCTGGCCCGCAGCTGGCCATCGAGCAGGGCCTCCAGCAGGCTGGCCACCCGCAGCCGGCCGCTGCCGGGCCGGCGGCAGGCCAGGGCGGGATCCCCCTGGGGCCCGGCGGCCAGGGCGCAGGTGGCCACCTGGGGCAGGCCGCTGGCCAGTTCCTCCAGGCGGCGGCGATCGCCTTCGCGATTGAGCAGCGGCAGCCAGCGGGCCCGGCCCTCCTCCAGCTGGGGCAGCCAGCGGCCGCGGGCGATCAGGCTCAGGGCCCAGCGCTGCAGGTGGGTCCACCAGCGCAGATCGTCGGCCATCTCCGGATGGCCACTGGCCAGCGGCAGGCCGCTCAGCCATTCGGCGGCACCGGCCGGATCGAGGGCCCAGCCCTCCACCTGCCAGGGCCACCACTCGAGCTGTTTGGGAATCGGTTCGCCGGCCTGCAGAGGCAGGCCGCTCCAGGCCTTGCCGGTGGTGCTGCTGCGCTTGCCGCGGGCCGCCTGGGTGCGGCTGGGCAGCGTCAGCGTGGCGCGGGCGGGCCGCAGCGCTTCGCTCCAGTAGCCGTTGTCATCCAGCCAGTCGGCCAGCTCGTCCGGGTTGAGGGCCAGCGGATGCTCGGGCGCTTCCCGGCCCGGCTGCACCGGTGCGGCCACCTTCCAGGTGTCGGCCCAGAGAAACAGCCGTCCGCCGGCCCCTTCAGGCGGGAACAGCCAGGTGGCGTGCAGCAGACTCATCCCGAGGTGGTGCAGGGCCGGCGCCGCAGCACCGGGAAATCAGGGCATGGACGCCGGCTCACCGGCCGACAGGGCGCGTTGCGCGAGCAGGCGCGTTCCGTGCAGCAGCAGGGCGGCGCCGACCAGCGGCGACCAGGCACGGAGTAGCCCCATCATCACAGTTGGAGCAACCGCCACCAGCGCGGCGGCCAGGTCTGCGGCCGTGGCGGGGGCCTGCGGCCAGGCGGCGACCGGCGGCAGGCCGAGGCTGTGGATGCCGCACACCGCCCCCACCAGGCCCGCCTGCAGATGGCTGTCGTCGGGGTCGACCCGCTGCAGATGGAAGGCCAGCAGGCCATAGAAGAAGCCGCAGCCGCCGGCCCGCAGCGCCGCCTCCAGCCCCAGCGGCAGCCCCAGCACCAGGGCGAAGGCGCCGGCCCCGAGGGCCCAGCTGATCGAGCGCAGCCGCAGCTGCTGGCGGGATGGGGCCGCTGGGGTGGGTCCGGAGGGGGACGCCCCGGGGCGGGATGGCGTCACGGTGGCCTGGCTCACGCGGGCGCCCGGCGGGCATGGTTGGTGCTGGGCGATCATGGCCCGGGCTTGGGTCGCTCTGGCCTGCGCCTGCAGCGCTGTGTTGCACTCCCGTGATGAGTCCGGTTCCGCAGCGCCGCACCCTGCATCTCCACGCCGGTCCCCACAAGACCGCCAGCACCTACCTGCAGGCGCGGCTGCAGGCCAACCGCCGCCTGCTGGAGCGCCAGGGGCTGCGCTACCCGCTGCCCTGGGGCGAGCACTCCCATCGCCATCTGGCCCGCAGCCTGCAGTCCGGCCGCTGGCAGGCCCTCGAGCAGTGGCTGCAGCGTCAGGCGGGCTGGGGCGGCGATCTGCTGCTCAGCGCCGAGCACTTCACGCCGCTGCTCAGCCGGCCCGAGGCCCTCGCCGCCCTCCACGACCACTGCGCCCGCCAGGGCCTGGCGCTGCACGTGATCAACGTGGTGCGCCCCCAGGCGGAGCTGCTCAATTCCTTCTATGCCCATGTGCTGGGCCGGCTGTACGCCACCCCTTCCTTCGCCGCCTATGTGCAGGCCCAGCTGAAGGGCCAGCGCCTGCGGGGGCCGGGCCGGCGCCGCTGGATCCGGGTGGCGCCGCTGCAGCTCGATCTGGAGGAGCGGTTTGCTGGGCTGCTGGCGGCCCCGGCGATCCGCAGCAGCTTTCTGCCGTTCGTGCCCCGGCGCCGCGACCTGTTCGAGCAGCTGGTGGAGAGCCTCGGCCTGCAGCCGCAGCCCTGGCGGCCGGCGCCGGCCGACCAGGCCAATGAACAGCTGGGGCGCCGCGGCCTGGGGTTGGCCTACCTGCTCAACCAACGCCTCGATCAGTTGCCGCTGCGGCGCAATCGCCTGATCGCCGAGCACGGCCTCAACCAGCTGGTGGAGCAATTGCGCCAGCGCGCCCGCCGGCGCGGCTGGGTGCAGGAGCGCTACAGCGGCTGGCAGGGAGAGCTGCCGGCGCGGCTGGAGCGGCGCTACGGCGCCGGCAACCGCCGCTTTGCCGAGCGGGTGTGGGGGCAGCCGTGGGAGCACTGGTTTGCACCGCTGGCCTCTGCAACGGCCGATGGCCATGCCGCCCTGCCCTATGACGCCGCCCTGGAGCAGGAAGCCGAGGCGCTGTTCGACGCCTATCGCCGCCGCCTGCCCCGCAACCTGCGCTGAGGGATCATGACCTGCTGAGGCTCGATCCCCACGCCATGGCTGCCGCCACCTCCGCTGCCCACGCCGCCGGTGCCGGCCGCCCCCGCAGTGGCGCCGAGATCCGCGCCGCGTTCCTGAACTTCTTTGAGCAGCGCGGCCACCAGCCGATGGCCAGCGCCTCGCTGGTGCCCGACGACCCCACGGTGCTGCTCACCATCGCCGGCATGCTGCCCTTCAAGCCGGTGTTCCTCGGCCAGCAGCAGCGGCCGGCGCCGCGGGCCACCAGCTCGCAGAAGTGCATCCGCACCAACGACATCGAGAACGTGGGCCGCACGGCGCGGCATCACACGTTCTTCGAGATGCTCGGTAACTTCTCCTTCGGCGACTACTTCAAGGAGCAGGCGATCCAGTGGGCCTGGGAGCTGAGCACAGGTGTGTTCGGCCTGTCGCCCAAGAACCTCGTGGTGAGCGTGTTCCGCGAGGACGACGAAGCCGAGGCGATCTGGCGCGATGTGGTGGGGGTGAACCCCAAGCGCATCATCCGCATGGATGAAGCCGACAACTTCTGGGCTTCCGGCCCCACCGGCCCCTGCGGCCCCTGCTCGGAGATCTACTACGACTTCCAGCCCGAACGCGGCGACGACGGCATTGACCTTGAGGACGACTCGCGCTTCATCGAGTTCTACAACCTGGTGTTCATGCAGTACAACCGCGACGCCGAGGGCAACCTCACGCCGCTGGCCAACCGCAACATCGACACCGGCATGGGCCTTGAGCGCATGGCCCAGATCCTGCAGGCGGTGCCCAACAACTACGAAACCGACCTGATCTATCCGCTGATTGAAACGGCTGCAGGTCTGGCAGGTGTTGATTACAAGGCCCTCGATGAGAAGGGCAAAACCTCTCTCAAGGTGATTGGCGACCACTCCCGCGCCATCACCCAGCTGATCTGCGATGGCGTCACCGCCAGCAACCTGGGCCGCGGCTACATCCTGCGCCGCCTCCTGCGCCGCGTGGTGCGCCATGGCCGTCTGCTCGGCATCGACAAGCCGTTCCTCACCGCCATGGGCGAAGCCTCGATCGCGCTGATGCAGGCCGCCTATCCCCAGCTGCTGGAGCGCCAGGACGTGATCCTGGCCGAACTGCAGCGCGAAGAGGCCCGCTTCCTGGAAACCCTGGAACGCGGCGAAAAACTGTTGGCGGAGGTGCTGGCCGCCAAGCCGACGCAGATCAGCGGCGAGCAGGCCTTCGAGCTCTACGACACCTATGGCTTCCCGCTGG
>CBFHOT010000107.1:0-7795 GCA_965657465.1 Cyanobacteriota bacterium | reverse complement strand
GATCCGGAGGTGGCCCTCGGCGCCGTGGCCCCTGGCGGCGTGCTGCTCTGGCGCCCGGGTCTGCCCGCCGCCGCCCTTGCCGCCGAACGGCAGGGCTGGCTCGCCGCTGAGCAGCGGGAGCTGGAGCGTCGCCGCCGCCGCTTCGGTGATCCCGATCCCGAGAGCCTGCGGGGGCAGCGGCTGCTGGTGGTGGATGACGGCATCGCCACCGGCATGACGCTTCAGGCGGCTCTGCAGTCGCTGCGCCAGCTGCGGCCCGCGGCCCTTGATCTGGCGGTGCCGGTGGCTGACCGGCGCGTGCTCGCCAGGCTGCAGCCGCTGCTCGACCGTGCCACGGTGCTGGCGGTGGTCGATGGGCTGCAGGCCGTGGGCCAGTGGTATCGCAGCTTTCCTCAGCTCAGCGATGCCGAGGTGCTGGAGCTGTTGGCGGGCTGAGGCTCAGCCGAGGGCGTCGAGGGCGCCCGTGATGGCGGTGTAGCAGCGCTGCAGCTGGGCATCGCTGAGGCACAGCGGCGGCAGCAGGTACACCACATGCCCGAGGGGCCGCAGGTACACCCCCTGCTCCAGGCAGTGCCGCTGGATCTGGCGCCCCACGCCATGGAGGTAGCCCGGCTGATCCACCGCCACATCGATCGCCATCACCGTGCCCAGGCAGCGGGGCCTGCGGGCCCGGCGATGGCGCCCCAGCTCGGCCAGCAGCGGCCGGTGCCGCGCCTCAAAGCCCGTGTAGCGCTCCGGGTTGGCCTCCAGCAGCGCGAGGCTGGCCAGGGCGGCGGCGCAGCCGAGGGGGTTGGCGGTGAAGCTGTGGCCGTGGAAGAAGGTGGCGCGCGGATCGTCGCTGATGAAGCCCTGATAGAGCGCCTCGCTGGCCAGGGTCACCCCCATCGGCAGGAAGCCGCCGGTGAGGCCCTTGGAGAGGGCCATCAGATCCGGTTCGATCCCGGCCCGCTGGCAGGCGAACAGGCTGCCGCTGCGGCCGAAGCCGGTCATCACCTCATCGGCGATCAGCAGCGCCCCGGCGGCCTTCACCCGCTGCGCCACCGCCTGCAGGAAGGCGGGGCGCACCATCGCCATGCCCGAGGCGCCCTGGATCAGCGGCTCCAGGATCACCGCCGCCGTGGGGGTCTGCAGAGCCCGCTCCAGCTGGGCCAGGGCCACCTGCTCCCGCTGCAGCGGTTCGGGGTCGTCGTCGCTGATCGCCGGCCAGTCGACCCGCGCCACCTCGAACAGCAACGGCTCGTAGGCGGCGGTGAACAGCGAGCGGGCCCCCACCGCCATCGCTCCCACGGTGTCGCCGTGATAGGCCCCCTCAAAGGCGATCAGCTGCTGGCGCGCTTCGCCCCGGTTCTGCCACCACTGCCAGGCGATCTTCAGGGCCACCTCCACGGCGGTGGAGCCGTTGTCGGAGAAGAAGGTGCGCGCCAGGCCGCTGCGCTGGCTCAGACGTTCGGCCAGGGTTTCGGCCGGGGCGTGGCTGAAGTTGGCAAAGATCACCTGCTCCAGCTGCCGCGCCTGGTTGGCGATGGCGTCGGCGATCTGTGGTTCGCCGTGGCCGTGCAGCGTCACCCACCAGCTGCTGATGGCATCGATCAGCTGGCGGCCGTCCTCCAGCTCCAGCAGCGCACCGCGGCCGCTGCGTACCCGCAGCGGCGCCGGCGCCGTGCGCACCTGGGTGGTGGGGTGCCAGAGATGGGGATGCCAGCTGCCGTGCAAGGGATCTGCCGCTGTGATGGCGGCAGTCTGCTGGAGCCGCTCTGCCGCCTGCCAGCTGCCGCAGGCCGCCCTCTGCAGTGAAGCTGTGTGAGGGTTTGAGGGTTGGCCGTCTGATCCGCTGTCGCCCTGCATACGGTCCCGCACGTTCGTTCGCGTGTGCTCACCGATGCCGCTGCCCCTGCTCGAGACGCGTCCCACCGCCCTCAATGCCCGGGTGGGCAACTTCCTCACGGCCAGTGAGGAAACCCCCCGTCAGCTGCCGGTGGCCCTGAACGGCCACCCGCCGGTGAGCGATGCCCTGATCGAGCAGGCCTACCGGCAGATCTATTTCCATGCCTTCAGCGTTGACCGTGAGCCGGTGCTGGAGATGCGGCTGCGCAGCGGTCAGATCAGCATGCGCGGCTTCATCCGCGGCCTGTTGCTCTCCGACAAGTTCCGCCAGGACTTCTATCGCTGCAACAGCAACTACCGCGTGGTGGAGCAGCTGGTGGGTCGCGTGCTCGGCCGTCCGGTGTATGGCGAAGCGGAGCGGATCGCCTGGTCGATCCTGATCGCTGAGCAGGGGTTGCCGGCGTTCGTGGATGCCCTGCTGGAGTCGCCCGAATACCTCGAGGCCTTCGGTGAGGATCAGATCCCCCATCAGCGCGCCCGGGTGCTGGCCGGCCGCGCCATCGGTGAGCGGCCCTTCAACCAGCAGGCTCCCCGCTACGACGCCTACTGGCGCGAGACCAGCGCCCGCCGGGCCCCCGCCGGCGGTGGTTCCCCCTGGGTGGTCGGTGCACCCCGCCCCGCCTGGCTGGCGGGCCAGCCCTCGCCGGCGATGCGCAAGCTCTGGCAGGGCATCGTGGCCACCGGTGGCTTCGTGCTCACCGGCTTTGTGCTCTGGACCGTGGCGGCGATGCTGAGCACCGGCAGCCAGGGCTGAGGCCCTCAGCGCGGCCTGGCCGGCGGCAGGGGATCCCAGCTGGCCAGGGCCCGTTCGGCCTGATCGGGCAGCAGCAGGGCCGCCGAGAGGGCGTAGATCCCCTCCTGCAGATGCAGCAGCCCCCGCTCGGTGCCATCCGGACGCTGCGGTGCCATCGCCATCAGCGCCTGCTCCGGCTCCAGATCCGGATCCAGGGTCGGCAGGCTCATCGGTGGAGCCCCCAGGCTGTCGATCGTGCGCACCAGCAGCTGCAGGCCGTAGAGCACCGGCTTCAGCTGCGGGTTCTGCAGATCGAGGTGGTGGGGCTGCTGCACCATCCGCAGGGCCTGCTCCAGCTCCAGGCCCTTGGGCGATAGCTCACAGAGATAGCGCGCCAGCAGCTGGGGGGAGAGGTTGTAGAGCAGCCCGCTGCAGAGGCCGCCGGAGCGATCGCCGCTCTGCAGGTGATAGGCCATGCCGGGCAGAAACATCGCCGACTCGCCCGTGCGCACCTGGTATTCGCGCCCCTCCAACCAGTAGCTGGCGCAGCCCTGGTTGAGCAGCACGATCGAGCAGTCGGGGTGGTCGTCGACCCGCATCGCCACCGGTGTGGTGGTCGTGGCCGTGAGGCCGATATCGCCGGCGATGCGCGTGCTGGTGCGGTGGCGGAAGCAATGGGCCTCCCCCAGGCTCACCAGGTTCTGCAGCGGCACCGCCAGGGAGATCGATTCGGCCAGGAGGTCGGGATCGCTGTCGATCTGCGCTTCGTGGTGCCCGATCAGCAGCCGCTGGCGGCAAATCTCAGCCTCCAGGCTGTTGACGCTCTCCGGTGGAGGCGTCTCATCCGATTCACCGTTGCAGGCAGCTTCGCCGTCGGGGATGTCGCCCTGCATCACAACCCAGATCAGTTCATGACGCTAGCGTTCTTCAGCCCTTGTGGCATCCAGGCCGATCCTCAGCCCTGCAGGGACGGGAAGGTGCTGCGCATGCGCTCGCCCAGGGCCTCGGCCGCCTGCTGGCGGAAGCGCTCGAGGGCCTCACCGCTCAGCACCGGGTAGCTGCGGTCATCGCTGTCCTCACCGCGCAGGGGTTTCCAGCTGCTGCGCTCCCGCTGCTTCAGCTCCTCCAGCGGCGTGAGGAAGTCGAACTCCAGCGAGCGGGCGGTGGTGCTCACCTGATCGATCAGCTCCTCGCGCAGCGCCACCAGATCGCGGGCCTTGAGGGTGTCGGGCAGCCCCAGCACCGGCTGCAGCTCATCGAGCAGGCGCAGCTCCTCGCCCAGCAGCACCGGCCAGGCACCCTGTTCGCCTTCGGCCAGGCCCTGCTCGGCGGTGCTGGCCAGCATCGCCTCGCGGTAGAAGGCCAGCCAGCGGTAGTGCGACTTCTCCTGCAGGGTTTTCTTGAGCGAACCCTTGCCGCTCTGGCGCTTGGGCAGGGCGGCCTCCGCCTTGCGCAGGAAGGCGCGATCCTCCGGTTCGAGGTTGATGGCGCCCCAGCGGTGGCGGTACTCCCACAGCTCCTCGTAGCGCCGCACGTCCTCGGCAGACCAGCCCAGGGCCTGCAGTTCGTCGGCTCTGCTGATTTCGTCCTTGGCCACCGCCAGCGTTCGCGCAGTCGCAGGCAGCGTAGGGGTCAGCCCAGAGCCTGCCGCAGGCTGGCCAGGCCGAACAGCAGGAACAGACCGCCGCTGAGGCGGTAGAGCAGCCGCTCGTCCACCCGCTGGCCGATCCAGCGGCCGGCGCCCACCGCCAGGGCCGTGACCAGGCCGTGGCCCGCCAGGGTGCCGGCCAGCAGCGGGGCGAAGGCGAAGCCCGGCGCTGCCGCCAAAAAGATGGTGGTGAACTGGGTGCGATCGCCCAGCTCGGCCACGAACACCAGGGCGAAGGCCTCCCACAGCACCGCCAGGGCCTGGCTGCTCTGCTGGCGTTCATCGGCGGCGGCCACGGCCCGCCTGGCCTCCTCGGCCTCTTCGGCCGCGGCATCGCCGCCGAGCTGCTGGGCATCGATCAGCAGCTTGATACCGAAACCGAGGAACAGCAGCCCCGCCAGCCAGGGCAGCAGTGCCACCGGCAGCAGCTCCCGCAGCCCGTAGCCCATTCCCAGCGACAGCAGGGTGACGGCGGTGAGGGCGGCGAAGCTGCCCAGGAACACCCAGCGGCGCGGATGGCGCACCGCCAGGATCAGGGCCATGAAGAAGGTCTTGTCGCCCAGCTCGGCCAGAGTGATCGCGCTCAGGCCGGCGCCGAAGGCGGCGCCACCGGAGCCCAGCAGGCCCGCCACGGACGCCAGAGCCGGATCGCTGGCCACGGTTGTTCCCATCGCTGACCCTGTTTAGCCGGTCGCTGGCTGCGGTCGGCAGCGCACGGCGATCAGCTCACGGTCAACACCGCACTGGTGTCAGCGATCAGCGCACCACCAGCACCGGGATCCTGCTGTGGGTCAGCACCCGCTGGGTCTCGCTGCCGATCAGCAGCCCCTCAAGGCCCTGGCGGCCGTGGGAGGCCATCACGATCAGGTCGCAGCCGCGGGCGTCGGCCTCGGCCAGGATCTCCCGGTGGGGCTGGCTGCCCTGGCGGGTGCCGGCCGTGGCGCTGACGCCGGCCGCCTGCGCCACGCTCAGGGCCTGTTGCAGGATCGCCTCGGCCTGATGCCGGCTGGCGGCCACCAGCGCCTCCACCGTGCTGGCCTCCACCAGCTCTCCCACGCCCACCAGGCTGATCGGGAAGCTGCTGAGCACGTGCAGGAGGTGCAGATCAGCGCCCACAGCCGCCGCCAGGGCTGCGGCCTGCGCCACGGCCCGGCTTGAGAGCGCGGAGCCATCGGTGGGCACCAGCAGGTGGCGGTAGGTCATCGGTGGCGCTCGCGGGCGTCGGGGTTGCTCCGGTCTAGGTCGGGCCGGCGGCGCCGGCATGATCGCCTGCGCTTCAGTGCAGCGGGTCGCTGATCACCAGGACCGGGCCATGCAGGCGCTGCAGCAGCCGGTTGATGCGGTCGCTGGCCGGGATCGGCAACCCCGCCACCAGCCGCCGTTGCGAGCGCAGGATCACCAGGTCATGGCTGCGGCTGGCCCGCTCGATCGCCGTCTCCACGCCGTGGTTCGGCTGCAGCAGCACGGTCAGCGCCACGCCCTCCGCCCCGGAGCCCGCCTGGCCTTTGGGCTGCCAGCGCTCCAGCTGTTGCCGCCGCTCCTGCAGGGCCGCGTCCGCCAGAGCCGGCTCATGCAGATGCAGCACCGTGATCGAACCACCCAGCGCCGCCGCCAGGCGCTCCGCCAGCTGCACCTGCTCGAGGGCGCCGGCCGTGAGGTCCTTCACCGGCACCAGCAAGCGGCGCAGCTGACGCGGATCCTGCGGCAGCCGCGCCACCACCACCGGGCAGGGGGCCTGGCGGCAGGTGGCATCCACCAGGTCGCCGAATAGCCAGCGCCCCAGCCGGTTGGGCGGCGCCAGCCCCATCAGCACCAGGTCGCTGGCCTGCTCCAGTGCCACCCGGGCGATGCCGCCGGCCACATCGCCATCCACCCGCAGCAGGGTGCGGCTCGGCACCGCCTGCGCCCGGTTGATCGCATCGGCCCGCTCCAGCAGGGCGCGGCCGCGGGCCAGCGGACCCGCTAGGGCTGCGCTGCTGCCGGCCGCTCCGGCGGCGGCCGCCCGCGGCGACACCACCGCCAGCGGCAGCACCTGGCCGGGCTGATCGGCATCGCCACCGATCAGCAGCCGCGCCAGCCCCAGCAGCGGCGCTTCGCTGTCGGGATTGGCCACCGGCACCAGCACCCGCAGCGAGCGACGGGCCAGGGCCAGGGGCCCCCCCTGCTCGCTGCTGAGGCCGGCGGCGGCGGCCCGGCCCAGCCGCGGCATCGCCATCGCCGTCAGCGCCGGTCCGAGCACCGCCGTGACCACCATCATCGCCAGCACGCTGTTGAGCACCCGGGCGTCGAGCAGGCCGGCCTCCACGCCCACATAGGTGGCCGCCAGGGTGGCCGCCACCTGCGGCAGCGACAGCGACCAGATCGTGAGCATCTGGGCGCCGCTGTAGCCATAGAGCCGCCCGGCCCACAACGCCGCCAGCCCCTTGGTGCCGATCAGGGCGCTGATCAGGGCGAGGGCGAAGCCGGAGCCCAGCAGCGTGCCGATGAAGGCGGGCAGATCGAGCAGCAGCCCCAGGTCGATGAAGAACACGGGGATGAACAGCGCCGCCCCCACGACGATCACCTGCTCCTTGACGCGACCCTCCGGCAGGACGCCATTCACCGCCAGCCCGGCCAGGAAGGCGCCGACGATCTTCTCCACTCCTGCCAGCTCCGCCCCCAGGGCCGCCAGGAACAGCGCCATCAGCACCGCCACGAACAGCTGGCTCTCGTTGTTGACGCTGCGCCGCACCAGCGGCCGGCCCAGGCGCGGGATCAGCAGCAGCACCAGGGCGGCGAAGCCCCCCACCCGCAGCAGCAGCGCCAGCGCACCGCCCAGCGTCAGCGCGCCCTGGTGCAGGCCAACGCACAGGGCCAGCAGCAGCAGGGCCGCCAGGTCGGTGAAGATCGTGCCGCCGATCGCCACCACCACCGATTCCTCCCGCGCCTCGCCGTAGCTGCGCACGATCGGGTAGCCCAGGGGCGTGTGCGAGGAGAGGATCGAGCCCAGCAGCACGGCGCTGAGCAGGGAATAGCCGAAGCCGAGGCCGAGCAGCAGGCCCGCCAGCAGCGGCAGGGTGAAGGTGAGCAGCCCGAAGCGCAGGGAGCGCTGGCGGATGCGGGCGAATTCCGCCAGGTCGATTTCCAGCCCGGCGATGAACAGCAGATACACCACCCCCACATCGGAGAGCAGGCGCATCGTTTCGCTCTCGGCGTCGAGCCAGCCGAGGCCATGGCTGCCCAGGGCCACCCCCGCCGCCAGCAGACCCACCAGATCCGGCAGCTGCAGCCGCCGCACCACGGGCGGCACCAGCACGCTCAGGGCCAGCAGCAGGGCGAAGACCGCCAGCGGGTTATCGGCCAGGAAGGCGGGCACCGGCAGAGCGGCAGTCGCCGTTCAGCATGGCGAGCGCGGCTGCGGTTCGCTCTGAACAGGTTCGCCTGGAACAGCCTTGCGGCGGCCAGGACAGCGGCCGATCGGATCAGCCGCCGGTCCAGCCGGCCAGGTGCGCCGCCGCCCGCGAGCGGGCCAGGGCCCGGGCCGCCGGCAG
>CBFHOT010000106.1:0-7966 GCA_965657465.1 Cyanobacteriota bacterium | reverse complement strand
GGGTGCCCGCGCCGCTGGCCCCTCTGGCGGCCGGCCTGGCCTTCGGCCTGGCCGCCACCCCCTGCACCACGCCCGTGCTGGCGGTGCTGCTGGGCTGGATGGCCCAGACGGGCCGCCCCCTGGCCGGCATGGTGCTGCTGACCAGCTTCGGGGCCGGTCAGGTGCTGCCGCTGCTGCTGGCCGGCACGGCCGCCGCCAGCCTGCCGGCCCTGCTCAACCTGCGGCGCGTTGGTCAGTGGGTACCGCCGATCAGCGGCGGCATCCTCGTGACCACGGGCGTGCTGACGCTGCTGGCCAGCGCCAGCTGATCCGCCAGCGCTTCTCCGCCAGCGCTTCAGTCGCGCCGCAGCGTCGCTTCAGCCAGGCTCCAGCCGCACCGCCTCAGCTTTCTTCGCCACACCGAGCCCTCTCCGCCCCATGCGCGCCCCGCTGCTCCGCGCCCTCAGCCGCCTGGCGGCCCTGATCTCCGATCTGCGGCTGGCGATCGCCCTGCTGCTGGTGATCGCCGTGGCCAGCGGCATCGGCACCGCCATCCCCCAGCGCGAAAGCGCCGAGCTCTACCACCAGCTCTACGACAACCAGCCCTGGCTGGGCCTGCTGCGGGGCGATGCGGTGCTGGCGCTGCAGCTGGATCGCGTCTACGCCAGCGGCTGGTTCCTGGCCCTGCTGGCCTGGCTGGCGCTGTCGCTGCTGCTCTGCAGCTGGCGGCGCCAGTGGCCGGCGCTGCAGGCGGCGCTGCGCTGGATCGACTACCGCTCCGCCCGCCAGCTGAGCAAATTGAGCGTGGCCGAAACCCTCAGCGGCGGCGATGCCGGCGCCCAGCTGCAGCAGCTGGAAGTGCAGCTGCGCGCGCAGGGATGGCAGATCCGCCGCCAGGGCGATCGGCTGGCCGCCCGCAAGGGCGTGCTGGGCCGGGTGGGGCCGCTGCTGGTGCATGCCGGCCTGGTGGTGCTGATGCTCGGCGCGGCCTGGGGTGCTCTGGCGGGGCAGCGGGCCGAGCAGTTCCTGGCGCCGGGGCGCACCCTGGAGCTGGTGGACAGCCGCGGCCGCAGCGACCTCACCCTGGCCCTCGATCAGTTCGCCGTGGAGCGGGATCCGGCCGGCCGGCCGGAGCAGTTCCGCTCGCAGCTGCGGCTGCTGGATGGCGACGGCAACCCCGGCGCCGATGGCAGCGCCGCGCCGCTGCTGCGCCAGGCGGAGATCAGCGTGAACCATCCGCTGCGCTTCCGCGGCGTGACCTTCTATCAGGCCGACTGGGCCCTGGCGGCGATCAGCGTGCAGCTGGGCCGCAGCCCCGTGCTGCAGCTGCCGCTGCAGAGCTTCCCCCAGCTGGGCGAGCAGGTGTGGGGTCTGGTGCTGCCCACCCGCCCCGACGGCAGTGCGCCGGTGCTGCTCAGCGCCAGCAGCGAACAGGGGCCGGTGCTGGTGTACGGCAGCGACGGCAACCTGCTGGGCAGCCTGGCGGTGGGCGGTGAGGCGCTGGAGCTGCAGGGGGTGCCGATCCGGGTGGCGGGGATCCTGCCGGCCAGCGGCATCCTGCTCAAACGGGATCCGGGGGTGCCGCTGGTGTACGCGGGCTTCGCCATCGCCCTGCTGGGCGGGGGGCTGAGCCTGGTGGCCACGCGGCAGCTGTGGGCGATCGCGGAAGGGGCGAGCGCTGCCGGCGGCGGCGGCCAGCTGCATGTGGGTGGGCTCTGCAACCGCAACCTCACCGCCTTCGCCGGCGAGCTGCCGCAGCTGCTGGCCCAGCTGGAGGCGCCCGCCGCCTGAGGGCAGGGCTCAGCAGGGCTGGCGGCTGCCGTGGCTGACGCGCACCACGGTGTGCACGTTGCCGCGGGGGTTGAAGTCGGCCTCCAGCTGCATCCACACCGGCTCGCAGGCCGCCACGAAGTCATCGAGGATGCGGTTGGCCACCTCCTCGTGGGAGATCGAGCGGTCGCGGTAGCTGTTGATGTAGAGCTTGATCGCCTTGAGCTCCATCACCCGCGGGCCCGGCTGATAGAGCAGGCGCAGGGTGGCGAAATCGGGGTAACCGGAGAAGGGGCAGGTGCAGGTGAACTCCGGCAGGGTGATGGCCACCTCGTAGGGCCGGCCGGGCCTGGGGTTGTCGAAGCAGATCAGCTCCGCCTCGGCGATCGCCCGCTCGCCGTAGAGGGGCGTGCGGGTCTGGTCAGCGGCTGACGACACAGGCGAGGACATCGATGGCGCCAAAACGGCAGAAGGTCGATCCTATGCAGCGCAACGGCGCGGCGTAGCAACGGCTACGACGGCACCGCAACGAGTCAGGTCTGATGGGCCCGATCCCTTCCACCGGCAGGGATTCCCTGAGAGACTTCCCCTACCAGCCCAGCTGCTTCCATGAAAAAAGTCGAGGCCATCATTCGTCCCTTCAAGCTGGAGGACGTCAAGATCGCGCTGGTGAATGCGGGCATCGTGGGCATGACCGTCAGCGAAGTGCGCGGCTTCGGTCGCCAGAAGGGCCAGGTGGAGCGCTACCGCGGCTCGGAGTTCACCGTGGAGTTCCTGCAGAAGCTCAAGCTGGAGATCGTCGTCGATGACGACAAGGTGGACACCGTGGTGGGCGCCATCCAGGAAGCGGCCCGCACCGGCGAGATCGGCGACGGCAAGATCTTCGTGAGCACGATCGACGCCGTGATCCGCATCCGCACCGGCGATCGCGACAGCGGCGCCATCTGAGCCACGGGCTCCCGCCAGCCGCGCCACCCTCTGCTGCCATCGGCCGTGGCAGGGGGTGGCGTTACTGCAGGCGCGTGAAACCGGCCAAGCGCACGCCCGGGCATGTCCATCGCCAGCCTGGAGGCAATATCAGGCGTCCGCTGCAGCGACATTGCCCGCCAGCGTGGCCGCCACCAAGGCGGCAATCCGCTCCGGGGTGACCGCGTCGGATTTCTGGTCGACGCCTGGCTGGTCGGCAGCTGTCGGGTCAGCGGCACCATCGGCACCAGGGCTCTGCGCATCGGCCTGACGCAGCCAGAGCAGGTATTCGTGGTTGCCGGCGGGTCCGGTGATCGGTGAGGCCACCAGGCCGCAGGCCACCAGGCCCAGCTCCGCCGCCGCGGCGATCACGCCGCTGATGGCATCGCGATGCGCCAGCGGATCGCGCACCACCCCGCCTTTACCCACCCGCTGCTTGCCCACCTCGAACTGGGGCTTGACCAGCAGCACCAGATCAGCCGCCGGCTGCAGCAGCCGCAGCAGCGCCGGCAACACCAGCGCCAGGGCGATGAACGACACATCCGCCACCGCCAGATCCGGCCAGGGATCCTCCGGTCCGTAGAGCTGCTCGGGGGTGAGGTGGCGCAGGTTGGTGCGCTCGCGCAGCACCACCCGCGGATCGCTGCGCAAGCTCCAGGCCGTCTGGCCGTAGCCCACATCGATGCCATACACCCGGGCGGCACCACGCTGCAGCAGGCAGTCGCTGAAGCCACCGGTGGAGATGCCACCATCAAGGCAGACGCGGCCCTCGATGGCGATCGGGAAGGCGTCGAGCGCCGCCTCCAGCTTCTCGCCGCCGCGGGACACGTAGCGGGGGGGCTGCAGCACCGTGAGCGGCAGCTCCGGCGCCACATCGGTGCCGGGCTTATCGAGCACCTTCTCGCCGCTGCGCACCCGGCCGGCGCGGATCAGCTGCTGGGCCTGCTGACGGCTGGCCGCCAGGCCCCGCTGCACCAGTTCCAGATCGAGGCGTTGTTTACGGGCCACAGCCTGAGCTTACGGAGGCTGTGTCAGGGGCCACCGTTGTGATCAAACAACACCGGAAAGCGAACAGATTCCGCAGATGGCCGACAGGCGCAGCGAACGGCCGGAGGATGGCCCCTGTTCCAGGCGAGGGAGGTGAGCGATGGCAACCCGACGGTGCCAGCCGCCCAGGGCCAGCAATGTGCTGGAGCTGCTGCAACCGGGCAGCTTCGTGAAGCTGCGCAACCAGCCCGACGACCTCCCCCCCTTCCAGTTGATCCAGTGCCGCGGCGGCCGCTGCTGGGTGCGCCAGCAGGCCTGGGGCCACCTGGTGCAGTGGGAGGTGGAACACCGCCAGCTCACCGCGGTGGCTTAAGGCCCGCTGCCTGAGCAGCACTCACTCCGCAGCGCGTGGCGCTAGCGGCCTCTAGGGGCTGAACCGGCGAGTCCATACATTGGTGAGGATGTGAGCCCGCGGCGGCCTTGATCGAGCGTTACACCCTGCCCGAGATGGGCGCGATCTGGAGCGAAGAAGCCAAGTTCCAGAGCTGGCTGGATGTGGAGATCGCCGCCACTGAAGCCAACTGCGAGCTGGGCCGCGTGCCGGCCGAGGCCGTGGCCACGATCAAGGAGAAGGCCGCCTTCTCGGTGGAGCGCATCCTCGAGATCGAAGCCGAGGTGCGCCACGACGTGATCGCCTTCCTCACCAACGTGAACGAGCACGTGGGGGATGCCGGCCGCTACATCCACGTGGGCATGACCAGCTCGGATGTGCTGGACACCGGTGTGGCCCTGCAGATGAAGGCCTCGGTGCAGCTGCTGCGCACCGAGCTGGACAAACTGGCTGACGCGCTGCGCGTGCTGGCCCGGGAGCACAAGGGCACCGTGATGATCGGCCGCTCCCACGCCATCCACGGCGAACCGATCACCCTCGGTTTCAAGGTGGCCGGCTGGCTGGCGGAGGTGGTGCGCAACCAGGAGCGCCTGGAGCGCCTGGAGACGGCCGTGAGCGTGGGCCAGATCAGCGGTGCCATGGGCACCTACGCCAACACTGATCCGCGGGTGGAGGAGATCGCCTGCTCCAAGCTCGGCCTGGTGCCCGACACCGCCAGCACCCAGGTGATCTCCCGCGATCGCCACGCCGAATACATCCAGACGCTGGCCCTGGTGGGCGCCGCCCTGGAGCGCTTCTCCACCGAGATCCGCAACCTGCAGCGCACCGATGTGCTCGAGGTGGAGGAGAACTTCGCCAAGGGTCAGAAGGGCAGCTCGGCCATGCCCCACAAGCGCAACCCGATCCGCAGCGAGCGCATCAGCGGCCTGGCCCGCGTGCTGCGCAGCTACGTGGTGGCAGCCCTGGAAAACTGCGCCCTCTGGCACGAGCGCGACATCAGCCACAGCTCCGTGGAGCGGATGATGCTGCCTGACTGCTCCGTGACGCTGCACTTCATGCTGCGGGAGATGACCTCGGTGGTGCAGGGCCTGGGGGTCTACCCGGGCAACATGGCCCGCAACATGAACGTCTACGGCGGCGTGGTGTTCAGCCAGCGGGTGCTGCTGGCCCTGGTGGAAGCCGGCATCAGCCGCGAGGACGCCTACCGGATCGTGCAGCGCAATGCCCACACCGCCTGGAACACCGAAGGCGGCAACTTCCGCGCCAACCTCGAGGCCGATGCGGACGTGACCAGCCGCCTCAGCGCCGAGCAGCTGGCGGAGTGCTTCTCCACCGATCTGCACCAGGCCAACCTGGGCGTGATCTGGGAGCGCCTGGGCATCTGATGGCACTGCTCGGGGCGCTATGGACGCCCTACGCCGACTGGCTTTACGCCACCAGCAGCACCATCGGCTTGCTGCTGGTGGTGTGGCTGGTGCTGCGGCCGCGGCCCTGACCTGCTAGCCAGGCGGGCCGCCGGCCCTCAGCGGTTACCGGTGAGGATGTTGTACAGCGATGCCGCATTGAGCACCGGCCCGATCGGCTGCACCGCCTGGCCGATGAAGTCGTTGGCGCGGGTCCAGGCGTTGCGCGGCACCACCACCACATCGCCGTTGCGCAGGGCCGGGTTATTGGGCGAATCCAACGGTGCCGCCGGATCAAAGGCGATCGTACGGGCAATCACGTTGCCATCTCCCTCCAGGCGCAGCAGACGGATCTTCTTGCCGTTGGCGCGCAAGGGGTTCACATCCCCGGCCGCCATCACCGCAGAACTGAGGGGACTGTTGGAGCGCACCTGCTTGAGGCCGGGATCGATCACCTCACCCACCACCGTCACACCGATGGTGTCGGGCGCGAAGTTGGAGGCGGCCGTCTTGATCAGCACCTCATTGGGCTGCACGCCTTCCGCCTTCGCCACCCGGATCATGTCGCCGTCGTAGAGCAGCGGATTGACCGTGCTGCCGCCCTCCATCAGCACCCGCAGGTAATCAAATCGGTATTCGGTGGCGCGGCCACCGGGGAAGGGACTGGGCCGCACCAGCACCACATCCGAGAGATCGGCCGTCGCGGTGATGCCGCCGGCCCGCTGCAGGCTGTCCACCAGCGTGGGCCAACCGGCGCTGACGATCTCAGTAGCCGACGTGGCCGGTCCGGCTTCCCGCAGGTTCGACACCGATCCGCCCTGCGTGAGGCTATAGAAACCGGGCTTCTGCACCTCACCCACCAGCGTGACCCGCACCGGCCGGGGTGCGATCAGATCGAGGTACACCAACGGCCGACGCAGGTAGCGGTCGTAGCCCTCGGTGATGCGCTGACGCGCCTCATTCAGCGTCAGTCCCCACACCGGCACCGAGCCCAGCCGCGGCAGGTTGATCGTGCCGTCGCTCAGCACCTCCACATCCGCCGCATAGCCCTCCACCCGAAACACCGACATGCGCAGGCGATCGCCGGGGCCGAGCCGATAGCGGAAGCCGCTGCGGGTGGGATCCGCCGGGGTGGTGGGCAGAGCGGCCGCCTCTGGGCCCGCCGCCATCGGGAAGGTCTGACGGCGCGGATTGGCCTGCGCCAGGGCCGCCCCGGGCAACAGCGGCGCTGCCAGCGCCGTCAGAGCCAGACCCAGGGCAGGCAGAGCGAGGGCGGACCGACGGAGAGCCGAGGCTGGGGGGCGGGTTGCTGCAGACAAGGATCCGTTTGGCGATGGAGCGGGCGAGCCGGTGCATCCTGGTTCAGGAGGAGGCGAACGCAACGGCCGGTCGGGCTAATGTTCCCGCACTCTGAACCGGGTCGTGAAGGCTCTTGATGGGAATTCGTTGGATCTGACCACCGATCAGCCCGCCAATCCGGTCGCGGACGCCGATCGGATCGCGGAGGTGGTGCTGCCATCCCATCTGGTGGATCAGGATCTGGCCCCCTTCGCGCTGTTCTGCTCGGACGGCCTGGATCTTTACCTGCTGCCCGGCGATTGCTTCGCTCCCTATGCCGATGCGGTGGGGATTCTGCGGGAGCTCACCTATCGCCAGCAGCTCTCCGGCTCCGGCCAGAGCCGCGATCTCGACAGCCGCGACCCCCACTACGACCATTTCCTGCTGGTGGAACGCAGCACGGGTGCCCTGGCAGGCTCAGCGCGCCTGCAGTTCGTGCCGGCCAGCGCTGATCCCCTGCCCAGCGGTGACCAGTCCTACCTGGAGCACGTGTACCCCGGCATCAAGTCCCAGCTGGCGAGCCGCGGCCATCACCTGGAGATCGGCCGGGTGGCCCTGGCCCCCCGCTTCCAGCGGTTGCCCCACACGCTGATGTGCCTGTTCCGCGGCGGGCTGCAGGTGGCGGTGAGCTCCGGCTACGGCTCGATCCATGGCCTGGTCTCCTACAACCACTTCGCCTACGACGACAGCCTCAACCGCCATTTCCTCAGAAGCCTGCTGCGTCCTCCCTTCCTCGATCCGGAGCAGCCCAGGCCCCAGCCGCGCCACCCGCTCAGCGGCCTTGAGGAGGAGCCTGGCGAGAGTGGCAGCACTGGGCTAGGCCTGGCAGGCGCTGACCTGCCGGCAGCCTCCTCCATCCAGGAGCTGGAGCAGCAGATCCGCGAGCAACTCAACCCGGCCTTCCGCCTGCCCGTGCTGCTGCGCCAGTACATCAATCTGATGGAAGCGCGGGTGCGCAACCTCTCCCTGGCGCGGGATTTCAACCGGATCACCGAGATCCTGATGGCCGCCGACCTCAGCCGCATCCCGGCGCGGCGGCTGAGCCATTTCATCGACTTCGCCCACACGCCCGTTTACCGGCGCTTCAGCTGGTACCGGGGGGGCTGAATCCCTGGCCCAGGCTGGTACCTTG
>CBFHOT010000105.1:0-8136 GCA_965657465.1 Cyanobacteriota bacterium | reverse complement strand
CAGCTCATCCACCTCCGGCACCGGCAGCAGCACATCAAACAGCTCGGTATCCGGACCCGCCGGCGCCACACCGATCAGCTGCGCATCCCGCGCCTTGGCCTCCTGGGCGTTGCTCAGCACCTTGTCGAACACCGTGCCCGGCATCGCGATCGACACCACCGGCACCTTGGCATCCAGCAGCGCGATCGGCCCGTGCTTCATCTCACCCGCCGGGTAGCCCTCGGCGTGGATATAGCTGATCTCCTTCAGCTTCAGGGCACCCTCCAGGGCAATCGGGTAGTTGATGCCCCGCCCCAGAAAGATCACATCCTGGGTGCTCTCGAACCGGTGCGCCAGCTCCGCCGCCAGCCGGTCGTGCTCCGCCACCAGTTGCCCCAGCTGCTGCGGCACGGCCTTCAAGCCCGCCGCCAGGGCCTGCAGCCGCTGCCGCGTGATCGTGCCGCCGCCGGCCTGCTGCCCCATTCGCCGCTCCGCCAGCGCCAGCGTCAGCCCGTAGAAGGCGAGCAGCTGCCCCAGGAACGTCTTGGTGGCCGCCACCCCCACTTCAATGCCGGCACCGATATCGAGCACCTGATCCACCATCCGACCCAGGGAGCTCTCCGGCCGGTTGGTGATCCCCAGCAGCCTGGGCGCATAGGCCGGATCGGCGATCAGCTGCCGCCGCTCCTGCTCCATCGCCAGCGCCGCCAGCGTGTCGGCCGTCTCCCCCGATTGGGTCACGCCGATCGTCAGCGTGTTCGGTCCCAGCGGCGGCGGCGCATAGCGGAATTCACTGGCATAGAACACGCCGGTGGGAATGCCCGCCAGCTGCTCCAGCAGATAGCCCCCCACCTGCGCCGCATGGCGGCTGGTGCCGCAGGCCAGGATCTGAATCCGCTCCACCCCCTCCAGCAGCGCGCCGTCCAGGGGGAGCGCCACCAAGGGGCCCGCCGCACCCTCCTCTGCCTCCGGCAGATGCCGCGCCACCCACAGCGCCGCCGTCTCCGGCTGCTCGTGGATCTCCTTGAGCATGAAGTGCTTGAAGCTGCGCTTATCGGCCACGTGCTCGGTGCCGCTCAGCAGGCTCGGCGTGCGCTGCACCCGCTCGCCGGCCGCGTCATAGAGCTCGATGCCCAGCGGCGTCAGCAGCGCTACCTCGCCGTCCTCCAGCGGCAGGATCGTGCGCGTGAAGCCCGCCAGGGCCGGTGTGTCGCTGGCGCAGAGGAACTCGCCTTCTCCCAGGCCGATCAGCAGCGGCGCCGCCTTGCGCGCCACCACCAGCGCTCCGGGCGTCTGCGCCCACACCACCGCCAGGGCATAGGCCCCCTGCAGCCGCGGCAGCACCTGCTGCACCGCCTCCAGCAGCAGCGCTCCGCTCGGCTTGCGGCCCGCCGCCGCCATCGCCGCCAGCTGCCGCCCCAGCAGATGCGGGATCACCTCGGTGTCGGTGTCGCTGCGGAACACCACCCCCTCCGCCTGCAGCTCCTCCCGGAGCTGGCGGTGGTTCTCGATGATGCCGTTCTGCACCACCGCCACCGCGCCGCTGCCATCGAGATGGGGGTGGGCGTTGCGCTCCTCCGGTTTGCCGTGGGTCGCCCAGCGGGTGTGGCCGATGCCGCACTGCCCCGCCGCACCCTGCGCCTCAACGCGCTGCGTGAGGTTCACCAGCTTCCCTTCCGCCCGCAGGCAGTGCAGTTCACCCACACCCGCCACCGTGGCGATGCCGGCCGAGTCGTAGCCGCGGTATTCCAGCTGGCGCAGGCCCTCCAGCAGCTGCGGCGCAGCGTCCCGGGATCCGATCAGCGCAACGATTCCGCACATGGGGGATGACCACAAAAAAGCCCGGCCAGGGCCGGGCTCGAGCTTATTGGCAACACCGGGATCGACCCGGTGATCAGCGGCTGGCAATCAGTAGGCCAGACCCATCGAGCGGGTGGTTTCGTCGCCGAGGTAGACGCGGATCGACAGGAAGTCGGTGGGGCAGGCGGTCTCACAGCGCTTGCAGCCGACGCAGTCCTCGGTGCGGGGCGACGAAGCGATCTGGCCAGCCTTGCAGCCGTCCCAGGGCACCATTTCCAGCACGTCCAGGGGGCAGGCGCGCACGCACTGGGTGCAGCCGATGCAGGTGTCGTAGATCTTGACGGCGTGAGACATCTGGACTCCGGAGGTGCTGAGACTCGGCGTGACGCCAAAGGTACCCAACGCGTCCGGATCCGCTCCAACCGCCCACCGAGGCCTTCACCCTTGTTCATACGGAGCGGCGGGCGAGGGGCCCCGGACCGGGCGACCCG
The DNA here is from genome assembly GCA_965657465.1 of Cyanobacteriota bacterium. Lineage (GTDB taxonomy): Bacteria > Cyanobacteriota > Cyanobacteriia > PCC-6307 > Cyanobiaceae > NIES-981. The sequence goes on along the minus strand of CBFHOT010000105.1, from coordinate 5,866 downwards.
TAGAGTGCCTCGACTCTCTCAGCGACCATGTCCCAGGAAGCGATCTTCGAGAAAGTGCGCTCGATCGTTGCTGAACAGCTCAGCGTCGATGCTGGCGAGGTGAAGTCCGAGTCCAACTTCCAGAACGACCTGGGTGCCGACTCGCTCGACACCGTCGAGCTGGTGATGGCCCTCGAGGAGGCCTTCGACATCGAGATTCCCGACGAAGCAGCCGAGGGCATCACCACCGTCGGTGACGCCGTCAAGTACATCCAAGAGAAGCAGGCCTGAGCCGCTCCATGGTCCAGGGTCTTCACCGCGTCGTCGTCACCGGTCTGGGGGCGATCACACCGATCGGCAACGACGTCTCCAGCTACTGGGAGGGTCTGACGTCCGGGCGCAACGGCGTCGCGGCGATCACCCTGTTCGACGCCAGCCGCCATGCCTGCCGCGTCGCGGCGGAAGTGAAGGGGTTCGACCCCAAGGGCTGGCTGGAGCCGAAGGAATCCAAGCGCTGGGATCGCTTCTGCCAGTTCGGTGTGGTCGCCGCCAAGCAGGCGGTGGCCGACGCCGGGCTGGTGATCGATGAGAGCAACCAGCATCGCGTCGGCACCGCCATCGGCTCAGGCGTCGGCGGCCTGTTGATGATGGAGACGCAGGCCCAGGTGCTGCATGAGCGGGGCCCGGATCGGGTCAGCCCGTTCTGCGTGCCGATGATGATCCCCAACATGGCGACGGGCCTCACCGCCATCGCCATCGGTGCCAAGGGCCCCAGCAGCGCCGTGGCTACTGCCTGCGCCGCCGGCTCCAATGCGATCGGCGATGCCTTCCGTCTGATCCAGATGGGTCTGGCCGATGCGATGGTCTGCGGCGGCGCCGAATCGGCGATCACCCCCCTGGGAGTGGCCGGCTTCGCCAGCGCCAAGGCGCTGTCGTTCCGCAACGACGATCCCGCCACCGCCAGCCGCCCCTTCGACGCCGAGCGCAACGGCTTCGTGATCGGCGAGGGTGCCGGCGTGCTGGTGCTGGAAAGCCTGGAGCATGCCCAGGCCCGCGGCGCCCGCATCCTGGCCGAGGTTGTCGGCTACGGCATGACCTGCGACGCGCACCACATCACCTCCCCGTCCCCCGGCGGCGTGGGTGGCGCCGAGGCGATGCGCCTCGCCCTGCGTGACGCCCACCTGGAGCCGGAGGCCGTGGACTACGTGAACGCCCACGGCACCAGCACCCAGGCCAACGACTCCAACGAGACCTCAGCGATCAAGAGCGCGCTCGGCGAGCACGCTTACACGATCCCGGTGAGCTCCACCAAGTCGATGACCGGTCACCTGCTCGGTGGCAGTGGCGGCATCGAGGCCGTGGCGGCGGTGCTGGCGATGGAGCACGGCGTGGTGCCGCCTACGATCAACTACCAAAATCCGGATCCGGCCTGTGATCTGGATGTCGTTCCCAACCAGGCGCGGGAACGGAAACTCGATGTGGTGCTGTCCAACTCCTTTGGATTCGGCGGGCACAACGTCTGTCTGGCATTCCGTCGGATGAACTAGCCCCGGCTGGTCACTCCGCGGTCTTCCCCCCTCACACACCTCCACTTACCCGTATCCCATGGTCGTCGCCACCGCTGCTTCCGTCGAAACGCTGTGCATCAACAGCATCCGCTTCCTGGCGGTCGACGCGATCAACAAGAGCAACTCCGGCCACCCCGGTCTGCCGATGGGTTGCGCGCCGATGGCGTTCGCCCTGTGGGACAAGGCGCTCAAGCACAACCCCAAGAACCCCCAGTGGTTCAACCGCGACCGCTTCGTGCTGTCGGCCGGCCACGGCTGCATGCTGCTCTACGCGCTGCTGCACCTCACCGGCTACGACTCGGTGACGATCGAGGACATCAAGCAGTTCCGCCAGTGGGGCTCCAAGACCCCTGGTCACCCCGAGACCTTCGAGACTCCGGGCGTTGAAGTGACCACCGGCCCCCTGGGTCAGGGCATCGCCAATGCCGTGGGCCTGGCGATGGCCGAGGCACATCTGGCCGCCAAGTTCAACAAGCCCGACTGCAAAGTCGTTGATCACTACACCTACGTGATCATGGGCGACGGCTGCCACCAGGAAGGTGTGAGCGGTGAAGCCGCCTCCCTGGCCGGCCACCTGGGCCTGGGCAAGCTGATCGCCCTCTACGACGACAACCACATCACCATCGACGGAAACACCAACGTTTCCTTCACCGAGGATGTGCTGAAGCGCTACGAGGCCTACGGCTGGCACACCATCCACATCGCCGATGGCAACACCGATGTGGCTGCGATCGCCAAGGCGATTGAGGAGGCCAAGGCCGTCACCGATCGTCCGACGATGATCAAGGTGACCACCACCATCGGCTACGGCTCCCCCAACAAGGCCAACACCGCCGGTGTGCACGGTGCCGCCCTGGGTGCCGAGGAAGCGGCCCTCACCCGCAAGAACCTGGGCTGGGAGTACGGCGAATTCGAGGTGCCCCAGGAGTCATACGACCACTGGCGCCAGGCGATCAGCCGCGGTGCCGCCGCCGAGGCCGAGTGGAACAACCTGCTGGCCGACTACCGCGCCAAGTACCCCGCTGAGGCCGCCGAGTTCGAGCGTCGTCTGCGCGGCGAACTGACCGAGGGCTGGGACGCCAACCTGCCCACCTACACCGCCGACGACAAAGGCCTGGCCACCCGCCAGCACTCCTACAACTGCCTGAATGCGATCGGCCCCAACCTGCCCGAGCTGATCGGCGGTTCGGCCGACCTCACCCACTCCAACCTCACCGACATCAAGGGTGAGAAGGGCTTCCAGAAGGGTGCCGAAGCCAACCGCTATCTGCACTTCGGTGTGCGCGAGCACGCCATGGCCTCGATCCTCAACGGCCTCGCCTATCACGGCAGCGGCCTCGTGCCCTACGGCGGCACCTTCGCCGTGTTCGCCGGCTACATGGTGGGCGCCATGCGCCTCTCGGCCCTGAGCGAACTGGGCGTGATCTACGTGCTCACCCACGACTCCATCGGTCTGGGTGAGGACGGCCCCACCCACCAGCCGATCGAGACCCTGGCCAGCCTGCGCTCGATGCCGAACATGCTGGTGATGCGTCCCGGCGACGGCAACGAAACCAGCGGTGCCTACAAGGTGGCCGTGGCCAACCGCAAGCGCCCCACCGTGCTGATCCTCAGCCGTCAGGCGATGGCCAACCAGGCCAACTCCAGCATCGACGCCGTGGCCAAGGGTGGCTACATCCTCGAGGACAGCAACGGCACCCCCGATCTGATCCTGATCGGCACCGGCACCGAGCTCGACCTCTGCGTCAAGGCCGCCGCCCAGCTGCGCACCGAAGGCAAGAACGTGCGCGTGGTGTCGATGCCCTGCGTGGAGCTGTTCGAAGAGCAGGACGCCGCCTACCGCGAGAGCGTGCTTCCCGCCGCCTGCCGCAAGCGCCTGGTGGTGGAAGCCTCCAGCAGCTTCGGCTGGCACAAGTACACCGGCTTCGATGGCGACAGCGTGTCGATCGACCGCTTCGGCGCCTCCGCCCCCGGCCCGCTGCTGATGGAGAAGTTCGGCTTCACCGTCGACAACGTGGTGGCCAAGGCCAAGGCCCTCGGCTGATCCAGCCTCAGACCACAAGCCGCCCCCTGCGGGCGGCCGTTGCAGCCCCGCCATTCGGCGGGGCTTTTTGCTGCTCCGAGCTAACGCAGAGCCGAGAAGACGAGAAACAGTCCATAACAGAGCAGCAGCAACTCAACCAGGCGGAGCTACAAAAGAGCGAGCCGATCAAATGACCTATGGCAACAAGGTCGCCAGCCCGCCAAAAACTGGATCGAGCCACCGTCCAAGCCAAGATCGCCGAACTCCTCGCAGCCGGAGCACCAACAGCGGCCAGCCTGCTGGCTTTCGCTGAATTCATCAACGGCAAGCCATTTCCCGAGCCAGTCCTGAGCGCCACGCAGCTCAAGGCCGCCGTCTGCAACGTGTTTGGCTGCAAGAACGCCACCGAACTGCGGAAGTCGAACGAATTCAACCTGGCCATGGCTGGCCGAACCTTCAACCTCAAAACCAAAGCCGACTGGCTGAAGCTCTACCGAGAGTGGGTTGGAGTACCCGCCAGCGAGCGCGGCAAAACCGGCAGCACCTGCATCAATGGCATTGATGTGCTGGAGAACTTCAGGCCCTGGCATGTCTTCTCGTTAGATCCCAAAACAGCCACAGCCGACGACATCAAGGAAGCCTTCCGCAGACTCGCCAAAGAGCATCACCCCGACGCGGGAGGAGATGCACGCGTCATGGATAGATTGCAGAAAATGCGCGACTCACTACTGGCATTTCTGTGAGGGGAAACGATGAGTGGATCAAAACGAAACCGCGACGCCTTCTCCTTTCAGGAGACGGCCAAAATCCTGGGAATCAGCCCCAAGAGACTGGAGAGCATTTGCAATTTCTTCGATGCTCATGACGACGACGAATGGGAGCTGATCGAAGGAGAATTTTTCGAGTACGAGCCCGGGCAGGCGAGCAAACGCCGCTTCTACGAAGAAGGGGTGATGGCCATCGCCAAATACCTGGAAGAGCAGGAAGGCAATAGCATTCTGGCCAAGATTCACGAGTTTTTCACGCACCATCGGGCACGCGTCACGCGCACACTCGTCAAGCGACGCATCATCCAGGCCACCCAAGATAGAAGCGCCATTCAGATCCGAGGATCACTGGTTTTCCTGGAGCAGCGATCTGTGATCAACATCCTTGGCACCAACGGCAAGGGCATGGCGGGAACAATTCGCCGAATCAACGAGGAAAGCGCCAGTCTGGAAGGCGCGGAAGGCCTGGAGATTGGCGTTCACTTTGACACCTTTGAGGCCAACGAGCAGCGGCACTGGAGTCAACGGGGAATCGTGCGACTCGCCAAAACCATGAACGAGAAAGGCAAGATCACCAAGGCCCGCAAAGTGTGGGTAGCGGCGGTTGCCGATGTCGCAGAAGACTGTTTCGAAAATCAACGCAAACTATTGGAGAGCCACGAAGCGCGGGTCAGAGCTGCAACCGACCGGATTCGTCAGAAAGCACTGCAGCCAAGAGGAGCAGGCTGCGCCATATCTGGATACAAACCATCGGCAACAGAACAGAACTGTGAAGACCTGGAGGTGCATCATCTGTTCGACGCCAGCTCACGGCCAGACCTCGCCGCGCTTGAGGACAACCTGATCGCCGTCAGAAAAGGAATTCACCAGAATTTCCACAAATGGATGGGGACCAGACCCTGCGAGCCAAAGGACTTCATCGATTACCTGGTCCGCAACGAAATGGCCCACTTTAACGGCCCAAAAAGCAAGAAGAAAGCCAACGAAAAAAGACTGGACAAACTGTTGAACCGACTGGAACTCCTGCAGTCAAGATTCGAAGGCAATCACCTGCTGTACTGAAACGGCGCCAACTGGACCCGCTCTTGCCAACGACGGCCCTACGCGAGACGTTGTCCCAAGCCCGACTCAGGTGCCAGCGCCGTAGGCCACCACGCAAGCGGCATTGAGCAGATGGGCGTTGGCGGCGGTGGCCGGGATGCCGTTGAGGGTGCCCTGGCGGCATTGACCGATGGCGGACTGGGTCACAGCGCCACTGGTCCAGGTGAACGACACAGACTCAGGCGCAATCGCCTGCACCGAGGCGTAGTTGAGCTGGTAGCCGGTCTGCGGCACCACGATCACCGTGGACTGCTGAGTGGCCGCCGCATTCACCGAACTGGTGATGGCTGCCGCCGTAGCCATGCCGGCCACGCCCCAGGCAACGGGAGCTGTGCCGTACCAGCCGTAGGCCCAGGGCCGCGCCGCCCAGTAGCCGCCATAGGCCCAGCTGGCATGCCAGGCGCCACCGCCATACACACCGGGCCCCG
>CBFHOT010000104.1:0-8241 GCA_965657465.1 Cyanobacteriota bacterium | reverse complement strand
TGGGATCAGGCATCCCTGAATCCCAGGGGCTCCTGAACGGTGATTTGGCCTGGGCGCAACGTGCGACTCGCTCCTAGGCGCTGACAGACCAGACAATGAGCGTCCATGGAAATCCCAGCCGGATGGCATCGATTCAGCTGATCAGCATTGGATCCCGGGGAGATCTGGAGCCCTATCTTGCCCTGCTGCTGGAGTTGCGGCAGCGCGGTCACAGCGTGCAGCTGATCGGCAGCCCGAATTTCCAGCACGCCGCCGCAGAAGCTGGCATCAGCTTCACCGCCCTGCCGGGAGACTTCCGCGAGCTGATGGGCTCGCCGGCCGGCCTCGAGCTGATGGAGGGCAAGGCGGTGCGGCTGATCGACAATCAACGCCTGAGCCGCTGGTTGGAGATCGGCCAGGAGGCGATCCACGGTTGCGATCTGCTGCTGGCACCACCCCTGGCGCTGTGGGCGTATCACCTGGCGGAAGCAGAAGGCTGCCGCTTCGCCGTAGTCAGCCCGATTCCGGTGGTGGGCACGCGGGCCTTTCCTTTTCTGCAGTGGCCCGGCGATGGGGAAGCCAATCAGCGCCGGGGGCTGCGCGAACGCTGGCGCGGGCAGATGCATCGGTTCAGCTATGAGGCGGTGCGCCTGCTCGGCTGGCGCCGCGAAGCCAGGGTGATCCAGGCGTTCCGGCGCCACCAAGGCCTGCCGCTGCTGCCCTGGCGGGGCGCGAAGGCCCGCCGGGATGCTCCGCCACAGCTGAAGGCTCCGCCGGTGCTGCACCTGTTCAGCCGGCATCTACTGGCCCACCCGGACGACTGGCCGGCCAACGCCAGAATCACGGGCTACTGCCTGAGCCCGCAGGCCAAGGCGAAGGCCTACCGGCCACCGAGCGATCTGCAGCGCTTCCTGGAGGCGGGCCCGCCACCCTTCTATGCAGGCTTCGGCAGCATGATCCCGCGCAACCCGGACAAGCTCGGCGCGGTGGTCGTGGAAGCAGCACAGCAGGCAGGCCAGCGGCTGATCCTCTCGCCGGGATGGGGCCGTGTTCTGCCCCAGGCCCCCCTGCCGCGATCCGTCTTCGTGCTGGAGGAGTGCCCCCACGCCTGGCTGTTCCCACAGCTGCAGGGAGCCGTGCACCACGGCGGTGCCGGCACGACGGCGAGCACCCTGCACAGCGGCCTGCCCAGCACGGTGGTGGCCTTCTTCGCCGATCAGCCAGCCTGGGGCCGCACCCTGGAACGGCTGGGCGTGAGCCCCGCCACCCATCGGGCTACCACGGTGACCACAGCTGCCCTGGCCACCAGCCTGCAGGCCATCGCCGGCGAACCCCGTTTCCGGCAGCGAGCCGCAGCCCTGCGGACGTTGATCGCGGCGGAGAACGGCACGGCCACAGCGGCCGATGCCCTGGAACAGCTGCTCTGAGACGCAAGCGCGATGAACATCATTCTTCTGAAACCCACCGACTGGATCGCAGCCGATGCGGTGCGGCTGCAGGACGAGCGGGCCAACCACATCCGCGATGTGCTGCGCTCGGCCGTGGGCGACAGCCTGCGCGTGGGCCTGCTGGGGGGCCAGCGGGGCCTGGGGATCATCAACAGCCTCGATGGCAGCGGCGTGCAGCTGACGGTGACGCTCCACGAGCCACCGCCGCCGCGCCATCGCTTCGACATCGTGCTCGCCCTGCCCAGGCCAAAGATGCTGCGGCGCATCCTGCGCACGGCAGCCGAATTCGGTGTGGCCCATCTGCACCTGATCCACAGCGCCCGGGTGGAGAAGAGCTACTGGCAGAGCCCGCTGCTGCAACCCGAACACCTCGATGCGGCGCTGCGGGCAGGCCTGGAGCGCTCGATGGACACCGTGGCGCCGCAGGTGCATCTGCACCAACGCTTCCGGCCGTTCGTGGAAGACCAACTCACCGGCCTGTGTGCCGGGCGCCCCTGCTGGATCGCCGACAAGGACGGCCGCCGATCGCTGGCGGAGATGCCAGCGGAGCCGGCGGTGGTGATGATCGGCCCCGAGGGAGGCTTTGTGCCCTTCGAAGTGACTCTGGCCGAAGCGGTGATCGCCGAGCGGGTGCACCTCGGCTGCCGGATCCTGAGTGTGGATACGGCCCTGCCGGCGGTGCTGGCGCAGGCATTGCCGGGGGTGGCCTGACAGTCGCCGCCGCATCGGAAGAAGCGCGGCTTACTCCAGGCTCAGCGGCTCCAGATAAAGCCACTCCCCGCCAACACTGCTGGAGGGCTTCTGATCCAGCGCTTGGCCAACAAACAAATTGCATCAGTTGATCTCCTCCATAAGCAGGAAGCGAGAGAAGCCGCTACACCGTGAAGAGAAAACAATAAAACAAGACAACGAACCATGCTGAGTCTGATCATCGCCAGCCGCAATGAAGGCGTTGATCTACAGCGCACCCTTGATGCCGCCTTCGCAATCGAACCACCGCAAACCGGGCTGGACATTTCCGTGGTGGACGACGGATCCAGCGACAACAGCACTGCCTTCCTGGAGGAGGGAATTTGGCATGAGCGTCGCCAAAGCGGCGTGGTACGACTCAGACGGCACCAGTACGCCCAGGGAGTTTCCCGCGCGCGTCACTGGGGGGCAACAGGATGCCAAGGCGATGTTCTGGTTTTTCTTGATGCCCACCTCGACTTCCCCCAGAACGATCTCTGGCGAAATGTGGAGGAGCATTTCCACGAGAACCACAGCGACCTGCTGGCGATTGACTGCAGCGACATGGGCACCGGCGCCAGCAATGCGGGGCATGTGTATACAAGCAAGCGGTTGTGTCATCAGGCCATCTCCTGGGTGCGACGCGGCAATGGCCCGCTGGTGAACCGCCAGGTTCCGTTTGTGAACGGGGGATTCTTCGCCATCCGCCGCTCCGCTTATGAAACCTTGGGGGGCTTCCCGCTGTTTCTGCAGGGCTGGGGCCACGAAGATCGCTTCCTCTCGATGCTGGCCCACTACCGCGGCTTTCGCAGCCAGCTGCGCCAGGACTGGCAGGTGAGCCACCGCTACCGCACCACCACGCCGCAGCACCCCCCCGCGGGGGAGGCGCCGGATCAGGCCGATCCCCTGCCGGCGGGCGGTCTCCCCGCCGACCTGCAGGCCGAATTCCGCTTTGCCACCGAGGGGCTGGAGGAGAGCCTGGTGCCGCGGATGCTGATGAACAGCCTGCGCTGCGGCGCGGTGCTCTACAGCCCGGTGGTGTTCGAGCAGCTGCTGGAGCAGCTCCTGGCCGACTACGGCCAGGAACTGCTGGACCGCGGCCTGGCGGCCCTGGCGCAGGAACGGCCGCAGCTGGAGCAGTACCTCCGCGCAGCGGGCCTCACCCCAGCGGAGCGGGATGAACGCATGGAGGCGTTCTTCGCGGAGTACCCCCAGGAGCTGCCGATGCTGGTGGAGGCGCGGCTGCAGGCCCTGCGGCGGCTGCCGGCCGCGGAGGCCCTGGCCGCCATCACCGCCCTGCCGCGCCAGCTGGGCTCGCTGCGGGAGCCGGATGCCACCCATTACGCCGTGGCGCGCCTCTTTCTGGAGGGCAGCTTCGCCCATGCCCTGGCCGACTGGCCGCGGGCGATGCAGTGCCAGCTCGAGGCCCTCAGCCATGCACCCGACTATCTGCCGGCCCTGCGGATGCTCACCCTCGCCCTGCGGAACCTGGGGCGGCGGGCGGCTCTGCGCTTCTGGCTGGAGCACGGGGCTGCCGTGATCGATCGGCACCGCCCCCGCACCGGCCCCGCTCCCCTGGGCGCCTGGCACCCCGCCTGCACCAATGGGTACCTGCGCCACCAGTACTGGCCGGCGGTGGACCGGGAGATCTGGCAGGAGCTGGCCTGGCTGGAGCAGCAGGAGGGCAACCCAACCGCTGCGGCGGGTTGGTTGATCCGCCTGCTCGAGCAGACCCCTGCAGATGCCGATCTGCTGGAGCAGCTGCAGGGTTTGTACGCCACCAGACCGGAGGCCAGCAATGCCGCTCAGGTGCGTTCGTGAAGGGCGTCGCCAAAACCTCTGCGGATCGGGCCGAGCAGATAGAGGAGCAGGTTGGTGCGGTCGGTGAGGATATCGGCCGTGAGGGTCATGCCGGGCGTGAGCAGATTGCGTCCCGGGTCGCGGCCGGCATAGTCGCGATCGAGAAGCAACCGAACCTTGTAATAGGGCTCGCCGGTTTTCTCGTCGTTGAACGTGCCCGCCGAGATCGATTCCACCTTGCCCGGAACCACGCCATAGCGGCTGTAGTCGAAGGCCTGGATCTTCAGCTGCGCCTTCTGACCCACGCTGATGTTGCCGATGTCACTGGGCTTCACCCGGGTGAAGGCCATCAGCCGATCACCCACCGGCACCACCTCCACCACCACGCTGCCGGGCGTCACCACGCCACCTTCCACCTTCACCACGAAGTTCTTGATGATGCCGTTCACAGGAGAGCGCACCTGCAGGCGTTCCACCTCGCTGATTTCCCGCTGCAGGGTGCTCTGCAACTCGGCCTTTTCGGCATTCACCTGCGCCAGGCGCTCGTAGGTTTCCATCTGCAGGTTCGCGCGCAGCTCCTGCAGGGCTTCAATCGCCTCAGCGCGGGTTCCATCGAGTTCGGCCAGTTCGGTTTCGGTGGAGGCGATGCGGCGCTCCGCCTCCAGCACATCCACATGGGCAATGGCACCGGCACTGTCGAGGGATTCGTAGGCCTTCACCTGTTGCTTCAACAGGGCCACCTCATCGAGGTATTCCCGCCTCTTGGCATCGAGGGTGGCGATCCGCTTTTCCGCCTGCTGAATTTCCCGTCCGATCTTGGCCGTTTTGGCTCTACGCAGATCCCGGAAGGCCGCTGCCACATCAGCAGACGGGGGAGAGGGAAGGCGCCTGGAGCCCACCGCCCGCTGGCCCAGAGCCGCACGCAATTCTTCCTGCTCAAGCATGAGATTGGTGATGCGGGTGGCCGTCTGCTGTTCACGGGTGCCGAGCTCTCCCTCATCGAGCTGCATCAGCACCTGCCCCTTGCGCACCAGATCGCCCTCCCTCACCGGCACCGACGCGATCACGCCCCCCTCGAGGTGCTGCACCTTCTGGATCTCACCCGCCGGCTCGATTTCGCCGGAGGCCACCACATAGTTCTGCACCGGCACCAAGACCGAAACCAACAGGGCGGCGGCCAGCACCCCCGAGCCGCCGAGCAGCCAATTGCGCAGGCTCAGGGGGACCTGACCGGCCTCCAAGGAGAGGGACTCAGCCAGGCGCCCGTCGCTGGAGAATTCCTGCCGTCCTTCCGCGTCGGCCAGGGCCCAGGGGTCAGTCGCGGGGGGGCTGGAGGAGGGGTGGGGGGCGCTGGGGGTCATCGGAATCGGGGCGGAACGGGGCTGGCGGAGAACGGAGAGGCGCAACGGATCAGGGGGGAGCGGATCGGGCCAGCAGTTCGGAGGGTCGCCCCTGGAAGGCCACCGTGCCGCCGCGCAACAGCACCAGCCGGTCGGCCAGGCTCATCAGTTCAGGGTCTTCGCTAATCACCAGGCTGGTGATCGTGCCCCGGTGCTCCCGCAGCCACGCCAGCAGGGCCTTGCGCTGGGCTCCCCGCAGCACGGCGAAGGGGTGCTCGAGCATCAGGATCGTGGGCTCGCTGAGCAGGGCCCGGGCCAGGCAGAGGCCATACACCTGATCGGGCAGCAGATCCCCGGCCCCGTCGCCCCGGAGCATCCCATCGAGGCCCGGCGCCTGCAGCAGATTCTCCAGGGCCAGGCTGCGCAGGAGGGTTTCGAGGTCGGCGTCGCTGGCGGTGGGTTCACCGAGCAGCAGGTTCTCGCGCAGGGTGCCGGGGAAGAGCTGGGGGCGGGCCGATACCGAACCGATGGCGGCCCGGAGCTGGGCGGTGGGGTACTGCCGCAGGTCCGCGCCATCGAGTAGCACCCGTCCGCTGCCGGGTCGGTAGTGGTTCTGCAGCAGCTTGAGCAGGGTGGAGCGACCCGATCCCTCGCTCCCCACCAGCACCACCAGTTCGCCGGCCGCGATGGACAGCGTCACCCCGGTGAGCGCCGGCTCCTGCAGATCGTTCAGCCGCAGGGAAACGGCGCGCAGCTCGAAACGCCCCCGGGGCATCGGCAGAAGCCAGCGTTCACTCCGGGCGGAATCAGACTCGAAATCGGCACCGGCCATGAACCGGTTGAGCAGTTCAAGGTTGGGGGCGACCAGTTCCCAGCGGGAGAGCGCCTGGAACAGGGCCTGGATCGGACTGAACACCCGCCACACGAAGAACATCGCCGTGATCAGGGTGCCCATGGCCACCCCCTGCCGCGCCAGGGCCAGGCCCGCGCCGGCGGCGAGCACCAGAGCCCCCGTGAGCTGCGACGACTCACTGGTGAGGATCGTGAGCAGTTCCTGCAGCCGGGTCGCCCCCAGGCCCCGCTCCGCCTCCGCTGCCGAGGCGGCCTGCAGCCGCGCCTGCCAGAGGCGCTCCTCCCCGCGCGACTTGATCTCGGGGTAGTGCTGCACGAATTCAACCAGGAGGGGCTCGAGATCGCTCGGCCCGCGGCCCAGGGGTTGCTGCATCGCCCGGCCCAACCAGCCCACCAGCCACACCCCACCCATGCAGACCACCACCATCACCAGGGTGAGCAGCGCCAGCGGCAGGCTGATGGTGGCGATGGCCGCCAGATAGAGAACGATGAAGGGAAGATCGAGGGCGGCACGCGCCAGGGGACCGGTGACGAAGGCCTGCAGGCCCTGATAGGCCCGCAGGCGGTTCGAGAGGGTGAGCGCCGAGAAGCGGCTGAGCTGCGGCAGACGGAGGCGAAGTGCCCGCTCCAGCAAACGGATCGTGAGCAGCAGATCCAGCTGCTGACCGAGCCGGGCCAGGAGGGTGTGGCGCCTCTGACTCAGGCCGATCTGCAGGGCCACCGCCGCCAGCCCGAAGGGCAGAAGGGAGAAGAGCTGGCTCACCTGGCCGGAGGGAATGGTCTGGTTGTAGATGGCCCCGATGTAGTAGGGCAGCACCAGGGCCAGCAGGTTGAGAAAGAGGGAGATCAGGTAGAGCCGCCAGATCAGGCCGCGAAACCGCAGCACCTGCGCCTGGAACCACTGGCGGGGAGCGGCCGACGGCTCCGCCATCCGGAAGCGGTAGGCGAAGGTGCGCCGTTGCAGGCTGCTGGGGGGCGGCATTTCGCCGGGTCCCTTCACCAGAAGGAAGCCGCTCTCCCAGGCCGGACCCTGCAGCAGCACCGGAAAGGCGGAGGCGGCCAGGGCGGCATGGTGCGCCGGCCCCACCTCCTGGGCGGTGCGTTCGTAGCCGAGGTTGGCGAGGGTGTTGAGGAGGTCCACCCCATCCATGCTCTCGGGGCTACCAGCCAGCGCATTGCGCAGTTGCACCGGCTCCCCCATCCAGTCGAGGGCGGAAAGCAGCTCCAGCAGCAGCTGCGCCAGCGGGGACGGCGACTCCTGCAGCCGGCGGCGCAGCGGCTCGTGGGCCGTGGTCATGGCCTCTCCTCCCGCAGGCGATCCCCCGCCAGAGCCGCACGCCGCACGCCCTCCAGGGAAAGACCCTCGGGGCTCTGGGGAAGGCACACCAGCAGGGCCGCATCAGGGCGCAGCTGCAGCAACCAGCTCAGCAGATCCGCCGACGGCTGGCGGGTGCTCAAATCGAGGAGCAGCACCGCCGGTGCCTCCAGGAGGGCGGCGATCACCTGCAACCGAAAGGCCAAGCCGGGGGGGAGGGGGAACGCGGCCTGGTCGCCCACGGCGGTGGCATAGCCCTGCGGCAGGGCGGTGATCTCGGCGGCGAGGCCATGGCGATCACACAGGGCCGTGGCCTGGGCACCCCGCTGCTGCGGCCGGAAGCCGGTGAGGTTGTCGAGCACCGATCCCCGGAAGAGCTCGTCGTCGTCGCGCAGGAGGGGCAGGCGCTGACGCAGGACGCTGCGCTGCCACTCGGCCACGGGGCGGCCGGCATAGAGCACGGGCAGGGGATTGGGCTCCCCCAGGAGCGGCCGCGACTCGAGAAAGCGCCGGGCGGCGCGGGGATCGGGCGCCTGAACGAGGAGGGCTTCTCCGGGACCAATCGACCAATCGCCGATCCGCAGCTCGGCGGCGGACGGAGGCGCCGCGCCCTCGAGCAGCTGGGGCTCCTGGGGCAAGTCGAGCAGCACCTGCAGGCGCGAGGCCGCATGGGCAAAGATCCGGTCCTGCCCCGCGAGGGAGAGGTAGCGGTTGAAGGGCATGGTGACCTGGCGGCCCAGCAGGGTGCAGGCCGCCAGGGCGCCGATGCTCAGGGACT
>CBFHOT010000103.1:0-8294 GCA_965657465.1 Cyanobacteriota bacterium | reverse complement strand
ATCCCGAGCTGGAGGAGAGCATCGGCGCCGCCATCGCCCGCGAAGCCCGCAGCTTCGGCGCCAACTGGCTGGCGGCGGTGTGCATCAACCTGCTGCGCCACCCCGGCTGGGGCCGGGCCCAGGAGACCTACGGCGAAGACCCCGTGCACGTGGGGGAGCTGGGGGCGGCCTGCACGCGGGGCATCGAGCGCCACGCCATCGCCTGCATCAAGCACTTCGCCCTCAACTCGATCGACAGCTCCCGCTTCCTGGTGGATGTGCAGGCGAGCCCGCGGGTGCTGCACGAGCTCTACCTGCCCCACTTCCGCGCCTGCGTGGACGCAGGCGCCGGCTCAGTGATGAGCGCCTACAACCGTGTGAACGGTCGCTGGTGCGGCCAGCACCCCGAGCTGCTCACCGCGATTCTCAAGCGCCGCTGGGGGTTCACCGGCCTGGTGGTGACCGACTTCATCTTCGGGCTGCGCGATGGCGTGGCGGGGCTGCTGGCCGGCCAGGACCTGGAGATGCCCTTTCGGATGATCTTTCAGGGCTGCCTGGCCGACGCCATCGCCAGCGGCCCACCGCAGCGCCAAGCGCTGCTGGCACGCATCGACGACGCCGTGCGCCGCCAGCTGCGGCTGCAACTGCGCCTGCCGGGCGGCACCTATCCGCAGGCGCTGCGGCGCTGCCCGGAGCACCTGGCCCTGGCCCGGAGGGCGGCGCGCCAGGCGATCGTGCTGCTGCGCAACCAACCCGCCACCGGCGAGGGGCCGCCGGTGCTGCCGCTGCGGGATCTGGAATCGCTGGCGGTGATCGGCCCGCTGGCCGATGCGGCCAACCTGGGCGATCGCGGCTCCTCCGACACCCGGCCGCCGCCGGGGGCGGTGGTGACCCCTCTTGCGGGGCTGCGAGCGATGCGGCCGGAGCTGGCCATCCACCACGGCGATGGCCGCAACCGGCAGGCCGCCGCCGCTCTGGCGGCCCGCTGCGACGCCGCGGTGCTGGTGCTGGGGCTCGACTGGCGCCTGGAAGGGGAGCACATCCACCCCGGCGACATCGCGCCGATTCTCCGGCAGATCCCGCCGCCCGACTGGCTGCTGGCCGGTCCCCTCTGGCCGGGGCTCAGGCCCCTCTGGCGCCGGTTCACCGGGCTGATCGCCTGGATCACCAGCCACGGCTCGGCGCGGCAGGGGGGCGACTTCGCCGCGGGCGATCGCACCGAGCTGCACCTGCCCGAGGCCCAGGTGGCGCTGATCCGGGCGGTGGCGGCCGCCAACCCGCGCACGGTGGTGGTGCTGATGGGCGGCGGCGCCATCCTCACGGGCGACTGGGACCCGCTGGTGCCCGGGCTGCTGCTGCTCTGGTATCCGGGCGAGCAGGGCGGCCACGCCCTGGCCGAGGTGCTGCTGGGGGCGGTGTCGCCGTCAGGCCGGCTGCCCTTCGCCATCCCCCGCGACCCGGCCCAGCTGCCACCGTTTGAACCGCGGGCCGCGCAGGTGCACTACGACCTCTGGCACGGCTACCGGCGCCTGCAGGGGCAGGGGCAGCAGGCGGCCTATGCCTTCGGCTTCGGGCTGTCCTACAGCCGCTTTGCCCACAGCCCGCCCGCGGTGCAGCTCCTGCCGGAGGAGCCCCTGCAGGAGCAGCCCGGCGGCGGCGCCGTGGAGATGCGCCTGTGCGTGACCAACACCGGCCCGATGGCGGCGGCGGAGGTGGTGCAGGTGTACCTGGAACCACCTGGGCAACGGATGGAGCGGCCGGCGCGACTGCTGGTGGCCTTCCAACGCCTGGAGCTGCAGCCCGGCGAACAGCGACCGCTGCGCCTGCGGATTCCCCTGCGGCGTCTGGCCTGCTTCGCCGAGGGGCGCGATGGGTTTGTGCTGGAGCCCGGTCTGCACCGGCTGGTGGTGGCCCGCCACGCCGACGATCCCGGCCTGGCGGCCGAGCTGACCCTGCCCCGGGAGCTGGTGGAGGGCTACTGGGAGCCCTGAGGGCGGAGCCGGCCAGAGCGGCGGCGCTGCTGCAGGGCGAGCAGGCGCTGCACGCGGCGGCGGGTGTCGCGCTGCAGCAGCAGGCAGGGCAGGTTGAACAGGCAACCAAACAGCAGATTCACCAGCACGCCCGCGGCCGGCAGCCACAGGGCGGTGAGCAGAGCGGCCGGCCAGAGCACGGCATGCACCAGCTCGGCCCGCCGCGTTTCAACCAGCAGCCGCTGCAGGGCCGCCGGATCGCGGCGCGCCAGGCTGGCCTTGGCGATGCCGCCCGGCAGGGCGGGGCCGGCATCGGGGATCCAGCGCTTCCAGCGGCGCAGGCTGGCGGCCGAGCGACCCTGGTGCTGCACGCAGCCCGGCGGCGGCGGTGAGGTGGCACCGAGCCAGGCCTGGGGCAGCCGATTGGCCAGCAGCCCCACCAGCAGCGACGCCAGCAGCCAGAAGGCCGCTGAGCTCGCCAGCACAACGGCCGCCGGCAGGAATGGCGCCATCAGCGGGTGCGGAAGCGACGGCCCTTCCAATGCACCTCGCCGCGCTCGAGATTGAGGATCGCCAGCACGAACACCCCCAGGAAGAACAGCACGGGCAGCGGAAACACCAGATTGATCCAGCTGAAGCGCCCCACGCGCCGCGTCAGCCACAGGAGCTGCAGCGCGAACAGGGCGTAGATCAGCAGGTTCGGCGCCAGCTGCGCACTGCCGACGATGGGCCAGCCGAACAGGGCCGCCGGCAGGCACCAGGCGGCCCAGAACAGACCCGACAGCCAGAGCAGCACCGCCAGCATCCAGGGCCAGCGCACCTCACCGGCGGCGGTGGCGAAATTCTTGTCGAAGCCGATCACCATGTCCGCCAGGCCGCCGGGGTACATGCGATAGGCGATCTGCCGATCGCCGATGAAGGCGCTCACCGGCAGGCCGGCCCGCTCGTAGCAGTGGGCCAGAAACCAGTCCTCCACCACCTTGCCCGCCACGGCGGCATGGCCGCCGCTGCGCGCGTAATCGCGACGGCTGGTGGCCATCGCCGGCCCGAAGGCCACACCGCAGCCGCCGCCGAGCGGCACCGCCATCAACCCCACCAGGTTGAACAGCACTGAGAGCTGTTCGTAGGGCCGCTCGGTGCGGTGGAAGGGCTGCACCGACACCAGGCCGCCGAGCCGCTCCTGAGCCGCCAGCAGGCGCTGCAGGAACTCCGGCTGCGGTTCGGTGTCGGCATCCAGAAACACCAGCACGGTGTCGGGATCGGCGGGGGTTTCAGCGGGGTCCGCGGCGCTGGCCAGCACCCCCTGATGCAGCGCCCAGGTCTTGCCGCACCAGCCGTCCGGCGGCGGCGGCGGCTGAATCAGCTGCAGGGGCAGATCGCCGGCGCAGCGACGGGCCACATCTGCTGTGCCATCGCTGGAGTGGTCATCCACCACGATCAGGGCATCGGGCCGGCGCTGCTGACGGGTCAGGGCCGCCAGCAGATGGGGCAGGGTGGCGGCCTCATTGCGCGCCGGGATCAGCACCACCAGGCGGCGCCGCTGGCTGGGCTGCCCCGGGGGCAACTCCGCAAAGCGCAGGGCGAGCATCCAGCCGAGCAGCCAACGCACCACCAGGGAGATCGCCAGCCACCCCATTGCGGTGTCCGCGGCTTGAACCCTCAGGCTAGGGGGGAGGCTCCGGGCGGGTGATCCGGCATCAGGGGCGCAGCAGTTCCTGCACCAGGCGGCGGATTGCCGCGGGATTGCGCAGCAGCTCGGGATGGGTGAGCACCGGCAGCAGCGTGCGCGCGCCCACGGGCAGCACCGCCCCCCAGCCCGGCAGCACCACCAGGTCCAGGGCGGAGTAGAAGCTGTGGCACTCGAGCTGGCACAGGGGAGCCAGGTCGCTGTCGAGGCGACTGAGCAGGGGGCTGCCGGGCCGCAGATCCGCCAGGCCGCGGAACCAGCGCGACGGCCAGGGCCGCGCCGTGACGGTGCCCTGCTGGGGGCTGCCGACACTGATGAAGCGCCGGCAGCGGCGGTGGCCGCCGAGCAGCTGCAGCCAGGAGCGGGCGATCACACCACCCATCGAGAACCCGAGCAGGTCGATCGGCTCCTCCAGACCGAAGGCGGCCTCGATGTGGCCCCCCAGCCGCTCGGCCGACTCCAGCACCGGGATGCGGCCCAGCTGCAGCGACAGGGCAGGCATCAGCAGCGGCGCCCGGCGCCCGCCCAGGGCGGCCTGGAGCGGTTGAAACACCCGCGGCGTGTCCAGCAGTCCGTGCACCAGCACCAGTGCCGTCATGGCGCCCCAAGCGACTGGCCTGATCCTGACCGGAGCGATCGGCCGCCGGCGGCGTGCGTCCACCCGCCCCATCCCGGCAGTAGCACGGAGCCAGCAGCGCAACAAACCGACCCGGATTGCCGCAAGAGCCCGTGCAGCACAGCGCGCCAGCGCCTTGACTCAGACACTTTCCAGCCGAAACTTCGCGGCGATTCGCGATAGCTGTTCAGCCGCCAGGCGTGCAGCCCAGATTGCGCCAGCCCCCTGCATTCCACCTTTGGTAACAACCACTGCAACGACAGCACCCGGCGACTGTGTTCCCTGATAAGAAACCAACTCCGCTGCCATGCCCTCCGCTCCCCGCCTGCAGGCCATCCAGACCATCCTGCAGCGCCCGGCCACACCCGTGGACGCACCAGCCACGCTGGATGAGCTGTGGGCCTGCAATGTCTTCAGCCTGGAGGCGATGAAATCGGCCCTGCCCAAGGCCGTGTTCAAGTCGATCCAGCGCTCCATCCGTGAGGGCAGCAAGCTCGACAGCTCGGTGGCCGATGTGGTGGCCCAGGCGATGAAGGACTGGGCCACCAGCCGGGGAGCCCTCTATTACGCCCACGTTTTCTATCCCCTCACCAACCTCACCGCCGAGAAGCACGACGGCTTCATCTCCCCCCAGGGCGACGGCAAGGCGATCACCGAATTCACCGGCAAGCTGCTGGTGCAGGGCGAACCGGATGGCTCCTCCTTCCCCAATGGCGGCCTGCGCACCACCTTTGAAGCCCGCGGCTACACCGCCTGGGATGTCACCAGCCCGGCCTGGCTGATGGAGACGCCGAACGGCATCACCCTCTGCATCCCCACGGTGTTCGTGAGCTGGACGGGTGAAGCGCTCGACAAGAAGACGCCGCTACTGCGCTCCAATGCGGCGATGAACCGGCAGGCCCAGCGCCTGCTGCGCCTGCTGGGCGAAAGCGAGATCGCACCGGTGAATTCCAGCTGTGGCGCCGAACAGGAGTATTTCCTGGTGGATTCAGCCTTCACCGCCCTGCGCCCCGATCTGCAGCTGGCCGGCCGCACCCTGTTCGGTGCAGCGCCGGCCAAGGGGCAGCAGTTCGACGACCACTACTTCGGCGCCATCCCCGAGCGGGTGCAGGTGTTCATGCAGGACGTGGAGCAGCAGCTTTACAAACTCGGTATTCCCGCCAAGACGCGCCACAACGAAGTGGCCCCGGGGCAGTTCGAAATCGCCCCCTTCCATGAAGCGGCGAACGTGGCCACCGACCACCAGCAGCTGATCATGACCGTGCTCAAGGCCACGGCCAAGAAGCACGGCTTCACCTGCCTGCTGCATGAAAAACCCTTCGCCGGGGTGAACGGCAGCGGCAAGCACGTGAACTGGTCGATCGGTAACAGCACCCAGGGCAATCTGCTCGATCCCGGCCACACACCCCATGACAATCTGCAGTTCCTGCTGTTCTGCGGGGCCGTGATCCGCGGCGTGCATCGCTTCGGCCCGCTGATGCGTGCCGCCATCGCCACCGCCAGCAACGATCACCGCCTCGGCGCCAACGAAGCGCCGCCGGCGATCATGTCGGTGTACCTCGGCAGCCAGCTGGAGGATGTGTTCAATCAGATCCGCAGCGGCCGGCTGGAGGGCTCGGCCCAGGCGGCGCTGATGTCGCTCGGGGTCGACACCCTGCCCGACCTGAACAAGGACCCCGGCGACCGCAACCGCACCTCGCCGTTCGCCTTCACCGGCAACCGCTTCGAATTCCGTGCCGTCGGCTCGGGGCAGTCGGTGGCAGGGCCGCTGGTGGTGCTGAACACGATCCTGGCCGATTCGCTGCAGTGGCTGAGCGATCAGCTGGAGGCGCAGCTGGCCAGCGGGGCACCGCTGGAGGAAGCGGCCTTTGCGGTGCTCAAGCGCACGATGGACGACCACGGCGCCGTGGTGTTCGGCGGCGATGGCTATTCCAGCGAGTGGCATCGCCTGGCGGTGGAGGAGCGGGGGCTGGAGAACCTGCGCACCAGCGCCGATGCCCTGCCGGTGCTGCAGCGCCCCGAGGTGCGCGAGCTGTTCGAGCGCCAGGGGGTGCTCAGCAGCGTCGAACTGGAGAGCCGCTTCGAGGTCTACAGCGAGCAGTACATCCTGGCCATCGAAGTGGAAGCGCGCCTGGCGCTGCGCATCGCCCGCACGATGGTCTATCCGGCGGTGATGGACTACCTCGACCGGCTGGCCTCGACCCTGCGCAACCAGGAAGCCCTGGGCCTGCGGCCGGATCGCAGCCTCGCCACCAGCGTGGGCAGCCTCAGCGAGCAGCTGCTGAGCCAGTGCACCGCCCTGGAGCAGGCGCTCCAGCATCCGCCCCATGACAGCCATCTGCGCCACTGCGCCGACACGCTGCTGCCGCTGATGGGTGAGATCCGCGCCAGCGTGGACGGCCTGGAGCCGCTGATGGATGACGCGGCCTGGCCGCTGCCCACCTACCAGGAGATGCTGTTCATGCGCTGATTCACAGCTGAGCGGATCAGCGCATCCGGCCGCGGGGCAGCAGAATCCGCGCCTCCGGCCGGCCTCTGCCAGCGGCCGACAGCCACCACCGCGCCGATGACCACCGACTCCTCAGCCTCCGCCAGCCGACTGGAGCGGATCGGCCGCTTCGGCCTGCGGGCTCTGCGCATCGCCGCCAGCACGGCGGCGATCGTGGAGCTGCTGCGCTCCGACTGGCGCGGCGGCCTCAGCGCCGCCGGCGCCTGGCTGCTGTTCGTGCTGGTGGAGCGGCGGCTGGGGCCGGTGAGCGAGCCCGCCGCAGACCGCCCCGTTCAGGCCCAGGGCGACGATCCAAAGTCGCTGCCCTGAATCCAGACCCGAAGCGACAGGCTGGTGGCGGGACGCAGCCGATAGGGTGCCGCCATCACGCGAGGCGGCATGAGCGACTCAGGCCGGGGTATGGAGCAGGGCGGAGCAGCGATGCCGGCTGCGGGGCCAGGGGGCTGGCGCCAGCTGACGGCGATCAACACCGCCAAGGTGCTCACAATCCTGCTGCTGCTGGTGCTGGCAGCGACGATGGGGGTGCAGGGGATGCGCCAGGCGCTGTATCTCAGCCTGCACATCAGCTACTGCCTGTGGTGGCTGCTGGAGCAATGGCTGTTCCCCGAGCGGCGGCGGCAACTGTTCAGCGAGCGGGTGGGCATCGGCGGCTTTGCCGGTGCCCTGCTGTTCATCGGCGTGCTCTACAGCCTGCCGGGCCTGCTGGCCTTCCTCAATCCCGTGCCGATCTCCCACGCCGCCGTGGCGGTGGCCGTGGGGCTGTTCAGCTTCGGCAGCCTGATCAATGCCAGCGCTGATGTGCAGAAAACCACGGCCAAGGCCCTGGGTGCCGGCCTGGTGAGCGACGGCATCTGGCGAGGCGTGCGCCACGTGAACTACCTGGGGGATCTGCTGCGCTACAGCAGCTTCGCCGTGGTGGCCGGCAACCCCTGGGCCTGGCTGGTGCCAGGCCTGGTGCTGCTGGTCTATCTGCAGCGCATCGGCCAGAAGGAGGCGGCGATGGCCGCGAAGTATGCCGAATTCAGCGCCTACCAGCAGCGCAGCCGCCGCCTGCTGCCGGGGATCTGGTGAGGGCCAGGCGAGCAACCGGCGCCGCGCGAGCCATCACGCCAGAACGGCCGCACAATGCGATCGCGGTTTCGACTCCTTGCGGCATGAAGTTGCGTCGCGTCCTCACCCTGGCGGCCCTCAGCGTCAGTTGCTGCACCAGCAGCCTGGCCCTGCAGGGCCCAGCCGCCGCTCAGCCCACCGTGGACTGCTGGATGAACGAAAGCCAGCAGTCCTGCACGACCCGCCCCTGGGGCAAGGGAGCCCCCACTGTCAGCAAAGAAGTCCGCTCGGTCTGATCCGTCCACCAGGGGGCCCAACCGACGACCATGCAACCGCCCTATGACGCCGCTCTGCGGGAAGCCGTCCGGATTCGGATGAGCCCTCCGAACCGCGAGAGCGTGGCTGAGATCGCCCGTGACACGGGGATCACGGCGCAGACCATCTACAACTGGCGCAGCCAGTGGCAGAAGCAGGGCCAGCTGG
>CBFHOT010000102.1:0-8311 GCA_965657465.1 Cyanobacteriota bacterium | reverse complement strand
CTCGGCCCTGCTGGTGGCCGTGCTCTACCTGGGCGGCTGGGGCTTCCCCCTGCCGGTGGAATGGCTGGCCGGCTGGCTGGGTCAGCCGATCGATGCCCCCGTGGTGCAGGTGATCACCGCCTCGGTGGGCATCGTGATGACCGTGCTGAAGGCCTACCTGCTGGTGTTCCTGGCGATCCTGCTGCGCTGGACCACCCCCCGGGTGCGCATCGACCAGCTGCTGGATCTCGGCTGGAAGTTCCTGCTGCCGATCGCCCTGGTCAACCTGCTGGTGACCGCCGGCCTCAAGCTCGCCTTCCCCGCCTTCTTCGGCGGCTGATCGCGGTCGGGCGTCGCCCGGCTCCCCAGAACCGGTCCCGTCCGGTCCATCATGGTGCCGGCCCCGGTTCGGTCACCGCGCCCACTGCGTTTTCGCTCCCTGCTTCCAGGCTGATGTTCGGGTTCCTCAAGAAAGTCGGTGACTACACCCGCGATGCGGTGGGTGCGGCCCAGTACATGACCCAGGGCCTGGCGGTGACCTTCGATCACCTGCGCCGTCGGCCGGTCACGGTTCAGTACCCCTACGAGAAGCTGATCCCCTCGGAGCGCTACCGCGGCCGCATCCACTACGAGTTCGACAAGTGCATCGCCTGCGAGGTGTGCGTGCGGGTCTGCCCGATCAACCTGCCGGTGGTGGATTGGGTGATGAACAAGGCCACCAAGAAGAAGGAGCTGCGCAACTACTCGATCGATTTCGGGGTGTGCATCTTCTGCGGCAACTGCGTGGAGTACTGCCCCACCAACTGCCTGTCGATGACCGAGGAATACGAGCTGGCGGCCTTTGATCGCCACAGCCTCAACTACGACAACGTCGCCCTCGGCCGCCTGCCCACCAGCGTCACCACCGACCCCTCGGTGATCCCCCTGCGCGAGCTGGCCTACCTGCCCAAGGGCGCCATGGATCCCCACGGTGTGCCCGACACCGAGCCGCGGGCGGGCAGACTGCCCGAGCAGGTGCTCGAGACCCTGCCCAAGTCGGAGGAGAAGGGCTGATGACGATCGCGTCCACCACCCAGCTGATCTGTTTCGCCGCCCTCTCGGCCGCCGTTGTGCTCGGCGCCCTGGGCGTGGTGCTGCTGCCCAACATCGTCTACTCCGCCTTCCTGCTCGGCGGCGTGTTCCTGTCGGTGGCCGGCCTCTACCTGATGCTCAACGCCAGCTTCGTGGCGGCGGCGCAGGTGCTGGTCTACGTCGGCGCCGTGAACGTGCTGATCCTGTTCGCGATCATGCTCGTCAACAAGCGGGAAGACCTCTCCGCCATCCCTGGCCTTGCCGTGCGCCGCGTGCTGTCCGGCCTGGTCTGCGGCGGCCTGTTCGCCCTGCTGCTGCGGGTGGCCTTCACCACCCCCTGGGCCCTGCCCGGGCCGCTGCCGGTGGGCGAGGAGGCCACGATCCGCATCGGCGAGCACCTCTTCTCCGATTATCTGCTGCCGTTTGAGCTGGCCTCGGTGCTGCTGCTGATGGCGATGATCGGTGCGATCGTGCTGGCCCGCCGCGATGTGCTCAGCCGCGATGTGATCACCGGCGAGGCGGTGGATCAGGGCCTGATCGAGAAGGCCCGCACCCCGCTGCTGCTGGAGAAGCCCGCGCGCCCCTGAGTCCTGGCGCTGTCCGGGCCTCAGCTGGCTGGCTTGGCCAGCCCCTGGATGCTTCCTCTCCCGCTTCCCTTCGCCGCTTTCCGCCTCGCCCCCGCCCCCACCCGATGGACACCACCGCCCTCTCCTTCGCTGACGGCATCCCGTTGCAGGCCTTTCTGGTGCTGGCCGCCGTGCTGTTCTGCACCGGTGTGTGGGGCCTGATCAACAGCCGTAACGCCGTGCGCGTGCTGATGAGCATCGAGCTGATGCTCAACGCCGTGAACATCAACCTGATGGCGTTCTCCAGCTACCTCGATGGTCAGCTGATCCGCGGCCAGGTTTTTGCCATCTTCGTGATCACCGTGGCGGCCGCTGAGGCGGCGGTGGGCCTGGCGATCCTGCTCTCCCTCTACCGCAACCGCGAGACGGTGGACATGGAGCGCTTTAACCTGCTGCGCTGGTAGGCAACGGCCATGCGCCTGGAGCGGGTCTGGCTGATCGCGCGCTCCGGCAGTCAGGCCGCTCAGCGCCAGGCGCGCCGCTGCGCCGCCGATCTGCGCGCCCAGGATGTGGCTGTGGTGACCGCCAGCAGCGGCCTGGCCCGCGATCCCTACCCCGGCCTGCTGGCCAGCGAGGAGCACCTGCCCGATCTGGCGCTGGTGCTCGGCGGTGACGGCACCGTGCTCGGTGCGGCCCGCCACCTGGGGCCCCTGGGGGTGCCGATCCTCAGCTTCAACGTGGGCGGCCACCTCGGCTTCCTCACCCATGACCGGCGCCTGCTGCAGCTGGAGACCGGCGGCGGTGAGGGCCTGTGGCAGCGCCTGCGCGACGACCGCTTCGCCCTGGAGCGGCGCATGATGCTCGAGGCGCGCATCGATCGGGCCGATGGCGTGGCCGATGGAGGTGAAGGCCCTTACCGCGCCCTCAACGACTTCTATCTGCGGCCGGGCCTCGATGAGCTGTCCTCCACCTGCGTGCTGGAGCTGGAGATCGATGGCGAGGTGGTGGATCAATACCGCGGCGACGGCCTGATCATCGCCACCCCCACCGGCTCCACCGGCTATGCGATGGCGGCGGGCGGGCCGATCCTGCATCCGGGCCTGGAGGGGATCGTGGTCAATCCGATCTGTCCGATGAGCCTCTCCAGCCGCGCCGTGGTGGTGCCGCCCCGGGCCCAGCTGTGCGTCTGGCCCCTGGGCGAGACCAGCCGCCGGGTGCGCCTCTGGCAGGACGGCGTGCGTGCCACCACCCTGGAGCCGGGCGACCGGGCGGTGCTGCGCCGCAGCGACGACGCGGCGCTGCTGGTGGTGCTCGAGCAGAGCCCCTCCTACTACCGCACCCTCACCCACAAGCTGCACTGGGCCGGCAGCCTGGTGGCGGCCGAGCCCTCCCACAACTGAGCGGCACTCCCCGCCGGAGAATGGCCAACAGCTGCAGCCGGCCCGTGGCCCTGGAGATCGAACGGCGCTTTCTGGTGGCCGGCGACGCCTGGCGTGCCCATGTGCGCTGGAGCCGCCATCTGCAGCAGGGCTACCTCAGCCGGCCTGGCGAGGGCCTCACCCTGCGGGTGCGCGTCGCCGAGCAGGCCGGGGAGCCGGCCCAGGCCTGGCTGACCCTCAAGGCCCCACCGCTCGCGGCCCCCCCGGCCCCTGCCCCCGCGCCCTCGGCTCCGGCCGGCCCTGAAGGCCTGGTGCGGCTGGAGTTCGAATACCCGATTCCCCCGGCCGATGCGGCGGAGCTGCTGCGCCTGGGCGGCCCGGTGCTGGGCAAATGGCGCCATGGCCTCGATCTGCCCGGCGGCGACTGGGTGCTGGATGTGTTCGAGCAGGCCAATGCACCGCTGCTGGTGGCGGAGGTGGAGCTGCCCCGGGCTGATCAGGTCTGCCCGGTGCCACCCTGGTGCGTGCTGGAGCTCACCGGCCGCCATGAGCTCAGCAATGCCGCCCTCAGCCAGCGGCCCTTCCAGGCCTGGAGCGCTGAGGAGCAGCGGCCCCTGCTGCAGGCGCTGGAGGCGGCGTAGGATCAAAATCGAAAATCTTTCTGCAAGTCCGTGACCGGTCTGTACGACAGCCAGGGTGTGCTGCGCTTCAGCGGTCGCGATCACGCCGATTGCCTCGCCTACGCCGAGCTGTTTGCCCTGGCTCCCGAGAGCTTCTCCATCGAGCAGCTGCTGCCCCTGGAGCCTCTCAGCCGCGATGAGCGGGCGGTTTCCCTGGTCCTGGCGTAGGGCTCGCCACCCAGGTCTGGCTGGCTGGGATGCACCGGTATGGCTGGGCTGGCCTGCCGGCCTGTTCGCCGCCGTTGCACCCCTGGGCAGAGGAAGCCGCCGTGTCGCTCAGCGGCTTGGCGGCCTGCTCCCGCCCTCGCCTGCTGCTCCCCGGCTGCCCTGTTCCAGGGAGCAGCAGTTGAAGCCGTCGCGGCAGATCTTGCCGTGATCCATCGCCCAGTTGAGCAGCGCCACCCGGTTCTTGGCGCCGGTCTTGGTGAAGATGTTGCTCACGTGGTTGTCCACCGTGCGCTTGCTGATCGTCAGCCGCTCGGCGATCTCCTGGTTGGTCAGCCCCTCGGCTACCAGCTCGATGATCTCCAGCTCCCGCTCCGAGAGGTCGCGCTCGCGGGCCGGCGTGAGGTTGTGATGGCGCTCCTGCGGGTCCTGCCTCATCGCTCTCTGCCGCTCTCCTCTGCCGCGTGCGGGTGTGCCTGAATCCTGGTGCCGGTCGGGATCTTGCTCAAGCCTACTGAGGGTGTCGCTGCAGCGATGCCCCCGGCCCCATGCATGATGGGGCCTGCGCTCTGAACGGTTGGCGTGCTGCTCCAACAGGCCCTGGCCAGCGGCCGGCCCGCGATCACGGCGGAGGTCACGCCGCCCCGGGGCGGTGATCCCCGGCGCACCCTGGAGGCCGCGCGCTGCCTGCGGGGCTGGGTGCATGCCATCAATGTCACCGATGGCAGCCGGGCGGTGATGCGCATGAGCAGCCTGGCGATGTGCCGCCTGCTGCGCGATGAAGGGCTGGAGCCGGTGCTGCAGCTGGCCTGCCGCGACCGCAACCGCATCGCCCTGCAGGCCGACCTCCTCGGCGCCCATGCCCTGGGCCTGCGCAACCTGCTCTGCCTCACCGGCGATCCGGTGCGGGCCGGTGATCAGCCCGATGCCCGGCCGGTGAATGAGCTGGAGTCGGTGCGGCTGCTGCAGCTGGTGCGTCAGCTCAATGCCGGCCTGGATCCGGTGAAGGGGGAGCTGCCCGATGGCGGCACCGCCTTCTTCGCTGGGGCGGCGGCTGATCCCCAGTCGCCCAGCTGGAGCGGTTTGCGCACGCGCGTGCAACGCAAGCACGCCGCCGGTGCCCGTTTCCTGCAGACCCAGATGGTCAGCGATGCCGATGCCCTGCGCCGCTTCGTGGAGGAGATCGCCGCTCCCCTGGAGCTGCCGGTGCTGGCGGGGGTGTTCCTGCTCAAGTCGGCCAAGAATGCCGCCTTCATCAACCGGGTGGTGCCCGGCGCCAACATTCCCCAGAACCTGATCGATCGCCTGGCGGCCGCCGCTGATCCCGCCGCTGAGGGCGTGGCGATCGCCGCCGAGCAGGTGGCCCGCTACGCCACCATCGCCCAGGGGGTGCATCTGATGGCCGTCAAGGCCGAGGAACGCCTCCCCGAGGTGCTGCGTCAGGCGGGGCTCAGCCCCGCCCTGCTCACGCCGATTGGCTGAGCACCACGTCACTGCCCAGCAGTTCCGCCAGTGCCTTCTGCTGCGGTGACGGCTTGGCCACCTCCTGGCGGCGGGCGTCGGTGATCAGCCAGTCGAGCGCCGCTTCCTGCAGGTCGAAGTGGTCGCCGTTGCGATCCACGCAGTAGCGACCGAACACCAGCTTGTCCACCAGACGCACCCCGGCGCCGATGCGCGAGTAGTCGAAGATGATCGAGTTATCGATCGTGGCGCCCTCGCAGATGTGGCAGCTGGGACCGATCATCGCCGGGCCGATGATCGTGGCCCCGTCCTCGATCTTGGTCATGCCGCCCACATAGACCGGCCCCTGCACCTTGATCCGATCCCAGTTGGCGGCCACGTTCAGGCCGGTGTAGATGCCGGGACGCACCTCCTTGCCGGGGATCTGCACCTGCCGCACCTGGCCCTGCAGCACGCTGCGGATCGCCTGCCAGTAATCGGGCACCTTGCCGATGTCCACCCATTCGAATTCCATCGGCAGGGCGTAGAACGGCGCACCCGCCTCCACCAGGCGGGGGAACAGATCGGAGCCGATGTCAAAGGGCACCCCGCTGGGGATGTAGTCGAGCACTTCCGGCTCGAAGATGTAGATGCCCGTGTTGATCATGTCGCTGGCGGCCTCGTCCACCGCCGGCTTCTCCTGGAAGGAGCGCACCCGGCCGTCCTCGTCGGTGACGACCACGCCGTAGCTGCTCACCTGATCCCGCGGCACCCGCTTGGTGACCAGGCTGGCCAAGGCCCCCTTCTCGCGGTGGCGGCGCACCGCTTCGGTGAGGTCGAGGTCGATCAGCGCATCGCCGCAGAGCACCACGAAGGTGTCATCGAAGAAGCGCTGGAAGGTCTGGATCTTCTTGAGGCCGCCGGCGGAACCGAGAGCATCGCCGATCAGCTCGCCCTCCTCGATCCGGCCCTCGAAGCTGTAGGCGATCTGCACGCCGAAGCGCTGGCCGTCGCGGAAATAGTTCTCGATCTCCTCCGCCAGGTGGGAGACGTTCACCATGATCTCGTTGAAGCCGTGCTCCCGCAGCAGCTCCAGCAGAAACTCCATCACGGGCTTCTGCAGGATGGGGATCATCGGCTTGGGGATCGTGTGCGTGATCGGACGCACGCGGGTCCCTTTGCCGGCCGCCAGGATCATCGCCTTCATTGGCGTTTGCTCACATCGGTCGGATGGTCAAGCCTAGGCGCGACTTCAAGCGGCCAGCTGGGATTCGGACGGCTGGGCAGCCGGCGGATCAGCGGAGCGTGAAGCGGCCGGAAGCGGCTCCGGGCCATGGTCGCCGGCCTGGGCCAGGCGCCGCAAGGCCAGAGGACCGAACAGGCCGCCCTGCTGCTCCAGCTCCAGCCGTCCCTGGTGGCAGAGGAACAGCAGCGCCCAGAACACCCCCACCCGGTCGCAGTCGAGCTCCTCGCTGCCGGCGCCCGCCAGCACCTCCTCCCGCCAGGCCAGCACCAGCGCCTCGAAGCCCACCCAGGCCTCGGCCGGCGGCCAGTCGCGCAGGAAACGGCTGAGGGCGGCGGTGGTTTCCGGCAGCTTCTCCCGGTGGGCGAGGGTCGCCACCTGCTCGATCGCCGCCCGATCGCTCAGGCGCCGCGGCCGCTCCCGGCGCCGGCCCTGCTGCTCCTCCCGCTCCAGCCGCTCGGCGATGTCCTCCAGCTGGCGGATCAGCTCCCCCAGGGTCACCGGCCGCTGCAGCGGCGGCGGCGCCACCGGGCGTCGCCAGAGATGGCGCTCCGGTCGGCGCGGCAGCGCCAGGGCGGCCTCCTCCCCCCAGGCCAGCTCCTCGAGATCGAGGTCGAAGGCCTCCTCCGCCACCGGCTCCGGCGGCAGGGTGCTGGCCTCCAGCAGTTCCGCCTTGAGGCTCACCAGCACCGAAGCGGCCAGGAAGGCCTCGCTGGTCTCCGCCAGATCGCGCTCGTAGGTGCCGCCCACCAGCCGGGGCACGGCGATGCGCTGGTGCAGCTGATCGAGGAAGCCGTCCACCACCGCGATCACATCCACATCCCAGGGATCGAGATCGCCCCGCTCGGCGGCGTCCTGGAGCAGGCGGATCGCCAGGCGGGCTCCTCCTTCGCTCGGGCTGCCGGTCAAGCGCTGGTGCAGGCGAGGGGACGGATGAAACGCGCGTGTGACGGTGACGACCGACCCACGGCATCCACGCTACCGGTGCCGTTGGGCCCTCACCAGCCGGGGTTCTGGCGGCTCGGCGCTCAGGGCTGGCGGGATGCTCGCCCTGTTCAGAGCTGCTGCCGCCTTCCGCTCAGACGGCGCTGGTGTCGGCCGAGCTCTCGCCGGCGGCCGGCAGCAGGCCCAGCTGGGCATCCACCGTGGCGCGGTAGCGCTGCAGATCGTTCTCCAGCTCCTGGATGCGCACCTGCTGGGCCTCGAATTCGCTCTGGTTCTGCATCGCCTCCACCTTGCGCACCACGCCGCTCCACACCGCATACACCCAGGCCGCCGTGGCCCCCACGCCGCCCACCACCAGCAGCAGGGCTGCCAGCGGCAGGGTGGCTTTCACGCCCGGCAGGAAGTTGACGGTGGTCGGGGCCGTGTTTTCGAGGGTGAACATCACCATCGCCAGGCCGAAGCTGAAGATCAGCAGGAAATTGACCTGTTTCATGGCAGCGGTCGCGCTGGGGTGCGGCTGTTGGGACTGGGGAGCGTAGGGCGTTGGCCCGGGGTGGCCAGCAGCCCGGTAGGGCTGGCCCGGTGGTCAGTGCTGATCAGGCTGGCAGCGCCGGGGCCACCAGGCTCGGCTGGCGGATCAGGTCGCCCGGAGCGGTGTGGATCACCCGGTTCATCGCCGCGGTTTCCCGCTGCACCAGCGCCTCGATCGAGGCGCGGTAGCTGTCGGTCATGATCCGCGGGTAGAGGCCGATGCCCACGATCGGCACCAGCAGGGCGCTGATCACATAGATCTCGCGCGGCTCGGCATCCACCAGATGCGTGTGGGAGGCCAGTTCGGCATTC
>CBFHOT010000101.1:0-8316 GCA_965657465.1 Cyanobacteriota bacterium | reverse complement strand
GCCCGGCGCCGGTCTCGCCGGGGCGGCAGATCGGCAGCGGCCTCAACCCCCGCTACGTCTTCAATCGCTTTGTGGTGGGGCCCAACAGCCGCATGGCCCACGCGGCGGCCCTGGCGGTGGCCGAGGCCCCCGGCCGCGAGTTCAACCCGCTGTTCATCTGCGGCGGTGTGGGCCTGGGCAAGACCCACCTGATGCAGGCGATCGGCCACTACCGGCTGGAGATCGATCCGCGCGCCCGCGTCTTCTACGTGAGCACCGAAACCTTCACCAACGATCTGATCCAGGCGATCCGCAAGGACGGCATGCAGGCCTTCCGCGACCGCTACCGCGCCGCCGATCTGATCCTGGTGGATGACATCCAGTTCATCGAGGGCAAGGAATACACCCAGGAGGAGTTCTTCCACACCTTCAACGCCCTGCATGAGGCCGGCCGGCAGATCGTGCTGGCCAGCGATCGCCCCCCCAGCCAGATTCCCCGGCTGCAGGAACGCCTGATCTCCCGCTTCTCGATGGGCCTGATCGCCGACATCCAGGCGCCGGATCTGGAGACGCGCATGGCGATCCTGCACAAGAAGGCCGAGCAGGAGCAGATGAGCCTGCCGCGGGAGCTGATCCACTTCATCGCCGGTCGCTTCACCTCCAACATCCGCGAGCTGGAGGGGGCGCTGACACGAGCGGTGGCCTTCGCCTCGATCACCGGCCTGCCGATGACGGTGGAATCGGTGGCGCCGATGCTCGACCCGGCCGGCGGGGATGTGGAGGTCAAGCCGGAGCAGGTGCTCGACAAGGTGGCGGAGGTGTTCGGCATCGGCGCCGATGAGATGCGCAGCGCCAGCCGCAAGCGCGCCGTCAGCCAGGCCCGCCAGGTGGGGATGTACCTGATGCGCCAGAGCACCGATCTGTCGCTGCCGCGCATCGGCGAGGTGTTCGGCGGCAAGGATCACTCCACCGTGATGTATGCGGTGGAGCAGATCGAAAAAAAGCTGAACAGCGATCCGCTGCTGGCGCGGCAGGTGCAGCAGGTGCGCGACCTGCTGCAGATCGACTCACGCAAACGCCGCTGAGCCGATCGATCGCCGCGCCGCTGGCGCCGTTCAGTGCAGCCGCTGGCGGTGCTGGCCGGCATACCCCCGTGCCAGCTGGCGGATCAGGGCCTGCTCCAGCACCGGCGAGACGTCGAGCAGGTCGCGGAAGGCGCCCCGCTGGAAGAGCAGCAGATCGCAGCCCTGCTCGCCGGCGCTGATGCCCTGCCGGTCGCTGTCGCTGCAGCCCCCCATGTAATCCAGCAGACCGAGAAAGGCAAAGGCATCGGCGCCGGCCGCGGCCAGCAGCGGCTGCTGGTGCTGCCGGCAGCTGCCCCGCACCATCAGGGCCACCGCATCGCCATCCAGGGGGATCGCCCCACCAGCCGGCCAGCGCTGCAGGCTCGCCCGCTGCGCCAAATCCAGCAGCACCCCCGCCTCCAGGCAGCCCAGCATGCGCTCCCCGGCCGGCAGGGCAGCCAGCTCCGCCAGCAGCCGTTGGGCCTTGCCGAAGGCGTAGGCGAGCAGCACGGAGGGCCGATCGGGGTTTGCCTGCCACCACTGCAGGATCTGACGGGCGATGGTGCCGCCCGTCTGCCAGCGGTAGATCGGCAGCGCGAAGGTGGCCTCGGTGATGAACACATCCGCCTGCACCGGCTCGAAGGCTGCGCAGCTGGGGTCGGGGCAGCGTTTGTAGTCGCCGCTCACCAGCCAGCTCTCGCCTCCCGCCTCCAGGCGGATCTGGGCGCTGCCGAGCACGTGGCCGGCGCTATGGAACGACACCCGGGCATCCCCGATGCGGTGCAGGTCGCCGTAGTTCACCGGGATCAGGTTGATGGTGCTGCCCAGGCGGCGGCGCAGGATCGTCTCGCTGGCGCCGATCGCCCAGTATTCGCCGCAACCGGCCCGGGCGTGGTCGGCGTGGGCATGGGTGATCAGCGCCCTTGGCACCGGCCGCCAAGGATCGATCCAGGCCCCGGCTGCCGAGCAATAGAGCCCCTGGGGGGTGAGCTCCAGCAGGTTGCCGGGGGGGAGGGCCATGGAGGCTGATGCTTCCGCAACGGCAAGGGTTCTCTAGCTTGCAGCGGCCACGCGCCGTTGTGGTTCGCGCTGATGCCTTGCCATGGCTCCTTCCGTTGACGCCCTGATCGATCGGCAGTGGGCAGGACTGCTCTGGCGTTTCTCCGGTCGCGATGGCGAGGTGAACTACTGGCTGGCGGACCGGGGCCAGCGCCGCAGCCTCGGCATTTCGGATCAGGAGGCCGGCTTCATCCGCCGACTCTTCAGCGAGCTGGATGCCCTCACCGGCCTGCGCTTTCGGGAAACCCGCCGCCGCCAGCGCTCCGACATCGATCTCTACAGCGTGCGCGATCTTGGTGGTCGCACGGTGGGCGAAACGGTGCTGCAGCGCCGCTGGTTTGAAATTGCCTGGGAGGACCGCTCGGGCAGCCGCCTGAGCAAACGGGAGGCGTCCACCATTGCCCACGAGATCGGCCATGCCCTTGGCCTGGCCCATCCCGATGGCCAGCCATCGGATCGGCGCTTCGACACCCGGGACACGATCATGTCGAACAACTGGGCCGGCTATCACGGCTACACCCCCGCCGACCGCGACGCCCTGCGCTCGCTCTGGAGCGATGGCGGGCTGGCCGGTTGAGCCGCGCCCTCTGTTGCTTGAGGCTGCGCTCTGGCGGCTGTGCGGTGATCGCTGTGCTGAACCCGGTCAGCGGCTCATCTCCAGCATCCGCTGGATCGGCACCAGGGCCTGCTGACGGATGGCTTCATCCATCACCAGCTCCGGCTGCATCGTGGCCAGGCAGCGCCACAGCTTCTCCAGGGTGTTGAGCCGCATGTAGGGGCAGGCGTTGCAGCTGCAGCCATCAGCGCCCGGCACCTCCAGGAACAGCTTGCCGGGCACCTGCAGACGCATCTGGTGCAGGATGCCGGGTTCGGTGAGCACGATGAAGCTGCTGGCCTCGCTGGCGCTGGCCCGCCGCAGCAGGGCGCTGGTGGAGCCGATGAAGTCGGCCAGATCCAGCAGATGCTGCTGACACTCCGGATGGGCGAGCACCTCCGCTTCCGGGTGCTCCAGCTTCAGCTGCAGCAGGGCCTGCTCGCTGAAGGTTTCATGCACCTGGCAGCTGCCGGGCCAGAGGGTGAGCTCGCGGCCGCTCTGGGCCTGCACCCAGCGGCCGAGGTTCTGATCGGGGGCAAACAGGATCGGCCGATCGGCCGGCAGCTGCTTCACCAGATCCACCGCATTGCTGCTGGTGCAGATCAGGTCGCTCTGGGCTTTCACCGCCGCCGAGCAGTTGATGTAGCTCACCACCAGGTGATCGGGGTGGCTGGCGCGGAAAGCGGCGAAGGCGTCGGCCGGGCAGTCGTCGGCCAGGGAGCAGCCCGCCTGCAGATCCGGCAGCAGCACCGTTTTCTCCGGGCTGAGGATCTTGGCCGTCTCGGCCATGAAATGCACCCCGCAGAAGACGATCACCTCGGCGTCGGTGGCGGCCGCCTTGCGGGAGAGTTCCAGGGAATCACCGATGAAGTCGGCGATGTCCTGCACCGCATCCTCCTGGTAGTAATGCGCCAGGATCACGGCCTTGCGCTCGCGCCGCAGGGCATCGATCGCCGCCGGCAGGTCGGCTGGCAGCGGTTGGCCGGCGCTGCTGTCGCCGGGGCGACCGCCGGCGGTGTTCTGGGTGGCCGCGAAAACCAACCGGGATCCTCGGGGGGCAGGATGGCGCAAGCCTAGGCATTGATGGATGGCGGTCCGGCGCCTGGCGGTGGTGGGGGATCCACACGGCGCCTGGGATGAGAGCGATCACCGGCTGCTGGAGCAGCTGGCTCCCGATGCGGTGTTGCTGGTGGGCGACCTCAGCGATGGCCAGGAGCGCATTCCGGCGCTGCTGCGTCGCCTCCCCCTGCCGGTGGCCTGCATCCTCGGCAACCACGACACCGGCCGCGACCCCACCGGCCGCACCCTGCGGCGTCAGCTCGACGGGCTCGGTGATCTGCACTGCGGCTGGCGGTTGCGCGATCTGCCAGCCGCCGGCCTGAGCGTGGTGGGTGCCCGTCCCGGCAGCGCCGGCGGCGGCTTTCATCTCTCGCCGGCGGTGCGCGCCGTTTTCGGACCCCTCAGCCTGGAGGAGTCGGCGCAGCGGATCAGCGGTGCCGCACTGACGGCGGATCCGCAGCTGCCCCTGGTGCTGCTGGCCCACTGCGGGCCCGCCGGCCTCGGCAGTGAACCGGCGGATCCCTGCGGCCGCGACTGGAAGAAGCCCGCCTGCGACTGGGGGGATCAGGATCTGGCCCTGGCGATCCGGCAGATCCGCCGGCAGCGGCCGCTGCCGCTGGTGCTGTTCGGTCATATGCACCACGCGCTCCGGCGCGGCCAGGGGGAGCGGCGCAGCCTGGTGGTGGATCGCCACGGCACCGTTTATTTGAATGCGGCCTCGGTGCCGCGCCACGGCCACGACCACCGCGGCCGGGCCCTGCGCCATCTCAGCTGGGTGGAGCTGGAGACCGGCCCTGGACCTGAGGCGCTGGTGCTGGAGGCGGGCCATCGCTGGTATGGCCTCGATGGCGCGCTGCTCTACCAGGAGGTGTTGCACCGGGCTGCGTCGCCTGCGGCGCCGCCGCAACCGCAAGCCGATGCTGGGCGGACCTCCGCCGCTCCCCTGTGCTGATCGTCGCCTGCATCAGTGCCCACGGCTACGGCCACGGCTCGCGCACCGCTGCGGTGCTCACCGCCCTGCATCGGCTGCGGCCCACCTGGCGCCTGGTGCTCTCCACCGCCCTGCCGGAGGCGTTCCTGGCCACCGCCTTCGGCGACGTGCCCGTTGAGCGGCGCCCCTGCCAGTGGGATGTGGGGGTGCTGCAGGCCGACGCCCTCGGCTCCGATCCCGCCGCCACCCTGGTGGCGCTGGAGCAACTGGAGGCGCGGCTGCCGGCTCAGCTCGATCAGGAGGCGGCCTGGCTGCGGGCCCAGAGCGAGCCCGTGCTGGTGCTGGGCGATGTGCCACCGGCGGCAGCCCTGCTGGCCGAGCGGCTGCAGGCGCCGCTGGTGTGGCTGGCCAGCTTTGGCTGGGAGAGCATCTACCGGCCCTTCGGCGAGGCCTTTGCGCCCTGGGCCGATCGCTGCCTGGAGCTCTACCGCCGCGGCGATCTGCTGATCCACTGTCCCCTCGATCTGCCGATGGCCTGGGGCATTCCGGAGGTGCAGGTGGGGCTTACGGCCGGTGAGCCGCGCCTGGATGGCTCGGCCCTGGCCCGGCAGCTGCAGCTGCCGGAGGATCCCGATCGCTGCGTGCTGG
The DNA here is from genome assembly GCA_965657465.1 of Cyanobacteriota bacterium. Taxonomy (GTDB): domain Bacteria; phylum Cyanobacteriota; class Cyanobacteriia; order PCC-6307; family Cyanobiaceae; genus NIES-981. Next base: position 2,981 of record CBFHOT010000101.1, on the reverse strand, counting down.
TGAGCTTCGGCGGCCTGGGCTATGCCCTCGATCCGGCCCTGCTGGCGCGCTGGCCGCAGCAGGTGTTCGTGGGCCATGACCCCCTGCTGGAGGAGCTGCCCAATGGCCGGCGCCTGCCGGCGGAGGTGCGTCCCCTGGAGCTGATGGGCCCCTGCGGCCGGCTGATCACCAAGCCCGGCTACAGCAGCTTCTGCGAAGCGATGCGCGCCGGTGTGGGCATCCATCTGGTGCAGCGCCACGGCTTTGCCGAGGCGCCGGTGCTGGAGCAGGCGCTGCAGCAGCACGGCTGGCATCGGCTGATCAGCAGCGAGCAGTTTGCCGCCGGCGACTGGCAGCTGGATCAGCCGCTGCTGCCGCCGCGCCAGGGCCCCCTGCCGGTGGATGGTGCCCGGCGGGCCGCCGAGGCCGTGATCGCCCTGGCCACCTCTCTGGAGGTCTGATCAGCAGTTCCGATCAGTTCCCTGCCACGGATTGCGATTGCTGTCTAGCAATTGCCGCAAAACCTTGTTGCTGACACTGAGTCGAACCTTTGCGGTTGTTAATGATACAAGTGGACACTTGTGTGATTGTCACTGTATCAATCGCTTGTGGGGGCGATCGTTAGGCAAATTGCAGCGCAAGTTGCAGTCAATGTATCCGTGGTTCCAACCGGTGCTTCTGCGCTTGCCTGCCGTGTCCCGCACCGTCTGGCGTTGGTGCTGGCTCTCTGCGCCGGCGTGCTGCCGCCGCTCGTTCCGGCGGCTGGAGCCACCGAGCTCAGCCCCGAGCAGGAGCAGGCTGCCGATGAGGCGCTGGCCGCCCTCGAGCGCCAGTCGGCCCGTGCTGCGATGGCGCAACCACAACCCGTTGTCGCCGCTGAAGCAGCTCCGGCGCTGCCGGGATCTGAGGCCGCCGATGCCCAGCTGGTGACCCTGGCGATTCCCCTGCCGCCGCCGGTGCCGCGGCTCTACGCCATCACTCCCGAGCGCCGGGCGCTGCTCAACACCATCCGCTACGCCGAGGGCACCTGGGCCAATGGCCAGGACGTGGGCTACCGGATCATGTTCGGCGGTGGTCTGATGAGCTCGCTGGATGCCCATCCCAACCGGGTGGTGCGCAGCCGCCGTTACGCCAGTGCCGCTGCCGGGGCCTACCAGTTCATGCCCCCCACCTGGCTGATGGTCACCCGCGCCCTCGGCTTCAGCATCAGCGGCCCCAACGCCTTCGGCCCGCAGGTGCAGGATCAGGCTGCCCTCTATCTGGTGCAGCGGCGCGGCGCCCTGCCGCTGGCGGATCAGGGCCTGTTCACCCCCGAGCTGGCCCATCGCCTGGCGCCCGAGTGGGCCTCCTTCCCCACCCTGGCCGGGCACAGCTACTACGGCCAGCCGGTCAAGCGGTTCCAGGAGTTGCGCAGCTTCTACGAGAGCAACCTCGCCCAGCTGCGCGCGTCCCAGGGGCAGGCCAGCTACGCCCTGCAGTTGCGGGTGCAGCCGCCCAAGCCCGCCTGCACCCCCGCTGACTCCCTGCGCTGCCGCATCGAGGCGCTCGACACCCTCGGCTCCGGCGCCTCGGACCGGATCTGATCGCCGGCTTCAGCTTTCGCCGTTGCTGACCCGCGAGCGGCCCACCGTGTTCTGTGCGATCACATAGGCCGCCACGGCGGCACCGAGGAAGCCCATGGCGTTGCGGGCCAGGGGCAGCAGGTCGCTGGTGCGGGTCACGATCGGCGCCACGCCGAACACGCCGAAGAGAATGATCCAGAGGGGAGAGAGCAGCAGCACCCAGGCCCACTCCACGGTGCGGCCCGGCTGGCGCGGGTAGGCGGCGAAGCCCACGATCAGGCCCCCCAGGATCGAGGTGGCCAGCGTCAGCACCCACTGCTCGGTGGGCAGGCCCGGCACCACCTGGCAGCCGCCGCGCTCCAGGCAGGTCTCCACTGCCCCCAGGGCGTCGAGGATGGCGCCGTCCTCACCGTGGTCGCGCACGTAGTACTGGTTGCCGAAGCGCGTCTGCAGTTCCACCCAGTAGGTGCGCGGCATCAGCGCAAACAGCGCATCGCCCACGTTGAAGTTGAGCAGGTTGCCGCCGCGGGGATCGGCCACCACCAGCAGGCTGCGCTCATCGAGGTTCCAGAAGTCGCGCACCGCCAGGCCCGGCGTGCGCTCGTACTGGGTGAGCACCCGCAGCTTCCAGCCGGTGTCGCTCTCCACCTGGCTGAGGTGCTCCTCCAGGCTGGTGCGCTGCCCGTCGGTGAAGGAGCGGGCCAGATCGATCACCGGCGTGGGGTGATCGGGCAGCAGCTCCGGGTTGTCGGCGGCCAGGGCGCCACCGCTCCAGCCCAGCAGGGTGAGGGCCACCAGGGCTAGGGCTGCCAGCGGGCGGCCCAGGGCGCCCAGCCAGCGCTGCTGCCGGCCCCCGGTCGTTTCGCCCAGCTGCCAGCGGGCCTGTTCAGCCGCCTGCTCGCCCGGGATCCACCTGCCCATCCACCTGCTCCAGAGAGGATGCATTCTCCCTGAGCTGAGGCATGGCCGTGAGCGTTCCGGAGTGGGTGCAGCAGCCGCTGCGGCAGGCCGGCGGCCGCCTCCCCTTCCGCGACTACATGGAGCTGGTGCTGCACGACCCGCAGCACGGCGCCTACGGCAGCGGCCGCCTGCAGGTGGGGCCCGGCGGCGACTTCGCCACCTCCCCCTCCCTGGGGCCTGCCTTCGCCGAGCTGCTGGCGGCCCAGCTGGCCGACTGGCTGCAGGCCCTGGCCGAGGACCCATCGCAGCCCCTGGCCCTGATCGAGGCTGGTCCTGGCGAGGGCAGCCTCGCCGCCGATCTGGCGCAGGCCCTCGGGCGGGGCTGGCCGGACCTGGCGGCGCGGCTGGAGCTGGTGCTGGTGGAGCCCAATGCCGGCATGGCCGCCCGTCAGCGCCAGCGCCTGGCCGGCTGCCCCATCCCCTGCCGCTGGAGCAGCTTCGCGGAGCTGGCCCGCGCCCCCCGCCGCGGTGTGCTGCTGG
>CBFHOT010000100.1:0-8506 GCA_965657465.1 Cyanobacteriota bacterium | reverse complement strand
CGCAGGGTGATCACCGGCGTCTTCTCGGAGACCGGCAACCAGCGCCGGTACCCCTCGATCAGACCCGGCCAGTCCTGCATGGTGGGTTTGGCGGAGCCAGGCCCCAAGCCCAGGCGTCGCAGGGATTGCAGCAGCGGCAAGGGGGCAGGGGGTGGCTGAACCGAATCTACGGCTCGGCTCGGGGCGTCTCCGCTGGCGGCGTTTTGCCGCCATTGCTGCGCAGGCCATCCAGCGGTGATTCCGAGAAGAAGCGCACCAGCTCCGTCACCGAACTCGCTTTCTCCACCACGGCCATCAGGGCCGGGATGTTCACCTCCAGCTCCTGGGCCGGGTAGGCCTGCAGGAAGCTCACCGCCGAGATCGAGCCGTTGCCGTTCACCAGCCCCATCACCACCGCCGAGCGCAGGGCCGGGATGCCCACCGAGCGCGCTTTGAGCGGGTAGACCACCTGCGAGAGGCGCTGCAGCAGGGCTTCGCCGATGCGGGTGCTCAGCAGCCGGCTCACCAGGGAGATGGGCAGGCTGATCGTCTGGTTGAGCAGCTTGGCGGTGTCCGCCGGGCTCTGGCCGCTGAAGCGCAGCACATCCGCCAGCAGGCCCCGGGCTTCACCGGTGCGCGCCAGCAGCTCCAGGTCGGCCACGGCGATCGAGCGGCGGAAGGCGCCGCTGACGAACACCAGATTCTCCGCCGCCTGGGCCGGACCAGCCAGGCCGAGCATCAGCCCCAGGCTCAGCGCCGGCAGCGTTTGCTGCAGCCTTCTCCTCAGCCCGAGGCCTCGGCCCCACGCCAGACGCCCCTGCCGCGACTGACGATCGCGGAGCGATGGGCGCCGGCGACGGCGCCCGGAGATGGGCGTGGGGTCGGTCATGGCGCTCACCCTAAGGCGATTTCCCGGCGCTGGCCTCGGGGCGATTTCAGGCGCTGGCGGCTGGTTGCAGCGCCGGATCCACCAGCACATCGCGCAGCAGCCGCACCACGCTGCGCTCCGCCAGCCCCCGGGCCAGGTCGAGCCCCATGCGCCGCAGTTCCGGCTCCCCCAGCAACCGCGGCAGGCGCCGCAGCAGCAGCTGCGGTTCGAAGCCCGGCACCGCCTGCAGGATCACCAGCAGCTGGCGGATCGGTTCCAGCTCCAGCAGCGGATCGCCGCTCGCCTGCCACTGCCGCTGGCGCAGCCCTGGCGGCTGTAGCCGCCGGGGCAGGCGCTGGCCCAGCCGCAGGGTCGTCTGCCAGGCGAGGTTGTCGATGCGCTGCACCAGGGCGTCCACCAGCTGTTGGCGCAGCAGGCCGCCGTTGCTGGAGAAGAGGAAATCGAGCACCTGATCGAGCAGGCTGTCGAGGTCGAGCTGGCTCCCCTGGGCGGCGCTGGCCACCAGGTTGTCGAGCCGCTGCCAGCGGAACACATCGCCATCGAAGAGCATCTCCTTGAGGCTCTGGCGCAGGGTGGGATCCGGGTCTTCCATCAGCCGCCGCGCGAAGTAGGGATAGGCGGCGCCGAGGATCTTGAAGTTGGCATCGACGCTGAGGGCGATGCCTTCGAGGGTCACCAGCGAGCGGATGATCAGCGCGTAGTAAGGCGGCACTCGGAAGGGGAAGCGGTACATGACACCGCTGAGGTCGTCGGTGACGGCCTTGAAGTCCATCCGGCTGACGCCCATCTCCAGCGCCTGGCCGAACACCTGCTCGAAGGCCGGCACGATCGGCTCGAGGTTCACATCCTCGGCCAGAAAGCCGAGGCTGACGAAATCTTTGGAGAGCTTGCCGAAGTTGCGGTTCACCAGGTGCACCACCGCCTGGATCAGGCCGGTGCGCGACTCGCGGCTCACCTCGCTCATCATGCCGAAATCGAGGTAGGCGAGGCGTCCATCCGGCAGGGCTAGCAGGTTGCCCGGGTGGGGATCGGCGTGGAAGAAGCCGTGCTCCAGCAGCTGCTGCAGGGAGCAGTTCACCCCCACGCTCACCATGTCGTCGGGGTCGATGCCCAGCTGCCGCACCGCCTCCAGGTTGGTGAGCTTGACGCCGTCGATCCACTCCATCGTCAGCACCCGCCGGGCGGTGGCGTGGCGGTGGATGCGCGGTACGGCGATGCGCGGGTTGTGGGCGTGCAGCTGGGCGAAGGTTTCGGCGTTGGTGGCTTCGTTGCAGTAATCCATCTCCTCGAACACCCGCTTGCCCAGCTCATCGATCAGGGCCACCAGATCGGAGCGGATCAGGCCGATGTTGCGGTTCAGCCAGGCGGCGATGTTGCGCACGATGTAGAGATCGAGCGTGATCTGCTCGCGCAGGCCGGGTCGCTGCACTTTCACCGCCACCTTCTCGCCCGTGCGCAGCACGCCCCGGTGTACCTGGCCCAGGGAGGCCGCCGAGATCGGTTCGCGTTCGAGCTCGGCGTAGATCGCCTCGATCGGTGCCCCCAGGTCCTCTTCGATGCAGGCCATCGCCAGGGCTGAATCGAAGCCGGGCAGCTGGTCCTGCAGCTGGGCCAGCTCCTCCAGCAGCAGCGGCGGCACGATGTCCGGTCGGGTGGAGAGGGCCTGGCCGGCCTTGATGAAGGCGGGCCCGAGGGAGGCCACCAGGTCGGCGGCCTCCCGGGCGCGGTTGCGGGCGTGATCGGGGTCGGCCAGGCGCCGCGTCAGCCAGTCGAAGCCCACGCTGAGCAGGTAGAGGCCGATCGGCACCAGCGTCTGCCAGAGGCGCCGGATCAGCCGCTGCGGGTGGCCGGCGTAGATGCGGGTGATCGCCGCCGGGTCGTAGGTGAGCAGGCCCGAGACCTCGATGAAGTCGCTGAGGTCGTCGCGGCGGGCAGCGCCACCGCCCTGCAGCGGCGCTGCCGGATCGCTCGGGGCGCTGATGCGTGGTGCTACCGGCGGCGGCGGTGCCATTGGATCGGTGCCGAACACCGCCGCCCGCATCGCTGCTGCGGCCTGTTCCAGGGCGGTGGGCTGGTCGGACACCGGCGGCGGAGATCAGGGCCTCTCCCCTTTTAAAGGAAAGCCATGGCCGCTACCGTCATAGCGAACACCTGTTCTACCCCTGGCTGCCCGTGCTCACCGGACTGCGCCTGGAGAACATCGCCCTGATCGAGCGGCTGGAGCTGGAGTTCCGCGCGGGCTTCACCGTGCTCACCGGCGAGACCGGCGCCGGCAAGTCGATCCTGCTCGATGCCCTCGACGCCCTGCTCGGTGGCTCGGCTGCCGGTGCCCGGCTGCTGCGCCAGGGCAGCCGCCAGGGGTTGGTGGAGGCCCGCTTCTCGCTCACGCCGCCGCTGCGGGCCTGGCTGGCCGAGCAGCAGTTCGAGCTCGACGACGACCCGGACGACGCGGCCAGCGCTGAGCTGCTGCTCAGCCGCGAATGGCGCCTCAGCGAGGGGCGGCTCAGCAGCCGCAACCGCCTCAATGGCGTGGTGGTCAACCGCGCTCAGGTGCAGGAGCTGCGGCCGCTGCTGCTCGATCTCACCGTGCAGGGCCAGACCCAGCAGCTGGCGCGTCCCGGGCAGCAGCGGCGCTGGCTGGATCGCTTCGGCGGCGAGCCGCTGCAGCAAGCGCTGCCGCCGGTGGCCGCCGCCTGGCGCCGCTGGCGCCAGAGCAGCGCTGCCCTCGAGCAGGCCCGCACCGGCTGGGAGCAGCTGCAGCGCGAGCGGCAGCGCCAGGAGCAGTTGCTGCTGGATCTGGAGGCGGCCGAGCTGCACGATCCGCTGGAGCTGCGCAACCTGCAGCACGAGCAGGATCGCCTGGCCCATGGGGTGCGCCTGCAGCAGGGGGTGATGCAGCTGCTCGGCCGGCTGGTGGAGGGAGCCGAGGGGGCGCCCTCGGCCCTGGACCATCTGGCCGCCTGCGATCAGGAGTTGCAGCAGATGGAGCAGCTCGACGGCTCGCTGCAGGAGCTGCGCGGCCAGGCCGGTGAGCTGCTGGCGCTGCTGCAGGATCTGGCCCGCGACCTCGATCGCTATGGCGCGGCCCTGGAGAGCGATCCGGGCAGCCTGGCGGATCTGCAGGAGCGGATGGCCCAGCTCAAGGCCCTGGAGCGGCGCCATGGCCTGGATCTGGCCGAGCTGATCGCCCTGCGCGATCGCCTGCGGGAGCAGTTGGCCCCCGGCATGGCTGAGGCGTCGTTGCAGGCTCTGGAGGCGGAGGAGCTGCAGGCCCGCCAGGAGCGGGACCGCTGCAATGCCCAGCTCACGGCCCGGCGCCGGGAGGCGGCCGAGGCGTTGCAGGAGCAGCTGATGCAGGAGCTGCGACCGATGGGCCTGGCCAATGTGCGCTTCGCCGTGGCGATCGAGCCGGCCGCCCCCGGCGAGGAGGGCGCTGATGCGGTGCACTTCCTGTTCTCCGCCAATCCGGGGCAGCCGCTGGCCCCACTGGCGGAGGTGGCCTCCGGCGGCGAGATGAGCCGCTTCCTGCTGGCCCTGAAAACCGCCCTGGCCGCGGCCGATCCCCACGTCACCCTGCTCTTCGATGAAATCGACACCGGCGTCAGCGGTCGTGTCAGCGGTGCCATGGCCGAGCTGCTGCGTCGCCTGGCCCGCCAGCGCCAGGTGTTCTGCGTGACCCACCAGCCCCTGCTGGCGGCCGCCGCCGATCACCACTTCCGCGTCAGCAAACGGGTGCGCAGCGGTGTCACCCACACCGAGGTGTCCCACCTGCGGGACACTCGCGCCCGTCAGGCGGAACTGGCGGAGCTGGCGGGCGGTGACCGCAGCGAGGCCCACAGCTATGCCGCCAGCCTGCTGGAGCAGCACGCCTGAGCGGCCGGCCGCCGCAACCCCTGCCGCCGGCCGCCAGAGTTGGCGCCCGCTGCGCCCCCACGGTGACCCCCTTCCCCCGCCACTGGACCGTTGACGCCATGCCCGATCAGGCCGGGCGAGTGGCGCTGATCACCGGGGCCAACAGCGGTCTGGGGCTGGAATCGGCCCGCGCCCTGGCGGCCCGGGGGGCGCGGGTGCTGCTGGCCTGCCGCACGCTGGAGAAGGCGGAGGCTGCCCAGCGCAACCTGGGGCCCCTGGGTGAGGCCTGCGAGCCGCTGGCCCTGGATCTGAGCGATCTTCAGGCGGTGGCCGCGGCGGCGCAGCAGCTGCAGCAGCGCCATGGCCATCTGGATCTGCTGCTGGCCAACGCCGGCGTGATGGCGCCGCCGCGCACCCTCACCCGCCAGGGCTTTGAGCTGCAGTTCGGCGTCAATCACCTGGCCCACTACCTGCTCACCCGGCTGCTGCTGCCGCTGCTGCGGGCTCAGCCCGGCGCCCGGGTGGTGCATGTCACCTCCGGTGCCCAGTACTTCGGTCGCCTGGCCTTCGATGATCCCAACGGCGAGCGCCGCTACGACCGCTGGGCCGCCTACGGCCAGAGCAAGCTGGCCAATGTGGCCTTCGCCTTGGAGCTGCAGCGCCGGCTGAGCGCCGCCGGCTGGGTGGTGTGGTCGCTGGCGGCCCATCCCGGCCTGGCCCGCACCAACCTGCAGCCCGCCTCGGTGGCGGCCAGCGGTGCGGCCCTGGAAGCCTGGGCCTACCGGCTGATGGACCCCTTGTTCCAGAGCGCCGCGATGGGGGCCCTGCCGCAGCTGTTCGCGGCCACCGCCAGCGAGGCGGAGCCCGGCGGTCACTACGGTCCCAGTCGCTTCGGCGGCCTCAACGGCTGGCCGGCCCCGGCCCGGGTGGCGCCTGCTGCGCTGGATCCCCGCCAGGGCGCCCGCCTCTGGCAGCTGAGTGAGCAGCTCTGCCTGCAGGTGCTGCCCGGCCTGGAGCTGCCGCCGCTGGCTTCGGCCCCCTGAGGCTCCCTTGGCGGCGGAGCGCCCAGTGGCCCCCGCCAACCCCCATAGAATCGAGCGCTGCCGAGCCGGCTGGATGCCCCGCGCCAAGAGCACCAAGGCGAATCCGTCCCAGCCGCCCCGTTCCACCCCCTCCGCTCCAGCCCTGACGCTGCATGAGAAGGCCGCACGCCAGGGGGACATCGATGGCAGCCGCCTGCTGAGCGGCGGCTCCTTCGAGGAGGTGATCCGGGTGCGCGGTGCCCGACAGCACAACCTCAAGAACGTCGACCTCACCATTCCCCGCAACCGCCTGGTGGTGTTCACCGGCGTGAGCGGCAGCGGCAAGAGTTCGCTCGCCTTCGACACGATCTTTGCCGAGGGTCAGCGCCGCTACGTCGAGAGCCTCTCGGCCTATGCGCGGCAGTTCCTCGGCCAGGTCGACAAGCCCGATGTGGATGCGATCGAGGGTTTGTCGCCGGCGATCTCGATCGACCAGAAATCCACCAGCCATAACCCCCGCTCCACGGTCGGCACGGTCACCGAGATCCAGGACTATCTGCGCCTGCTGTTCGGCCGCGCCGGTGAACCCCACTGTCCGGAGTGCGATCGCTCGATCCGGCCCCAGTCGATCGACGAGATGGTCGATCAGATCCTCACCCTGCCGGAGGGCACCCGTTATCAGCTGCTGGCACCGGTGGTGCGGGGCAAGAAGGGCACCCACGTGAAGCTGCTCAGCGGCCTGGTGGCCGAGGGCTTCGCCCGGGTGCGCATCAACGGCGAGGTGCGCGAGCTGGCCGACAACATCGAGCTCGACAAGAACCACGCCCACAACATCGAGGTGGTGGTGGATCGCCTGGTGGCGCGCGAGGGCATCCAGGAACGGCTCACCGATTCGCTGCGCACGGCGCTCAAGCGCGGCGATGGCCTGGCCCTGGTGGAGGTGGTGCCGAAGGGGGACGAGGAACTGCCGGAGGGTGTAGAGAAGGAGCGCCTGTATTCGGAGAACTTCGCCTGTCCGGTGCATGGCGCCGTGATGGAGGAGCTGTCGCCGCGGCTGTTCTCTTTCAACAGCCCCTACGGCGCCTGCCCCGATTGCCACGGCATCGGTCATCTGCGTCAGTTCACGATGGAGCGGGTGATCCCCGATCCCTCGCTGCCGGTGTATGCGGCGGTGGCGCCCTGGGCGGAAAAGGACAACGCCTATTACTTCTCGCTGCTCTATTCGGTGGGTGAGGCCTTCGGCTTCGAGATCAAGACCCCCTGGAACGAGCTCACCGCCGAGCAGCACGCGGTGCTGCTGCATGGCTCCAAGGAGCCGATTCCGATCCAGGCCGACAGCCGCTACCGCAAATCGCAGACCTACCTGCGGCCGTTTGAAGGCATCCTGCCGATCCTGGAGCGGCAACTGCGCGATGCCAGCGGCGAATCGGTGCGCCAGAAGCTGGAGAAGTTTCTGGAGCTGGTGCCCTGCGCCAGCTGCCAGGGGCTGCGGCTCAAGCCCGAGGCTCTGGCGGTGCGTGTGGGCCCCTATCGCATCCATGAGCTCACCAGCAGCAGCGTGGGTGAGAGCCTGCGGCGCATCGAGGAGCTGATGGGCGTGGGCGCCCACGAGGGCGATGAGCCGTTGCTGAGCGCCCGCCAGATTCAGATCGGCGATCTGGTGCTGCGCGAGATCCGCCTGCGGTTGAAGTTCCTGCTGGATGTGGGCCTCGACTATCTGAGCCTGGATCGCCCGGCGATGACCCTCTCCGGCGGCGAGGCGCAGCGCATCCGCCTGGCCACCCAGATCGGCGCCGGTCTCACCGGTGTGCTCTACGTGCTGGATGAGCCCAGCATCGGCCTGCACCAGCGCGATAACGATCGTCTGCTCAACACACTGATCAAGCTGCGCGATCTGGGCAACACCCTGATCGTGGTGGAGCACGACGAGGACACGATCCGCGCTGCCGATTACATCGTCGATATCGGCCCCGGTGCCGGCGTGCACGGCGGTCACATCGTGGCCGAGGGAGATCTTGAGGCCCTGCTCACCGCTGAGGACTCCCTCACCGGTGCCTATCTGAGCGGTCGCCGTTCGATTCCCACGCCGGCCGAGCGGCGCGACAGCGGCTCGCGCAAGCTCACCCTGGTGGGCTGCGAGCGCAACAACCTCTCGGGCTTCGATGTGGAGTTTCCGTTGGGCCGGCTGGTGTGCGTGACCGGCGTGAGCGGCAGCGGCAAGAGCACGATGGTGAACGAGCTGCTGCACCCAGCTCTGGAGCACAAGCTCGGGATGAAGGTGCCCTTCCCCTCCGGCGTGAAGGAGCTGAAGGGGATCAAGGCGATCGACAAGGTGATCGTGATCGATCAATCCCCGATCGGCCGCACCCCCCGTTCCAACCCCGCCACCTACACCGGCGCCTTTGATCCGATCCGCCAGGTGTTCGCCGCCACGGTGGAGGCCAAGGCCCGCGGCTACCAGGTGGGTCAGTTCAGCTTCAACGTCAAGGGTGGCCGCTGTGAGGCCTGCAGCGGTCAGGGCGTGAACGTGATCGAGATGAACTTCCTGCCGGATGTGTATGTGCAGTGCGATGTGTGTAAGGGCGCCCGCTACAACCGCGAGACGCTGCAGGTGAAATACAAGGGCCACACCATCGCCGATGTGCTGGAGATGACGGTGGAGCAGGCCTGTGAGGTGTTCTCCGCCATCCCCCAGGCGGCCGATCGCCTGCGCACCCTGGTGGATGTGGGCCTCGGCTACGTGAAGCTGGGCCAGCCGGCGCCC
>CBFHOT010000099.1:0-8680 GCA_965657465.1 Cyanobacteriota bacterium | reverse complement strand
GTGATCCGCGGCGAAGACCACATCGCCAACACCGCCAAGCAGCTGCTGCTCTACGAAGCCCTCGGCTACCCGGTGCCGGCCTTCGCCCACACGCCACTGATCCTCAACAAGGAGGGCAAGAAGCTGTCCAAGCGCGATGGCGTCACCTCGATCAGCGACTTCCGCGCCATGGGCTACACGGCCCCGGCCCTGGCCAACTACATGACGCTGCTGGGCTGGTCGCCGCCGGAGGGCATGGGCGAGCGCTTCTCGCTGAGCGAAGCCGCCACCGCCTTCGGCTTCGAGCGGGTCAACAAGGCCGGTGCCCGCTTCGACTGGGACAAGCTCAACTGGCTCAACGGCCAGGTGCTGCGCGAACAGGGTGCGGAGGCGCTGCTGGAGCAGCTGCAGCCCCTCTGGGCCGCCAGGGGCTGGGGCGATGGCAGCAACGGCGTCGCCGCCCACAGCGATCCGGCCTGGCAGCTGGCCCTCACCGAACTGCTGGCCCCCTCCCTCACCCTGCTGGCCGACGGCGTCGAGCAGGCCACACCGTTCTTCACCACGCCGGAGCTGAACGAGGCGGCCCAGGCCCAGCTGGCCAGCGAGGGCGCCCGGCCGGCCCTGGCGGCCCTCGATGCCGCCCTGGCGGAGCTGGGCGCTGGCGACCTGAGCGCCGATCAGGCCCAGGCCCTGCTGGGTGCCGCGGCCGCCAGCGCCGGCGTCAAGAAGGGCGTGATCATGAAGAGCCTGCGGGCCGCGCTGCTCGGCAGCCTGCAGGGCCCGGATCTGCTCACCACCTGGCTGCTGCTGCACCGCAGCGGCGACGACCGGGCCCGGCTGCAGCGGAGTCTCTGAGCCGAGCAGGATCACAACCGCATCACGTACCCACGCCAGACGGCTGTAGCCTGGGGTGGTGATTCGGTCGTTGAAATGGTCGACTACCACTGACCTGGCCCCGATCACGCCTGGTGAGCTGCTGCTGGAAGAGTTCCTCAAGCCGATGGGAATCAGCCAGTACCGGCTGGCCAAATCCATCGCTGTGCCGGAGAGCCGCATCCACGGGATCGTGAAGGGGCACCGAAGCATCACCGCTGACACCGATCTGCGCCTGGCACGGTTCTTCGGCCTGTCCCAGGGCTATTGGCTGCGCGCTCAGAACGCCCATGACCTGGAGGCCGCTCGGCACGCCCTGGCGGATCAGCTGGACGCCATCCATCCCTGGGCCGAGGCGGGCTGAACGCATCAGCCGGCTGGCGTCAACGGCCTGGCGGCGTGAGGGCGGGATCCCCCTCCGCCCGATCCGCCACCTCCCCCCCATCCGCTGCCACAACCGCCTCCTCCACAGCGCTCAGCCCCAGCAGCCGCGCCAGCGGGCCGGCGCTGAGGCCGTGCAGGCCCACGGTGAGCAGGATCGTGAGGAACACCAGACCCTGCAGGCGACCGGCACCCACCACGCCGGCCTGCTCGAGGCGGATCGCAAACAGGCTGGCCACCGCGGCGGTCACGATGCCCCGCGGCGCCAGCCAGCCGAGGAACAGCTGCTGCTGCAGCGAGAACTCCATGCCCCAGGTGGCCAGGCCCACGGCCACGGGGCGCAGCACCAGCATCAACGCCAGCACGCAGGCCACACCGCCCCAGCCGAGGGGGCTGAGCTGGGCGAAGCTCACGTCGGCGGCGAGCAGCGGAAAGAGCATCGTGATCGCCAGCTGCGCCAGCTGACGGATCAGCTCATCCAGCTCGGCCGCATCGGTGTCGGGGCGGCGGCCCACCACCACCCCGGCCGCCACCGCCGCCGGCAGGCCCGATTCCGGCAGCAGCAGCTCGCAGCCGGTGGCCATCAGAAACAGCGTGCCGAGGGTGAGCTGCAGGCGCAGCGCCGCAGCCGGCTGGGCGGGGATGCGGCGCAGGGCTTCCGCCAGCAACCAGCCGCAGGCCGAGCCGATCGCCACACCGCCGCCGAGGCGCACCAGCAGGCCCGTGGCCAGCTCACGCCAGCCATGCAGATCGCCGATCACCAGCTCCAGCAGCAGCAGCGCCAGCACCGCACCGATCGGCTCCAGCACCAGCCCCTCCCCCTCCAGCACCTCGCCGAGGGGCGGCGCCAGGCCGATCTGGCGCACCAGCGGATTCACCACCGTGGGCCCGGTGGCCAGCACGATGGCGCTGTACACCGCCGCCAATGACCAGCTCAGACCGGCCAGCCAGTGAGCCACCAGCAAGCCACCGAGCAGGGCCAGCACCAGCCGCACGCTGCAGATCCGCAGCACCGCCTGGCGGGTGCCATCGGCCGGCAGCCGCAGGTTGAGACCGCCATCGAAGAGCACCAGGCTCACCAGCAGCGCCACGATCGTGCCCAGGCCGCTGCCGAGATCGAGCGGCTCCACCAGCGCCAGGCCGGAGCGACCGATCAGCAGGCCGGCGCTGAGCAGCAGCACCACCCCCGGCAGACCGGTGAGCCAGGCCAGGGCCTGGGCCACGGCGCCCGCAAACACCGTCACGCCCCAGAGCAGACCGAGGCGTTCAGGCGTCATTCATCATCCATCGCATTGAAACGGGGCTCCACCCGGATGCCGATCACGGCGCTGGGGCGCACCACCAGATATTCCCCCTCCAGCTCGCTGATCGGCACATTCACGAAGGTGTCGCTGCTGGCGGCGGTGAGCACCCCGCCATACCACTGCTGGAAGGCGTCGAGGGTGGCGAACATCACGGTCTCGCTCTGGCCGCCGCTCAGATGCAGATGAACGGCATACCGCCTGGGGATGCGTGACATGCGACTGCGGCGGAAAACCGGCTCAGGGCCTTCAGGATGCCCGCGCCACCGGGATTGTGCCAGCTGGGGCCACCCTGAGCGGCGGGCAGCACCACCACGGCGCAGCGGTCGATGGCTCAGCGGTAGACATCGCGGCGATGCGCGACCTGAAGCACCAGCACCAACAGCTGATCATCCTGGATGTCGCAGATCACCCTGTAGTCGCCCACGCGGTAGCGCCAGAGCCCCGTGCGGTTCGCGGTCAGCTCCTTGCCGCGCTGCCTGGGGTTCTCAACCTCAAGCAACAGCCGGTTCAGAGAGCGCAGCAGGGTCTGGGCTGTGGAGCGGTCGAGTTTCTTGAACTGCCGCCTGGCCGTCTCAGAGATCCGCAGGGTCCAGGCCAAGCTCCGTCATCACATCGTTGAGGCTGTGGGTCTGCTCCTTGCCTGAACGGATCCGTTCCAGCACGGCAGCGCCCAGGTAGGCCTCCTCGAGGTCGTCGATACCGCCTTCGATCAACTCCCGCAGGTAGTAGGCCTTGGAACGGCCGGTGACCTGAGCGAGCTGATCCAGCCGAGCCTCCACGACTGGATTGAGGCGGACGGAGGTGGGCATGGCGCCCGTCTGAATGGATGTAGTCAGTGTAGTCAGCCGGAAGGCTCGGCTCCCGCCGCTCATCCGTGCGTCACGGCGCAGCGAGGGCGTGGAGCAGCACTAGCGTGAAGCCAATGACCAGCACACCGGCCACCGGCAGCAGCTCCGGCATCAGCCTCAGCGCCCTGCGCAACGCCAAACGCAACGCCCGGCTCGCGGCTCTGGGCGAAGGCGTTCGCAGGGTGCTGGCCGCCCATCCCGGCGGCGAGGTGTGGCTGTTCGGCTCCCTGGCCCGGGGCGACTGGGACGCCTACTCCGATGTGGATCTGCTGGCGATCGCCCCCAGCCAAGCCGAAGCCGAGGCCCTCGCCGATGGGCTGCTGGGAGCACGTCTGGGCGACGACGTCCTGGCTCTCAGCCAAAAGCGGTGGCGGCAGCTGCGTGAGAGCGACGACCCCCACTGGCGCGCCATCGGCCGCGATGCGCTGCAGCTCACGTCCGCCCTGCTCGCGGCCTGAAGGTCTGGCAGGCTGGCTGCCTTGCCAGCCGATCCCGCCCCGTGGCCGACAGCACCAAGCCCCTGCTGCTGCTGATCGATGGCCACTCGCTGGCGTTCCGCAGCTTCTACGCCTTCAGCAAGGGGGGCGATGGCGGCCTGAGCACCAGGGAGGGCGTGCCCACCTCGGTGACCTACGGCTTTCTCAAGGCCCTGCTCGACAACTGCAAGGGGCTCCGGCCCCAGGGATTGGTGGTGGCCTTCGACACGGCCGAACCCACCTTCCGCCACGAGGCCGATGCGGCCTACAAGGCCCATCGCGATGAAGCGCCGGAGCACTTCTTCCAGGATGTGGCCAACCTGCAGCGGATCCTGCAGGAGAGCCTCGACATCCCCCTCTGCCTGGCGCCGGGCTACGAGGCCGACGACGTGCTCGGCACCCTGGCCAACCGGGCGGCCGATGGCGGCTGGCGGGTGCGCATCCTCTCGGGCGACCGCGACCTGTTCCAGCTGGTCGACGACGAGCGCGACATCGCCGTCCTTTATATGGGCGGCGGACCCTATGCCAAGAGCAGCGGGCCGCTGGAGGTGCGCCGCGAGGGGGTGATCGCCAAGCTGGGGGTGCCGCCGGAGGAGGTGGTGGACCTCAAGGCCCTCACCGGCGACAGCAGCGACAACATCCCGGGCGTGCGCGGCGTGGGCCCGAAGACGGCGATCAACCTGCTCGGCGCCTACGGCCATGTGGACGGCATCTATGGGGCGCTGGAGCAGCTGCAGGCGGCGGGCCCGAAGGCCAAAGACCCCAAAGGGGTGCTCAAGGGGGCGCTGCTGGGCAAGCTGGCGGCCGACCGCGACAGCGCCTACCGCTCGCGCATGCTGGCGGAGATCCTGATCGACATCCCGCTGCCGGAGGAGCCGCGGCTGGGGCTGGGGCAGGTGAACAGCGAAGCGCTGGCCGGCAGCCTGGAGGAGCTGGAGCTGTATTCACTGGTGCGGCAGGTGCCCCAGTTCGCTCAGCTGTTCTCGGCCGTGCCGCCGCAGCCCGGCGAGGGATCCAGCCCAGGCAGCGGCACGACCAGCCCAGCCGCCACCGGGTCCGGGTCTGCCGCAGCCGGTTCCGCCGCCAAAAAAGCCGACGCAGGTTCCGGCAGCACCACCAGCCCCAGCGGCGCCCCCGCGGCGGCCAGCTCCAGCAGCAAGGCCCCGGCCAGCGCCACGGCCAACGCCACGACCGCCGCAACAGCCTCCGCCAGCAACACCAGCAGCGACACCGCCAACCCCCTGCCGGAGCTGCAGCCCCAGCTGATCACCAGCGCCGCAGCCCTGGCCGAGCTGGTGCAACGGCTGCAGGCCAGCACCGACCCGGCCGCGCCGATCGCCCTCGACACCGAAACCACCGATCTCAACCCCTTCCGCGCCGAGCTGGTGGGCATCGGCCTCTGCTGGGGGGAGGGGCCGGCGGATCTGGCCTACATCCCGATCGGCCACCTGCCGCCCGCCCCCACAGATCTGCTCAGCGAAGACCTGCTCAGCACGGATCTGCTGAACCAGGCGCCAACGGCGCCGGAGCAGCTGCCCCTGGATGCGGTGCTCACCGCCCTGGCCCCCTGGCTCGCCAGCAGCGCTCACCCCAAAACGCTGCAGAACGCCAAATACGACCGCCTGATCCTGCTGCGCCACGGCCTGACCCTGGGCGGGGTGGTGATGGACACGCTGCTGGCCGACTACCTGCGCGATGCCAACGCCAAGCACGGCCTGGAGGTGCTGGCCCAGCGCAACTTCGGCTTCATCCCCACCGGCTACAGCGAGCTGGTGCCCAAGGGCGCCACCTTCGCGGCGGTGCCGATCGAGGCGGCGGCGCTCTACTGCGGCATGGATGTGCACGTCACCCGGCGGCTGACGCCGCTGCTGCGCGGCCAGCTGGAGGCGCTGGGGCCGCAGCTGCCGGCGCTGCTCGATCAGGTGGAGCTACCGCTGGAGCCGGTGCTGGCGGCGATGGAAGCCACCGGCATCCGCATCGACACCGGCTACCTGGCAGAGCTGAGCAGCGAGCTGGCGGGCACCCTGGCGCAGCTGGAGCAGGACGCCCATGCGGCGGCCGGCAGCAGCTTCAACCTGGCCTCCCCCAAACAGCTGGGGGAGCTGCTGTTCGACACGCTGGGGCTGGATCGCAAGAAATCGCGCCGCACCAAAACCGGTTGGAGCACCGATGCCACCGTGCTCGAGAAGCTGGAGGACGCCCATCCGGTGGTGCCCCTGGTGCTGGAGCACCGCACCCTCAGCAAGCTCAAGAGCACCTACGTGGATGCCCTGCCGGCGCTGGTGGAAGCGGAAACCGGGCGGGTGCACACCGATTTCAACCAGGCGGTCACCGCCACCGGGCGACTCTCCAGCAGCAACCCCAACCTGCAGAACATCCCGGTGCGCACCGAGTTCTCGCGCCGCATCCGCCGGGCCTTTCTGCCGGAGGCGGGCTGGCGGCTGATCAGCGCCGACTACTCCCAGATCGAGCTACGCATCCTGGCCCACCTCTCCGGTGAGGAGGTGCTGGTGGAGGCCTACAACAAAGGCGACGACGTGCACCGCCTCACCGCCCGGCTGCTGCTCGACAAGGCCGAGGGCGAGGCGGTGAGCAGCGAGGAGCGGCGCCTGGGCAAAACGATCAACTTCGGCGTGATTTACGGCATGGGCGCCCAGCGCTTCGCGCGGGAGACGGGCGTCAGCCAGGCCCAGGCCAAGGAATTCCTGACGAAATACAAGCAGCGCTACCCGAAGGTGTTCGCCTTCCTGGAGCTGCAGGAGCGGCTGGCCCTGAGCCGCGGCTATGTGGAAACACTGCTGGGGCGGCGGCGGCCCTTCGCCTTCGATCCGGCGGGCCTGGGCCGGCTGCTGGGCAAGGATCCGCTGGAGATCGACCTCGACTCAGCGCGCCGGGCGGGGATGGAGGCGCAGCAGCTGCGGGCCGCCGCCAATGCGCCGATTCAGGGCTCCAGCGCCGACATCATCAAGCTGGCGATGGTGCAGCTGCACCAGGAGCTCCAGGCCAGCGGTCTGCCGGCGCGGCTGCTGCTGCAGGTGCACGACGAACTTGTGCTGGAGGCCGATCCCAGCGCCCTTGAGGCGGTGCTGGAACTCACCCGCCGCACGATGGAGCAGGCGGTGCAACTGCGGGTGCCGCTGCTGGTGGAAACCGGCGTGGGCGACACCTGGATGGAGGCGAAATGAGCAGCCGCAGCCAGGCGGTATGGATCAGAGCCAGCGCAGATCGCGCTGCAGCTCCAGGGCCATGCGGCTGCCGGAGGCGATCAGCGCGTCATATTCCTGAGGGGTGAGCACCAGGGCGTCGCAGCTGAGGGGGAGCTCCGCCAGGGGCCACTGCTGCAGGCGCTGCTGCTGGGGCCCGGCGGCAGCCTGATCCAGCAGCAGCAGGTCGAGATCGCTGCCCACGCCAGCATCGCCGCGCCCATAGCTGCCGAAGACGCCAACGCGCATCAGCGCAGGGCAGCGCAGCACGGATTGCGTCAACGAGCGCACGGGCATGGCGAGAAGCGTCGCGCGCGCGGTTCATGGCGTGAACTCTGGCGAGTCCCCAGGCGCTTCTTCGGCAGCCCCAGCGCTGGCCTGGCCGTAGCTCTTCTCCGCGATTAAGGGACTGTGGCTCTCCAGGTTGATGGCCCGCTTGAGGGCCGCACGACGATCGTTGAGGCGATACACGCTGCGGGCGAGTGCCACAAACTCAGGCCCGAAGCTGCTGCGCTGCTCACAATCCCGCAAGGCATCCTCCACCTGCCAGAGCTCGCCGTTCACCTGCTGCAGCTGCTGCTGCAACGCCGGATCAAAACGGGGGGCCGCCTGGTCGAGCACCTCCTGCAGCAACTGCTGCTCCCGCTGCACATGCTCCAGAGCAGCACCGCGCAGATGACGCACCTTGATCGCCAGGATCGTGAGCTTGTCGACCAGCTCACCCACCCCCACCGGAATCAGGAACATCGTCGGGAGGCCTCGCTGGACGCCATCGATTCAGGAGGATCGATTGAGGAGCACCAAGCTGGAACAACCATCGCCTGGCAGACGGCGATCGCCAACCAGCGGGATCCCGTGTGCGGCACCCTAACCGCGCCGAACCGCCGGCACCACCGAGACCAGGCACCCAAGCCGCGTGCCATCAGAGCACCAATTCCGCATCAATGCCCTCAGTAGTTGTCGGTAGCCGGCCAAAAGCGCCAAGATGCAGACCGAAGCCCTCGCAGAGCACGACGGCCCCACCAACAGGGCCCGCCAGCAGTGATGAAAAGCCAGGCCCTGCAACAGTTTCTCGCTGCCAGCCAGCGCAACAAGAGCCTGCAGCAGGCCCTTGCTCAGGCGGGCAGCCTGCAGCAGGTGGTGGCGGTGGCGGCCGAAGCCGGTTTTGCGATCAGCGCCCGCGAGCTGCAGCTCTGGGCCCATGACGACGCCCTGCAGGCACCCTGGTGGCCCTGGGCGGGGATGAGCCCGGCTGAGCGCACCGCCTTCTTCCGCAGCGCCTGAGCCCGAAGCCCGCCGCCGGAGCCGCCCGTCGCCACGGACCCAGCACGACCGGCTGCCCGCGCCAACACAGCAGCGGCGACCCGGTTCACTCCCCCTACGATCAGGCGATCACCGCAGCGCCCATGGCCAAAACCGCACTGATCACCGGCATCACAGGCCAGGACGGCTCCTATCTGGCGGAGCTGCTGCTGGAGAAGGGCTATGCGGTGCACGGCATCAAGCGGCGGGCGAGCAGTTTCAACACGGCGCGGATTGATCACCTGTATCAGGATCCCCATGAGCTGGATCCGCGGCTGACGCTGCACTACGGCGATTTAACGGACAGCACCAAC
>CBFHOT010000098.1:0-8835 GCA_965657465.1 Cyanobacteriota bacterium | reverse complement strand
CCACCGACAGCACCTTTTTGGCCTCCTCCTGTCCCACCACCTGGGCATCGAGGTGGGCCTTGATCTCCTGGGGTTGGGGGATCTCAGCAAGGGTGGGGGCAGGCTTGCTGCTCTTCTTGGCCGGTGCTTTGCCCTTGGCTTCAGCGGGTTGGCGGGTGCCGCTGCCATGGCCCTCCACCAGTTCCTCGTCGAGAATCTCGTTGCAGAGGTCGATGCACTCGTCGCAGATGTACACGCCCGGCCCGGCGATCAGCTTGCGCACCTGGTCCTGCGACTTCCCGCAGAACGAGCACTTCAGGTGGGCATCGAACTTGGGCATCGAGCAGAAGCGGCGGTGCGGCGGGAGCGTCCTGGCTGGGGCAGGTCAGGGGCCCGAAACCAGGATCAACGGGATCCTGCGTTTCGTCAGCCGTCCTTAAGGATCAAACCGGGGCGTCGTCGGTGACGACGCGGTCGATCAGACCGTATTCAACCGCTTCTGCCGGCGAAAGGAAGTAGTCGCGGTCGGTGTCTTCGGCGATCTTCTCCAGCGGCTGGCCGGTGTGCTCGGCCATCAGGCCGTTGAGGGTGTCCTTGAGATACAGGATCTCCTTGGCCTGGATCTCGATGTCCACCGCCTGGCCCTGGGCGCCGCCGAGGGGCTGGTGGATCATGATCCGCGCGTTCGGCAGGGCCAGGCGCTTGCCCTTGGTGCCGCCGGAGAGCAGGAAGGCCCCCATCGAGGCCGCCAGGCCGTAGCAGATGGTCACCACGTCGGGTGCCACCTGCTGCATCGTGTCGTAGATCGCCAGGCCGGCCGTCACCGAGCCGCCGGGCGAGTTGATGTAGATCTGAATGTCCTTCTCGGGGTCTTCGGCCTCGAGGAAGAGCAGCTGCGCCACCAGGGCGTCGGCCACGGCGTCATCGATGCCGGTGCCCAGGAAGATGATCCGCTCCCGCAGCAGCCGCGAGTAGATGTCGAAGGCCCGGTCGCCCTTGCCGGACTGCTCGACCACCGTGGGGAGCACCCCCGGGGCCGCCACGGGCCGCTCCCCCAGCCAACGGTTCTGGACCGGGTGGGGGCGCAGGGCCGTGAGCGAGGAGATCAGCGGGTGAGCGTCGAACACGCGCGGCGGCGGGGTGGGAGCGTCAATCTATGGGCAATGGCCGGGCGATCGCCTCAGGCCTCGGCCGATTCGGCGGCCGAGTCAGCAGCGTTGGAGCTGTCGGCGGCCTTCTCGGTGATGGTGCTGTTGGCCTCCAGCCAGTCCAGCAGCTTCTCCTGCAGCAGGTCATCGGCCACCGCCGCCCGCAGGCGCTGGGGGTCGATCCGGCCCTGCTCGCTCAGGCCGCGGCTGATCTCCTTCACCTTGGCGTCCAGCTCCTCGTCGCTGACGCTCACCGATTCGGCGGCGGCCAGAGCCTGCAGGGCCAGGCTGCGGCGCAGACGCTGCTCCGCCTCCGGCCGGGAGGTGTCCATCAGCGAGCGCACCAGATCGGGGGTGAACAGCTTCTTCACATCCATCCCCTGCTGCGCGATCTGACCGGCGGTCTGCTCGATCAGGTTGCGCACTTCCTGCTGCACCAGGGTTTCCGGCAGCTCCACCTCCAGCTCCTCCACCAGGGCGTTCAGCAGGGCGTCGTGGCGGGCGGCCTTGCCGCGGCGCTCGGCGTCCTGCTGGAGGCGCTCCTCCAGGTCGCTGCGCAGCTCGGCCAGGGTCTGCTTGTCGCTGGCCTGCTGGGCGAAGGCGTCATCGAGGGCGGGCAGTTCGCGGCTCTTCAGCTCCTTGAGGCCGATCTCGAAGCGGGCGGCGCGGCCGGCGGCGTCCTGCTGCGGGTAGCTCTCGGGGAAGGTGCACTCCACCGTGCGGGTCTCGCCCACGGCCATGCCGATCACGCCCTCGATGAAGCCGGGGATCATCCGGCCCTCCTCGAGTTCCACCTCCATGGCATCGCTGCTGCCGCCGCTGATCGCCTCCTCGGTGTCGGCGTAGACGCCGCTGAAGCTCAGCACCGCCACATCGCCCGTGGCGGCTGCGCGGCCCTCCACCGGCACCAGGGTGGCCATCTGACGGCGCGACTGCTCGATCAGTTCATCGACGCGGGCCGGGTCGTAGATCACCGCCTCGGCTTCCGCCGTCAGCCCCTTGGTCTTCTTCAGGCTGGGGGTGGGCTCGACATCCATCTCCAGGGTGATGGTCAGGTCGCTGCCGGGTTCGAAGCGCTCGAGCACCACCTCGAAGCCCTCGCTCAGCTCGGGGCGGCTGATGGCGGCCACGGGCTCCACGTCCAGCGCCTCGCGGAAGCTGGCGTCCACCAGGTCTTCCAGGGCGGTGGCGCGGATGCGCAGGGGACCGATCTGCTGCACCAGCACCGCCCGCGGCACCTTGCCCTTGCGGAAGCCGGGCAGCTTGATCGTGCGGCTCAGCTTGGCCACGGCGGCCTCGTAGCTGGCCTGGCTGCGGCTGCCGGGGATGGCGAGCTCCAGGGCCACGCGGCTGCCCGGGCGGGGGGAGGCCTTCACCTGCAGGGAGGCGCCGCTGGCTGCGGTCTGGGCTGCATCGGTCTGGGCTGCAGGGGCCTTGGAGGCTTTGGCGGCTGGGCTCATGAGGTGGCTACGCAGCCCTCAATCCTAAGAAAACGGTCGCCCCCCGTTCTTCGCCCGCGTCAGCGGCGGTATTGTGCTGCGATCCAGGTGTCTCTCAGCCGTTCCGGTGCTGAGGTCCTCCCTTAGTCCATAACCCTCCCTCCGTTCACTCGATCGATCGCATTCCGCTTCTCCCCATCCGCTCCTCAACCCGCCCCTTCCTGCGCCGCTCGGCTCCGCTGAGCCATTCAGGCCTGCCTCCATCGGCCTGATTCCTCTCCCCTGATCCAGCCCCGCCGTTGCCTCTGGCACCAGCGGTTTTGGAATCAGGTGCAGCTCCGGCCATCGCGATCCCGATCGCAGCCAATCCCAAGGGTTTCACCGTCGGCGCTGCGCCACCTCGGGTCAGCGCATCAGGCTCTGGATCCCCAGGTTCTGGAGACCGTTCCGGCCCTGCGCAGTCCAGTCCCTTCCCATCGTTTTCTCCATCCGGCGCTGCAGCTCTGCCTCCCGCCTCGGATCAGTCCTCATCCGGCGTCAGCCCCGTCAGTCTCAGCCGTCAGCCCGCACGGCCCGCCAGCGCTCCCGCTCCGGCCTCTGACCTCACAGCCGCCCGCACCCAGCCTGCCGCTACCGCCGTTCGGCACCCGCTCCGCCAGCCCCTTCGCTGCTCTCTCCTCCCGCCCCTGCCCGTTCCGCCTTGACCGCCATCCCCACCGTCACCGGTTCCGTTCAGCCTTCTTCCCAGCCCAACGCTGCCCTGCCCCAGCGCCCCCTGCGGGTGGCGATCCTCGGTGCCACCGGCGCCGTGGGTCAGGAGTTGCTGCAGCTGCTCGAGGAGCGCCGCTTCCCGGTGGCCGAGCTGATTCCGCTCGCGTCGCCCCGTTCCGCCGGACAGCCGCTGCGCTGGCAGGACCAGGAGCTGACCATCGGTGCGGTCGATGCCGCTGCCTTTGAGGGTGTGGATCTGGTGCTGGCCTCCGCCGGCGGTTCCGCCTCCAAGCAGTGGGCTCCCGTGGCGGCTGCGGCCGGGGCGGTGGTGATCGACAACTCCAGCGCCTTCCGCATGGATCCGGAGGTGCCGCTGGTGGTGCCCGAGGTCAATCCCGGCGCGGCCTTTGCCCACCGCGGCATCATCGCCAACCCCAACTGCACCACGATCCTGCTGACCCTGGCCCTGGCGCCGCTGCAGGCCCGTCGGCCGATTCGCCGGGTCGTGGTGAGCACCTACCAGAGCGCCAGCGGTGCCGGCGCCCGGGCGATGGAGGAACTGCGTCAGCTCAGTCGCACCGTGCTGGATGGCGGTGAGCCGGTGAGCAGCGTGCTGCCCCACTCGCTCGCCTTCAACCTCTTCCTGCACAACTCGCCATTGCAGGCCAACGGCTACTGCGAGGAAGAGCTGAAGATGCTCAACGAAACCCGCAAGATCATGGAGCTGCCGGAGCTGCGGCTTTCGGCCACCTGTGTGCGCGTGCCGGTGCTGCGGGCCCATTCCGAGGCCGTGAACATCGAGTTCGCCGAGCCGTTCCCGGTGGATGAGGCCCGCGAGCTGCTGCGGGTGGCCCCCGGTGTGGAGCTGCTCGAGAATTTCGAAGCCAACCGCTTCCCGATGCCCACCGATGTCACCGGCCGCGACCCGGTGGCGGTGGGCCGCATCCGCCAGGACCTCAGCGATCCCAACGCCCTGGAGCTCTGGCTCTGCGGCGACCAGATCCGCAAGGGCGCAGCCCTCAACGCTGTGCAGATCGCTGAACTGCTGCTGCAGGGCCCGGCTGGCCAGCAGGGAGGTGCCGCTTGAGCCGCGCCAGCCTGAGTGCCGTGCCCTTCGGCCGGGTGCTGACCGCCATGGTCACCCCCTTCGCCGCCGACGGGCAGGTGGATCTCGATCAGGCCGCCCGCCTGGCCGACCATCTGGTGAGTCACGGCTCCGATGGTCTGGTGGTGTGCGGCACCACCGGCGAATCCCCCACCCTCAGCTGGGCTGAGCAGCATGAGCTGTTCGCGGTGGTGAAGGGCGCGGTGGCTGGCCGGGCCAGCCTGCTGGCCGGCAGCGGCAGCAACTGCACCGCCGAAGCCGTGGAAGCCACCCGCGAGGCGGCCGCCCTCGGCGCCGATGGCGCCCTGGTGGTGGTTCCCTACTACAACAAGCCCCCCCAGGACGGCCTGGCGGCCCATTTCCGCACCGTGGCGGAGGCGGCGCCCGAGCTGCCGCTGATGCTCTACAACATCCCCGGCCGCACCGGCACCAGCCTGGCTCCGGAGACCGTGGCCGGCCTGCTGGATCTGCCCAATGTGGTCAGCTTCAAGGCCGCCAGCGGCACCACCGAAGAGGTCAGCGCCCTGCGCGCCGTCTGCGGTGAACGCCTGGCCATCTACTCCGGGGATGACGCCCTCACCCTGCCGATGTTGGCGGTGGGTGCCGTGGGTGTGGTGAGCGTGGCCAGCCATGTGGCCGGCCCCCAGATTCAGGCCATGGTGCAGGCCTTCGTGAGCGGCGACACCGCCCGCGCCCTGGCGCTGCATGAGCAGCTGCTGCCCCTCTGCAAGGCGCTGTTCTGCACCACCAATCCGATCCCTGTCAAAGCGGCTCTTGAGCTCAGCGGCTGGCCCGTCGGTGCTCCCCGCCTGCCCCTGCTCCCCGCCAGCGATGCCGTCAAGCAGCGCCTCTCCGAAACCCTCGCCGCCCTGCGTCCCACCTGACGCCGGCCGAGTCGCGCCGACCGTTCAGCGGTCCACGGTTGAACCCTTTCTGTTCCTTTTTCCCTGTTCCTGATGTCCAGTTCCAACGGCAGTCAGTCCGGCACCAAGCAACCCGCCCTGCGGGTGATTCCCCTCGGCGGCCTGCATGAGATCGGCAAGAACACCTGTGTGTTCGAGTACGGCGATGACATCATGCTGGTGGATGCCGGCCTGGCCTTCCCCAGCGATGGCATGCACGGCGTCAATGTGGTCATGCCCGATGCCAGCTATCTGAAGGAGAACCAGAAGCGCATCCGCGGCATGATCGTGACCCATGGTCACGAAGACCACATCGGTGGTATCGCCCACCACCTCAAGAACTTCAACATCCCGGTGATCTACGGGCCGCGTCTGGCTCTGTCGCTGCTCACCGGCAAGATGGAAGAAGCCGGTGTGATGGATCGCACCGTACTGCAGACCGTCGGCCCCCGCGATGTGGTCAAGGTTGGTCAGCACTTCTCGGTGGAGTTCATCCGCAACACCCACTCGATGGCCGACAGCTTCACGCTGGCCATCACCACCCCCGTGGGCACGGTGATCTTCACCGGCGACTTCAAGTTCGACCACACCCCGGTCGACGGCGAGCACTTTGATATCGGTCGCCTCGCCCACTACGGCGAACAGGGTGTGCTCTGCCTGTTCAGCGATTCCACCAACGCCGAGCTGCCCGGCTTCACCCCCAGCGAGCGGGCGGTGTTCCCCAAGCTCGATCGCCACATCGCCCAGGCGGAAGGCCGGGTGATCATCACCACCTTCGCCAGCTCGATCCATCGCGTGGCGATGATCCTGGAGCTGGCCCTCAAGAACGGCCGCAAGGTGGGTCTGCTGGGCCGCTCGATGCTCAACGTGATCGCCAAGTCGCGCGAGCTGGGTTACATGCGCGCCCCTGAAGATCTGTTCGTGCCGATCAAGCAGATCCGCGATCTGCCCGACCGCGAAACCCTGCTGCTGATGACCGGCAGCCAGGGCGAGCCGCTGGCGGCCCTGAGCCGCATCTCCCGCGGTGAGCATCCGCAGGTGCAGGTGAAGCCCAGCGACACGATCATCTTCTCGGCCAGCCCGATCCCCGGTAACACCATCTCCGTGGTGAACACCATCGACCGGCTGATGATGCTCGGCGCCAAGGTGGTCTACGGCAAGGGTGAAGGCATCCACGTGTCCGGCCATGGCTGCCAAGAAGACCAGAAGCTGATGCTGGCCCTCACCAGGCCCAAGTTCTTCGTGCCGGTGCACGGTGAGCACCGCATGCTGGTCTGCCACAGCAAGACCGCCCAGTCGATGGGCGTTCCCGCTGAGAACATGCTGATCATCGACAACGGCGATGTGGTGGAGCTCACCGCCGATTCGATCCGCAAGGGTGATCCGGTGAAGGCCGGCATCGAACTGCTCGATGCTTCCCGCAACGGCATCGTCGATGCACGCGTGCTCAAGGAGCGTCAGCAGCTCGCCGAAGACGGGGTGATCACCCTGCTGGCGGTGATCAGCACCGACGGTGTGATGGCGGCTCCGCCGCGGGTCACCCTGCGCGGCGTGGTCACTACCGCCGATGCCCGCAAGCTCAGCCTCTGGGCCGAGCGGGAGATCAGCTGGGTGCTGGAGAACCGCTGGCAGCAGCTGTCGCGCAACAGCGGCGGCAAGGCCCCCGATGTCGACTGGGTGGGCGTGCAGCGCGAGGTGGAGGTGGGCCTGCAGCGCCGCCTGCGCCGCGAGCTGCAGGTGGAGCCCCTGATCCTCTGCCTGGTGCAGCCCGCCCCGGGCGGAACCCCCGCTTACAAGGGTCGCGCTGATGCCGAGCCCGACACCCGTCCAGCCCCCCGCGGTGGCCGTGGCGGTGGCCGCGATGTTCAGCGTGGCGAGCGTTCGCAGCAGCCCCGCCGCGAGCTGGCCGCCGTTGGCGCTGCACCAGCGCCTGCCGCTGCCGCCGTCGCCACACCCGCTCCTGCCGCTACTCCCGCAGCAGTCCCGGCCCGCACGGAAGAGCCCGAAATCAGCGGTCGCACCCGCCGCCGCCGTTCAGCTGCTGCCGGCTGATCACTTGGGTGCGGCCTGTGGGATTACTCCCGGGCCGCACCCAGACCGCTAAAGGCCAGATACTGCTGGATCAGGATTCCCCCTATGGGGACGGTGATCAGTAGGGGCAGGCCGCACAGCAGCACGGATCCCAGGATCAGAAGCCCGGCCACCAGCTGCCACTTGAGCAGCCCGGCTCCGGCTGGGCTGGAGCCCACCTCTTTCACCGACGCGATCAAAGCCGGCACGGCTGCTTCCTGCTGACAGACCACCCGCCGGATCACCACCGGCGTGGCGATCGCCACGAGCACGCCAGGCACGATCAGCAGCACCAGCCCTGCCGCGGTGGCCAGGCCCACCACCATGCCGGCCCTCACGTAGCGCCAGAAATCGCGGCGCAGCAGCTGCAGCATGTCTTCGGCGCTGGGATGGCGGCCGCTCTGGAACGCGAGGGCCGGCAGCATCTGCAGGCCCACCCCGAGCAGGTTCGACCAGAGGTTGAGGGCAATGGCGCCGATGGCCAGGGCGATGGCCGGCAGCACGGCCAGCAGGGGATTGACGTTGCCCAATCCCTGCAAGCCATTGGCGATCAGCTGCAGCAGGACGCCCGCCAGGGCTGCCAGCACCACCAGCCCTTCCAGAATCAGATAGCTGCGCCAGTGGCGCTTGAACAGGGTCCAGGCCGCCCCCAGGCTCGGGGCGGTGATGTGAACGGTGGCGGTGGGTGCGCTGGGTTGCTCGGCGGCCGCCAGGGCAACCGCTGGTTCACTCTCTTGCGGAGCGGGGTTGCCGGATTCGGCTCGGCTGGAGAGCCGCACCAGCAGTAGGCCGCGTTCGAGTTCGCCGCGCGCGCTTTCGCTGAGCGGAGCGTCTTGAGGCGCTGGTGGCGGGGGTGGGGCTTCTGCCGGAGGCTCAGGCTCAGGCGACTGCTCCTTCGGTTCCGGGCTTGCGGCTGGAGCAGCCGCGTTACGGCTGGTGGCGTTGTTGGTTGCCCATGGAGTGGCCGGTGGCGTTGGCTCGTCGTGGATCACCGGCACGCTCGGCTGGGCGGCCGGTTCAGCGGTGGCCCAGGCCGCCTGGATCTGAGCCAGGGCTTGCTGAGGATCCTGCAGTTGGGTCAGCCAGGGGGTGGCCGGTAGCTCAGCGGACGTTGTGCTCGTGATGCCAGCCTCGGCTTCGGCCAGCCCCGGAGCCTCAGGCTCTGGTTGTGGCTCTGGTGATTCGGCTGGATCGCTCTGCGCGCACAGCTGCAAGCTCTGCTCGGCCAGCTGGCGGTAATTGGGTTCTGGGCAGCTGGCCAGCACGGCCTGGTATGCCACTTCCGCCTCGCGGGGCTGGGCCAGGCCATAGAGATGGATATGGCCGATCAGCAGCTGCAGGCGTTGATCCAGCTGGTCGGGGCGGCCCGGGGGGAGCTGCGGCTGCAGGGCCAAGGCCAGCTCCAAGGCCCGCGTGAAATCCCCCTGGCCGTAGGCCCGCTCCACGGCGCTGTAGGCCTGCTCCTCCGGGCTGGGCATGGG
>CBFHOT010000097.1:0-8851 GCA_965657465.1 Cyanobacteriota bacterium | reverse complement strand
GATCCGTGCCTGCTCCGGGATCCGTGCCTGCTCCGGGATCCGTGCCTGCTCCGGGATCCGTGCCTGCTCCGGGATCCGTGCCTGCTCCGGGATCCAGCGGAGTCAGCCCATCAAACACATCCTTGTCAACCGCCACGAACAAGACGTGATCAGCCGGAAAGGATTCAGGCTCAGGAGCTTGCGGCGGCTCCGGCAACCGATCGGCCCGCACGAGATAAAGCACACGCTCGCCTCCGCCATCAACAGGCTCAACCAAGAGGATGCGATTTACATCAAGCAGTCGATAAGACTTTCCACCATCAACACCACCCGGAGGCGGCAAATCATCAAGCTTGTAACCATCCCTTGAATCGTATTCCCAATAGTCGCGAAGCAGCGAAGGAGAGCCGCCGAGATCGCCCGCAGGATCAGCGGAAAAGGCAAAAGCAAAAAACTGGGCCACGCGCCCCATCTGCACAAAGATTAAGGAAGTGTGAAACCAGGCCATGGCATCTGTCAACCTCCGCGCAAAAGCTCAATGCCCCAAAAGGGGGTAGACAGACCGGAAAATCCAACAAGGGCGGCCATGGTGAGCAAATCGTAAACACCAGAGTTCGCCTCTCCCCTCCCTCCGTAGTTCCACTCACGGCAGGCCGGGAGCCAGCGCGGGCAGCTCCAGCCGCAGGGAGCGTCCCTCCGCCAGCTGCCGCTCCAGCACCAGCAGCTGCACGCCGGGGCTGCCGCCGGACCCGAGCGTGAAGCCCGGGGCGGCCTCAGGCAGGCCATCGAGCAGCACCCGGTTCTGGGGAAGGCCGGCGCTGAGGGCGCCGGTGAGGTCGTAGGCGGGGCCGCAGCGCATCAGCACCGCACCGCGCCAGATCGGCGAGGGCGCCGGGCCCTGGGAATAGGTGATCACGCCGGCGGCGGTGTGCAACTGCAGCACCACCGTCCGGCCCGCCAGGCTGCAGCCAGGATCCCAGCGCAGCTCGGCGCTCCACGCCGAAGCGAGCAGCAGCTCCTGCCGGACCAGCTCCAGGGCCCGCAGGCCCAGCTGCCGCTCACGCCACAACTGCCCCAGCCGCTGGGCTGCGCGACTCTCCGCCGTGAGCGCCTGCAGCATCAGCGCCGCCAGCATCCCGGCCAGCGACAGCACCATCAACAGCTCCACCAGCGTGAAGCCCGGGCTGGGAGCCCGGCGCCAACCCCCGTGCCGCCGAGCCAGCCTCACAGCCCCGGCTCCGGCAGGCAGAGACTGCTGCTAGGGGAATCCTGCAGTGGGCCGTCATAGCGACCCAGACGCATCACCCCCAGGGGAAGCGACAGCACCAGACAACGCTGCTGACGCTGTCCGGGAGCCACCAGCACCAAGGTGCCGCCATCGATCACCAGACCATTGGCGGCGATGCGCAGAGCCGGCGGCAAGGTGGTGCGCCACTGCAAGGCAGGCAGCGGCTGCTCCTGCAGGGCCTGCTGCAGCAAGCCGCCGGATCCCTCCAGCGTGAGCTGCTGCGGCTCGCCACTGCGCAGGGCCTGATCGCGCTCGCGCTCGATCTCACGCACCACCGCCCGCAAACCCGCCTCCAGGCGCAGGGCCGCCAGGGCTTCCTGGCCACTGGGCCAGGCCAGGGCCAGCAGCAGCGCGAGCAGCAGCACCGCCACCAGCAGCTCCACCAGCGTGAAGCCCGACGACTCAGACCGAGGCATCGTCCGCCTCCGGCCGGCACAGGCCCAGCGCTGCAGGGTCATACCAGCGCTCGCGCTGCAGACCGCCCTCCCCCTGAAGCTGCAGAAGCAGCAGGCCGTCGTCTTGGGGCTGCAGCAGCGGCACCCGCGCGTGCAACCAGGAAGCCGCGAGGGCGCAATCGGTGGCCACGGGAGTTCCCGCCCAACGCTGCACCTCCGCTTCCACCACGAGCAGGCGCTGCTCCAGCTCACCAGCCCGGTGCCGCTGCTGCTCGGCAGCGAGGGTGAAGCGAGCGGCGCTGGCGCTGAGCTGCAGGGCGGCACTGGCACCGATGCCGAACACTGCCGCCGCCGTGAGCAACTCCACGAGCGTCATGGCTGCACCCCCCGCAAACCGAGAAACTGCAGGCGCTGCAACTGGGGCGGCGCAGGCTCCGCGCTGGGCTGCCAATGCAGGGCAAAGGCGGCAGCGGCACCACCGGCCTGCCGTCGCAGCAGCAGCTGAGCGCCTGAGGTGGCCGGTTGGTAATGGAGCAGCTGAATGCCGACCGGCAGCAGTGCAGCCACCTCCGGCGCACAGGCGGCCGCAGGCCAACGCTCCAGCGGCAGGGGCAGCAGACAGGGATGCTGACGCTGCAACCGGCCCACCAGACGCTGAGCCGCAGATTGAAGCTGATCCTCCAGCTGTCGCTGACGGAACTGCAGCTGCAACTGCGCACGCTGCTGCAACGCCAGGGCCTGAAAGGAGAGGCTGCTGAGCAACATCAGCAGCGAGGAGCTGATCGCCAGGGGCAACATCGGCCGTCCACATCGCCTGCACAGGATTGCCACCAGAGCCGGGAACAAAAGATGAAGCCTGGTGAAATCGCTAGGGTGCGGCTGAATACGAACCTTTCATGCACCTGCTGCCTGCCTGGCTGCGCTCCTGGTGGAAGGAAGAACGGCACCGCACCAGGAGGCGTGCGTGGCGGGGGCGGGGCCTGCAGGTGCTGGCGGCGGGCTTGCTGGTGCTCGGCCTGCTGCGTTGCGGCGCCGATCCGCTGCCTGCGCTGCTGCTGCTGGCGGGCCTGCTGACACTGCGGATTCAGCAGCAGCTGGGGCTGCGGCGCCTGAGGCTGGAGCAGGACATTGAACTCAAACGCAGCCAGGAGCGGCTGCGGCGCAGCAACCACCAGCTGGATGCGCTGCTGCGGCAGCTGGGCGGGCCGCAGCTGGTGGAGGAACTGGAAAGCAGCCCCAACCTGGAACTGAAGATCCAGAGGCTGGCGTCACGACTGGAGCGGCTGCTGCAATCGGCCCGCTCGCTGGCGCTGGTGGATCAGCTCACGCAACTGCCCAATCGCCGCCAGTTTCTCGAGCAGATCCAGGTGGCATCGGCCCGGGCGCGACGCGCCAACCAGCCATTTGCGGTGCTGTTTGTGGATATTGATCAATTCCGCAATCTCAACGACACCTACGGCCATGCAACCGGCGATCGGGCCCTGATCGCCGTGGCCCGCAAACTGCAGGACACCGTGCGGCTGGGCGATTTTCTGGCGCGCTACGGCAGCGACGAATTTGCGGTGCTGATGGATCTTTCAGCAATCCCCGCTGCCGATGAGGACACCCTCAAAAGCCGCGCTTATCAGTTCGCCTCGCGGCTGGTGCAGAGCTTTGCCGACAGCCTGAATGTGGGCGATAGCGAGCTGATGGTGAATGTGAGCGTGGGGGTGAGTGTGGTGCCGCCTGGTGAAACCCAGGCCGAGGGGATTCTACGCAACCTCGACACCGCGATCGTGCAGGCCAAACGCCAGCGCCACGAACGGGTGGCGATCTTCGATGTGCATTCCAGCGGCAGCAGCAATCTCAACGACTACCAACTGTTCAGCGACCTGCGCCAAGCCATGCGCGAACGTCAGCTGCACATGGTGTTCCAACCGGTGGTGAATGCCGAGGGAGGCTGGCTGAGCCTGGAGGCTCTGGCGCGCTGGCAGCACCCGGAGCTGGGCTTCATCCCACCCGATCGCTTCATCGCCCTGGCGGAGCGTTACCGGCTGATGCGCGACCTGGGCGATCTGATCTTTCAGCTCTCCCTGCAGGGCTACGCCAAGATCCGCGAGGCGGTGCAGCAACCGGGGCTGCGGCTGAGCGCCAACATCAGCCCCACCCAACTGAGCGATCCCGACCTGCACCTCAGGCTGCTGGCGATGCTGAAAACAGCGGGGCTGGAGCCGGGGCAGATCACCCTGGAGATCACCGAAGCCTCCGTGCTGGAGCGCAATGCCGCCACCACCACCAACCTGGAGCAGCTGCGACGGGCAGGCTTCCGGCTGTCGCTGGATGATTTCGGCACCGGCTACTCCTCCCTCAACCTGCTGCACACGCTGCAGCCGAATGAAGTGAAGATCGATCAGTCGTTCGTGCGGGCGATCAGCGAGCAGGGCTTCGCCGGCCAGATCGTGGCGGTGATCGCCAGCATGTCGCAGCACATGGATCTGGAGGTGGTGGCAGAAGGCGTTGAGGACGCCAACGTGCTCGCCGCCCTGCAGGCGCTGGGGGTGGAGAAGTTCCAGGGTTACCACTTCTACCGGCCGATGCCGCCGGAGCAGCTGAGCCAGCAGGCCGGGCCAGCCAACACAACCCCAGCAACCGGAAGCAAGCCCTGAAACCCGCTTAATGCGAAAGGGTTGCAACAAAATCCGCGCAGACGCACACTGAAGACAGCCAGAGGACGCCAGCCCCCGTCCTTTAGAGTCTCTTCACATTTGGCCGGAGGGTCTGCGGATCCACGTGCTTGCCCTGCTGTGGATCCGTCATGAGCGCCCTTGTTCCAGCCCTGATCGCCTCCACGCTGCTGGCCATCGCCACGGTGCCGATCACCACGCTGAGCCTGCAGTCAACGCGCACGCGCGTGAGCTCCCAGCTCTTTCACGAAGCGGAGGCCTTGGCCCTGGAGGTGCGCAAGGAGGCGGCCGAGGCCGAAGAGCTCGAAATCACTGGCGGCACCCTGGCACTGACGGACACCAGCGGCGGCACGACAAACTATCCCCTGCCTCAGGGCTGCAGCGTGGCCCAGAGCACCATCGCCACCGTGACCTGCGTCGTCAACCGGGGCTCCCTGCGCCAAAGCAACACGCAACCGCTGTACGCCCACCGCGACCTGATCGGCTACGTCGAGGGAAGCCTGAGTTTTTGCTACAGCCGCTACCGCAGCGAGAACGCCTCCGACCGCGATGATCGTCTGTTCACAGCATTGACCACAGTGGAGGAATTCAACGTCCTTCTCGAACGACAAGGCAACAGCGAGGGGTTTCTCCAGATTCATCCTTTGAGCGATGCCGGCTGCCAACAGGCCCTCAATGGCGGAAGCGGCATCACGCCGGACAACTCCAACGATGGCGGCGAGAACGATGACGACGACGACGACGACGACGACGACAGGAACAACGGCAGAGATGACGACAGCGATGATGAATATGATAACGACGATAGAAATGATGACGATGACGATGACGATGACGATGACGACGACGATGACGATGACGACGACGATGACGATGACGATGACGATCGTGGCGGCAATGGACGAGGGAAGAAAAAGGACTAAACAACAAACAGCATTCAATGCATTCCCTTCATCCTGATTGCGAGCAAAACCTCAGGCGAGCTGCAAGCATGACCAGAACTCCTTCACAACCCAGATCAGCCGTGCCAGGCCCACAGGATGCTGGCATCACCCTGGTGGAACTGCTGGTGACCATCGCGATCACCGCCGTCACGCTGCCGCTGGTGCTGCAGTTGATGCTGGAGCCGCTGATCAGTCAGCTGCGCATCAGTTCGCTCTCTGAAACCGAAGGCAATGCCAACCTGATTGCCCTCAAGGCCCGCAACGCCACAAGCGTGGACTGGGACGCGCAGCAACAGCAGCTGACGATCGATGGCACTCCCTATCCGCTGCCCGAAAACTGCAGCGTGACTGCCGCACGTGGCGGCACCTGGGAGGTGAACTGCCAAAGCGGCAGCAGCACCACCACCGAACACGCCAGTAGCAAACCGATCCTCAGCCACAATCCCTGCGGCGAATCCGACCTCTATCCCAACGCCACCCCAGACCCAGACGCCTGCCGTCAGGCCCTGGGGCAGTAGACGCCCGGAGCAGTAGGCCCCTCGCGCACGGAAACACCCGTGCCCCACGGACCCCGGGTAGGTTGCATCCATGGCCAACCTCACGCTCGCCCTCGACGACGCCCTGCTGCAGAAGGCGCGTGAAGCAGCAATCCGCGACAACACCTCCGTGAACGCTTTGGTGAGGGAGTTTCTGACCCGCTACGTGGATGCCCGCAGCCGGCGACTGGAGGCGCTGGCCCGTTTTGAAGCCGTAGCGGCCGGCTCGCAGAGCGCCAGCGAAGGCCCATGGCGCCGGGAATCGCTACATGAGCGTCGTTGATGCGCGCCTTCATCGACACCAACCTGTGGGCCTACCGGCTGGACAGGCGGGACGAAGACAAATCCAAGCGCATCGCTGCCTGGCTGGCCGAGATCACCAGCACCCATGACGTGGTGATCAGCACACAAGTGCTGATCGACATCAGATCGGTTGCCAGCCGAAAGCTGAAGCCACCGCTCAGCGATGAACAAATCAGCGCCTTGCTGGAGGCATTGTCAGGATTTGAAGTGGTGTGCACAGACGCCAACCTGGCGCTTGATGCCCATCAGCTGGCGATCAGCGAAACCATCAGCTGGTTTGATGCCTTGATCGTGGAGGCTGCTATTCGGAGTCGATGCGATGTGCTCAACTCCGAAGACCTCTGCCACGGGCGCAAGATTGGTGGTGTTGTGCTGAACAACCCATTGCTCGACTCTTGATCGAGCCGCGCCACAGGCACCGCCCTACTGATTGAGCTTGAGCACGGCCATGAAGGCCTCCTGGGGCACTTCCACCTTGCCCATCGCCTTCATGCGCTTCTTGCCCTTGGCCTGCTTCTGCAGCAGCTTCTTCTTGCGGGAGATGTCGCCGCCGTAGCACTTGGCGAGCACGTCCTTGCGCATGGCGCTGATGCTCTCGGAGGCGATCACGCGGCTGCCGATGGCGGCCTGGATGGGGATCTTGAACTGCTGGCGGGGGATCAGCTCCTTCAGCTTCTCCACCAGGCCCTTGCCCACGTTGTAGGCCTTGTCGCGGTGCACGATCGTGGTGAGCGGATCGGCCTTCTCGGCGTTGATCAGCACATCGAGGCGCACCAGATCGTTCTTGCGGTAGCCGATCAGGTGATATTCCATCGAGGCGTAGCCCTTGGTGCGGCTCTTCATCTGATCGAAGAAGTCGGTCACCACCTCCGCCAGCGGCACCTCGTAGTGGAGGGTGACGCGGTCGGTGGTGATGTATTTCATATCAATGAATTCCCCACGCCGCTCCTGACACAGCTCCATCAGGGTGCCATTGTAGGTGTTGGGGGTGTAGATCTCGAGCTTCACATAGGGCTCTTCGATCGACTCACGCTTCTGCGGATCCGGCAGGGTGGCCGGGTTGTCGATCATGATCGTGGTGCCATCGAGCATGTTCACCTGATAGATCACCGATGGTGCGGTAACGATCAGATCGAGGTTGTATTCGCGCTCCAGCCGCTCCTGCACGATTTCCATGTGCAGCAGGCCGAGGAAGCCGCAGCGGAAGCCGAAGCCCATGGCGCTGCTGGTTTCCGGCTCGTATTTGAGCGCGGCATCGCTGAGCTGCAGCTTGTCGAGGGCATCGCGCAGATCGGGGTACTGATCGGCATCGGTGGGGAAGAGGCCGCAGAACACCATCGGCTTGGCCTCGGTGTAACCCGGCAGCGGCTCGGCGGCGGGGGCATTCATCAGCGTGATCGTGTCGCCCACCCGGGCATCGGCCACGGCCTTGATCGAGGCGGCCAGATAACCCACCTCACCGGCATGCAGCGACTGCACCTGCCGCTGATCGGGGGCCATCACGCCCACCTCATCCAGTTCGTAGGTTTTGCCGCTGGCCATCAGCAGCACCTTGTCCTTGCGGCTGATCGAGCCGCTCATCACGCGGAAGTACACGATCACCCCGCGGTAGGGGTCGTAGTAGGAGTCGAAGATCAGGGCCTTGAGCGGTTCGGCCACCGTGTCCTGGGGCGGCGGCACGCGATCCACCACCGCCTGCAGGATCTCGGGCACACCGAGGCCGGTCTTGGCGGAGCAGGCGATGGCATTGGAGCAATCGAGGCCGATGATCGCCTCGATCTCCTCCTTGATGCGCTCAGGATCGGCGCCGGGCAGATCGATCTTGTTGAGAACGGGGATGATCTCGAGATTGTTCTCAATCGCCAGATACACATTGGCGAGGGTCTGGGCTTCCACACCCTGGCTGGCATCCACCACCAGCAGCGCGCCTTCACAGGCCTGCAGCGAGCGGCTCACCTCATAGGAGAAGTCAACGTGACCGGGGGTATCGATCAGGTTGAGGATGTAGGTATCGCCATCGGCGGCCTTGTATTCCATCCGGGCCGCCTGGAGCTTGATCGTGATGCCCCGCTCGCGCTCCAGCTCCATGTTGTCGAGGAACTGCTCCTGCATGTCCCGCGCCGCCACGGTGCCGGTGTCCTGCAGCAGACGATCGGCCAGGGTCGACTTGCCGTGGTCGATATGGGCGATGATGCAGAAGTTGCGGATGCGGGAGACGGGAACGTCGGTCATGCGCTGGCGATCGGCCGCTCCCGCAGGGACGGACCGGTAGGGAAGAAGTGGGCTGATCCTAGGCAGCGGTGGTGAAGTGCCGATCGCGGGGCGCAAACCCAGCCGCCACGCCTAATCTCGGCGCCAGCCCCAACGCAGCGATGCAGCAGCCCCAGGGTCAGAACCGCGGCCCGCAACAGGAGCGACGGCGGGTGAGCCGCAAGGAGGGCGAGCGACTGCTGCTGGCGGCAGCGATGGATGTGGCCCGCAGCCGCGGGCAGCTGGCAGAGGGGGTGTTCGCCTCAACGGACGCCTCACGCTTCAGCCGCCAGAGCGTGGCGCTGTGTCAGGACGATGGCCGCCTGATCAGCCGGGTGCCGCTGAGCGAAGCGCGGCGCACGCTGGCGTTTCGCCGCCAGGTGGCCCGGCGCGCCCTGAAGAAGGCGGGCGTGACGGTGATGAGCCGCAGCACCGCCGCGGTGGAGAAGCGGACGCTGCGGTTGCAGCCGGAATCGCTGCGGGCACTGGCCTG
>CBFHOT010000096.1:0-8887 GCA_965657465.1 Cyanobacteriota bacterium | reverse complement strand
AAGCAATTGGCATTTTCGCTGATAAAACCAGGTGGCGAAGCTCCTGGCTTGTTCAAGCGGAATAACGATCCCTGCCAACCCAAATACAGGATGGTCGTTGTGCCTTTTGTCGCTCCTGGAGACAAAGGGCCCTATATGCCCAAATTCGTCCAGATAAGCGATCAGAGTCATGCGCCTTGGACTTGCCCTCAAATACACGAAAGCCCACGCAGAGCGTGGGCCTCGGAATTAGGGCACCCCTTCCAGGGTGCGTCTGGCACAACGTTAGCACCATCCTGGTCCGCTGTCGGCCGATGCCAAAGCAGATCCCAAACGCTGCTCGGCCTTGGCGAAGGCGTCATCCACCACGTCATCCCCGCACCAGCGGCTGTAGGCCGCCAGGTGGGTCTGGACGCTGTGGCCCATGGCCGCGGCCACCACCTTGGGCGGCAGATCGCAGATCACGTGGGCCCGGTGGGCGTAGCCGTGCCGGCAGGAGTAGGGAACCAGCTTCTCCCCCTTCGCCTCGTACTCCCGGCGAAGCTCTTTCCAGAGGGGCCTGTTCATCAGGTAGTGACCCACATAGCCACCACCAAGGCCAGGCTGCATGGGGGGAAGCTCCTGGGCCGGGAAGCGCTCCTCAAGGCGCCACCCATCCGCCCAGTCATCACAGGGCAGCGTGCGAAGCACCCGTGGCCGGGTCTTGCCGCGCGAGGCGACCTTCTCATACATGCACCAGAGTCGGCCCTGGCGAATCTGCAGGTGTTGCAGTTCCTCTGGGCGAAGGCCATAAGCCGCCATCAGCTGAAAGGCAAATCGCCAGCGGGCATCCGGGATGGCCCGCACCAACGCGAGGATGTGCTCCACCTCCAACGGCGTCGTGATGGCTTTGGCTGTACGCGATCGCCCCACGAACACCGACAGGTCTTGCGGCGGCTCCCAGTCCTCACCGAGCCGTCGCTCTGCCACGGCCCAACGCAACAGGGCAGCGGTCGACTGAATCTGGATCTGGCGGGTGCGCCCGCCTGGCTTATCCGCCCAGATTCTGGCCAGGGCCTCCAGCAGCTGCTTGGCGTTCTGCGGCGGGGCCGCCACTGCCACGGCACCGAGCACGTGGTTCATGTGGTGCCGGTAGACCCGATGCCAGGTCGATGGCTTGATCTCGCCACTGATCAGCTTGTGCTCCCGGAAGGCTGCAATCAAGGCATCCCAGTCCCCAGGAGCGTGAGCTGCCGCACCATCGGAGCCTTGCTCCTCCGCACGGGGCATCCGGGCAACGCAGGCATCAGGCTCGATGCCCTGCTGGAACTCGTCGTAGACCTGAACCACGGCGTCGCGGATCTGATCGACCTGGTCGCACTCCCAGGGGATCGGCAGCAGCACCTGGCGGCGCTTGCCCCCACCAGCACCAGCAGCGATGTTCAGGCGCGCATGACCGCGGTGATTCAGCACCGTCCAGCCCCTGCGGCAGCCCCTCTGAGACAGCGCGTGAGACACGACGGCCCTGATCGTCACCTCCCAATCACGGGCCGCAGGCATGTGAGACGTTTGGTGAGATGTTTCGTCTCACAGCCTGGCACGGCCAAACAGGCGCTGGCAAAGACTGGAAGCCCTAAAGCCAGTAACAGCAAGGGTTTTGAGCTGAAAACCCTTATTGAGAAAAAGAAGCGGGCGGCGGGAATCGAACCCGCATCATCAGCTTGGAAGGCTGAGGTTTTACCACTAAACTAAGCCCGCTTGCGCCAGATCAAAGCCAATTAATTCCGCGAAAGAACCAATTGATCTTTGATGAATTTCCTCTGTTCAGCGTTGATCATTCAGGCAGCACAGCGGCGATGCACCGCGGCACGGACTGACGATCACCGGCTGAACCCGACCGGACGTCGGGGGATTCAGGGCTGAGTCGGCCTGCAGGCAGGCCGGTCAAACCGGCAAGCTCCGCCATTATGGCCTGCGCGCCAGCGCACCACCGCATGCCCGCCGAGGCCACATCCCCCGCCGACGCCGCCGATCTGCGGGGCCGGGCCCGTCTGCGTCTGCTCTGGAGCTATGGGCTGGGGGACGTGGGCACCGGCATGGGTGCCTCGCTGATCGGCTTTTACCTGCTGCGCTTCTACGTGGCCGCCGGCCTGCCCCCCTGGCTGGCGGGACTCGCCTACGGCCTCGGGCGGCTCTGGGATGCCCTCAACGATCCGATCGTGGGCTGGCTGAGCGACAAGACCCACCACCCCCGGCTGGGACCGCGGCTGCCCTGGATTCTCTGGAGCGCCGCGCCGCTGGGAATCGCCATGGCGGCGATGTGGTGGCTGCCCCCCTGGCAGGACACGGGCATCAAGTTCGCGATCTTCCTGCTGATCTCGATCGTCGCCAACAGCCTCTACACCTGCGTCAACCTGCCCTACACCGCCCTGGCGGCCGAACTCACCGGCGATGTGGCGCTGCGCACCCAGCTGAACACCGCCCGCTTCACCGGCTCGATCCTGGCCACCATCACCGCGGCGCTGCTGGCGGGGGTGCTGGTGCGCAATCTGGGTGATCCCAGCTCCTACCTGCCGGTGGGACTGGTGTCGGGCCTGATCATCACGGCTTCGGCCCTGCTCTGCGGCTGGGGGCTGCAGCCCGCCGCCCGCCACTGCCGCCAGCCGGAGCGGGCCAGCGGCACCACCCGCCGGCTGCTGCGGCGGGTGATGCGCAACAGCCGCTTCGGCATGGTGCTCGGCCTCTACCTGCTGCTCTGGTGTGCCCTGCAGCTGATGCAGGCGGTGTCGCTGTTCTTCCTGCCGGTGGTGCTGCAGGTGCCGGAAACCCTGAGCAAGCTGATCCTGCTGCCCTTCCTGCTCAGCTCCCTCGGCGGCCTCTGGCTGTGGAACGGCATCGCCCATCGCCTGGGGCGGCTGGTGGCCCTGCGCCGCGGCGGACTGTTCTGGATCGCCGGCTGCCTGCTGGTGCTGGTGCTGCCGCCCCTGAACAGCGCCACACCGGCCTTCGGCAGCGCCGGCAACGCCCTGACGATGACCCTGCTGGTGCTGGCCATCGTGCTGGCGGGAATCGGCGCCTCCACCGCCTACCTGATCCCCTGGTCGCTGCTGCCGGACGCGATCGATGCCGACCCCGAGCGGCCGGCGGGCCAGTACAGCGCCTGGATGGTGCTGGCCCAGAAGGTGTGCATCAGCGTCGTGATCGCCCTGCTGGGTGCACTCCTCACCGCCAGTGGCTACAACGAGGCCCTGGCCAACGCCGCCCAGCCCGCCAGCGCCCTGGTGACCATCCGCCTCTGCATGGGACTGATCCCCGCCCTGCTCGTGGTGCTGGGCCTGCTGGTGATGCGACGCTGGCCCCGACGCCTGCCCGAGCGAGCATGACGCGCTCCACCCGCCCGATGCCGGCGCTGCGGCTGCCGCGCCTGCGCGCACCACGCTGGCTGCGACGCCTGGGCAGCAGCGCCCTGATCGGCGGCCAGGCGGTGAGCGCCATCGCCCATGGGCGCATCGGCTTCAACGACCTGATGCAGGAGCTGCTGGAGGCCGGGCCCGCCAGTTTTCTGATCGTGCTGATCACGGCCCTGGCCGCCGGCACGGTGTTCAACATCCAGGTGGTCGCCGAGCTGTCCAAGCAGGGGGCCACCTCGGCGGTCGGGGGACTGCTGGCCCTGGGTCTGTCGCGGGAAATCGCACCGCTGCTCACCGCCACCCTGCTTACTGGCAAGGTGGCGACGGCCTATGCCGCTCAGCTGGGCACGATGAAGGTCACCGAACAGATCGACGCGATCACGATGCTGCGCACCGATCCGGTGCAGTACCTGGTGGTGCCGCGGGTGCTGGCGATGGTGATCATGGCGCCGGTGCAGTGCCTGCTCTTCTTCTGGGTGGGGATTTGGTCGGGGCAGGTGAGCAGCAGCTGGCTCTACAACATCCCGCCGAGCGTCTTCTGGAACTCGATGCGCACCTGGATGGAGCCGGACGATCTGCCGTCGATGCTGGTCAAGGCGCTGGTGTTCGGCCTGCAGATCGCCGTGATCGCCTGCGGCTGGGGGCTCACCACCAAGGGCGGCCCCAAGGAGGTGGGCACCAGCACCACCGGCGCCGTGGTGATGATCCTGTGCACGGTGGCGGTGGTGGATGCGCTGCTCACCAAACTGCTGTTCGGCTGATGGCCGATCCAGCCGGAGCACCGCCGCTCGGCAGATTCGCCCGCACGGGTCGCCTTCAGCCGCCTCCAACCCCTGTCTCGCTGCTCTCCCCAACGCCCGCCTCGGCCGGTTTCCGGCTTCGCCCTCCCCGCCTCGCCACCTGATCGCCGCCCCCACCGTGACCAGCCCGCCCGCCCCAACCGCATCGCCCACGACCACCCTCAGCCCCCACTACGGCGTGGCCCTGGGGGTGGTGGCCCTGGGCCTGGCCTGCCTGGCGCTGAGCCCCGTGCTGAGCTGGGCGCCGCTGCTGGCGCTGGTGGTGAGCCTGTTCGGCCTGTTTCTGGCGCTGCAGACGGCCCTGCTGCGGCTGGAATTCGGCGATGAGGCGCTGCAGGTGTGGCGGCAGCAGACGCTGCTGCGGCGCTTCCCCTACAGCAGCTGGCTCAGCTGGCGCCTGTTCTGGCCAGGGCTGCCGGTGCTGTTCTATTTCCGGGAGGAGCGCAGCATCCACCTGCTGCCCCTGCTGTTCAACGCGGCCGAGCTGCAGCAGCAGCTGGAGCGGCAC
Organism: Cyanobacteriota bacterium; assembly: GCA_965657465.1. Classification (GTDB taxonomy): domain Bacteria; phylum Cyanobacteriota; class Cyanobacteriia; order PCC-6307; family Cyanobiaceae; genus NIES-981. The sequence goes on along the minus strand of CBFHOT010000096.1, from coordinate 4,211 downwards.
CTGCCCCAGCTCGGCCCCGCAGCAGCAGCGGCGAACGCCTCTGGCAACCCCGGCAAGTCCCAAGGCTGATCGCATCCATGCCTGAGTTCCCGCAGCCCATCGACGGCCAACCCGAAACTGACGGCCGCGCTGATGCGGCAGACAACCCTGAGACCGCCGGCAGCACGCCCAGCAGCGGCCCTGCCGCCGATGGCGAAGGCCCTGACTGGCAGAGCCTGGCCCTGCAGGAGCTGCTGCAGCGACGGGAGCAGCTGCAGGCCGAGATCCGCGAGCTGGAGGGGCGGCGCGATGGCATCGCCCGGGAGATGGCCAGCAGCTTCGCCGGCCAGGCCGACGCCGTGGCCCGGCGGCTCAAGGGCTTCCAGGACTACCTGGTGGGCGCACTGCAGGACCTGGCGGTCGCCGCCGAGCAAATCGATCTGGTGCCCCAGCCGGTGCTGGTGAGCCCCTCGCCGCTGGATGCGGCCGCCGCGGCAGGGGCCACCAGCCCCGCCGGCGAGGGCAGCCGCCAGGCCGACGCCGCGGCGCCCGGCGGCGGTGGCAGCACGGGCCTGTTCGCCAACGACGGCGCCCTGATCCGCGAGCGCCTGGCCGCCTTCCAGGGCCAGCCCGACTTCTACGCCGACCCCTGGAAGCTGCGCCGCAGCCTGGAGGCCAGCGGCGCCGCCAGCCTGGAGAGCTGGTTTCTGGAGCAGGGAGGCCGCGGCGCCCAACCGAGCAGCGGCAGCCGCAACCGCAACGGCCTGATCACCGCCGCGGCCATCGCCATCCTCGGTGAGCTCTACGGCGATCGCTTCCAGACCCTGGTGCTGGCCGGACAGCCGGAGCGGCTGGGGGAATGGCGCCGCAGCCTGCAGGACTGCCTCGGCCTCAGCCGGGAGGACTTCGGCCCCAGCAGCGGCATCGTGCTGTTCGAGCGCCCCGACGCCCTGATCGAGCGGGCCGACCGGCTGGAGGAGCGGGGCGAGCTGCCCTTCATCGTGGTCGATGCCGCCGAGCAGGTGGTGGACATCCCGATCCTGCAGTTCCCGCTCTGGCTGGCCTTCGCCGCCGGGCCGGGCGAACTGGCGGGCGAGGAGGAGTTCTACTGAACAGCCGGCCGGTGACCCATTCTGGCCAGGCCCACGCTCCGCCCCACCCAAGCCCATGGCTCTGCTGCTGACCCTGCCGCTGCTGCTGGCCGGCTACCTGCTGGGATCGATTCCGGCGGGCTATCTGGCCGGCCGCTGGTGCCGCGGCATCGACATCCGCCGCGAAGGCTCCGGCTCCACCGGCGCCACCAACGTGCTGCGGGTGGTGGGCAAGGGCCCGGCGCTGGTGGTGTTCCTGGTGGATGTGCTCAAGGGCACCCTGGCGGTGCTGCTGGCCAAGGCCGTGCTGGAACCGCTGGGGATGCCGATCGATGGCAACGGCGCCATCAGCTGGACCACCGACAGCTGGGTGGTGGCGGCCGGTCTGGCGGCCCTGGCCGGCCACATCTGGCCGGTGTGGCTGGGCTGGCGCGGCGGCAAGGCGGTAGCCACCGCCCTGGGCATGCTGCTCGGCCTCACCTGGCCGGTGGGGCTGGCCTGCTTCGGTGTGTTCCTGACGGTGCTCAGCCTCAGCCGCATCGTCTCGCTCTCGAGCGTGGTGGCCGCCGTGGCGCTGCCGCTGCTGATGCTGGGCTGGTTCCACGACCAGGGGCTGGGGCTGCGCTGGCCCTACCTGGCCCTGGCCCTGCTCACCAGTGCCCTGGTGATCTGGCGCCACCGCAGCAACCTGCAGCGGCTGCTGGCCGGCACCGAGCCGCGGCTGGGCCAGAGGAAACCCCAGACGGAGCCGGCCGCCGAGCAGCGCTGAGGGCCGCCCCCGGCTTCCGGCAGGCCGGGCGTCAGGCCAGCTCGCGGCTGCGCTCGGCGGCCCGCACCACCGCCTCGATCAGGGCCGAGCGCAGGCCGGCCCGCTCCAGCTGACGCAGGCCGGCGATGGTGGTGCCACCGGGCGAGCTCACCATGTCCTTGAGCTGGGCCGGATGCAGCTGCTGCTGCTCCAGCAGGGCCGCGGTGCCGGCCAGGGTGCGCTGGGCCAGGTGATGGGCCTGCTGACGCGGCAGCCCAGCGGCCACCGCACCATCGGCCATCGCCTCAGCCACCAGCGCCACGAAGGCCGGTCCGGAGGAGGTGAGCGCCAGGAAGGCATCGAGCTGCACCTCCGGCAGCTCCAGCACCTCGCCCACCAGATCGAACAGGCGCCGCACCCAGGCGCGCTCCTCGGCCGTCACCGCCTGGCCCCAGGCCAGGCCGGTGAGGCCGCTGCGCACCAGCGCCGGCGTGTTGGGCACGGCGCGCACGCAGTGCCAGCGGGGAAACAAGCGCTCCAGGCGCTGCACGGTGACCCCGGCCAGCACCGAGATCAGCAGGCCACCGGCGTCAGGCGGTGCGGCAGCGGCCACCGCCTCCAGCTGCTGCGGCTTCACCGCCAGCAGCACCACCGGCGCACGCCAGGTGGCGGCGGCATCGGTGCCGATGGCCACACCGGCCAGGCTGGGCAGGGCCTGCAGGCGGGAGGCCGAGGCCTCCGACGCCACGGCCGCGGCCACGGCTCCAGGGGCCACAAGGCGGGCGTCAATCAGGGGATGCAGCAGGGCCTGGGCCATCCGGCCCAGACCCACCACCCCCAGGTCCGCGGTCTGCACGGCTCCGGGTCAGCGACTGCCCCAGAACTAGCTCAGCGCTGGGACAAGGCCAGCGCCGGCGATCAGAGGGCGGCGTCCTGGCGGCCCCAGGCGGGGCTGGGGGCAGCGGGCTGCTCGGCCTCCAGATCACGGCTCACCACCGTCGGGGAGGCGCTGTCCTCACCGCCGGCGGTGGTGACGGTGACGCAGCTGGGGGCGAACAGGAAGATGCTCTCGCCCACCCGCTCCTGGTGGCCATCGATGGCGAAGGTGCCACCGGCCACGAAATCCACGGCGCGCTGAGCCTGATCCGGCTCCATCATCGTGAGATTGAGGATCACGGTCTTGCGCTCGCGCAGGGCCTGGATAGCGCGGGGCATCTCATCGAAGCTGCGGGGCTCCATCAGGGTCACCTCCGAGGCCGAGGTGGAGATACCGGGCAGGCCGATCACATTGGTGCCGGCGAAGGGATCGTCGCTGCTGAAGTCACTGCTCAGGGCCAGGGCGCTGCTGCGGCTGGTGGGAGCCGGCGCGCTCTCGGCGGGTTCCAGCTCGCCGCCGTCATAGTCGAGTTCGTCGTCGTAGGCGCCATCCAGGTAGTCATCTCCGGAGACGACGGCACGCAGGCGGGAGAACAACGACACGGAGCGAACCTCTGAGGATGCTTGCAACCTGAATAGCGTCCCACGAGAGGGCCGGCAAGCCAATCGATCGGATCCGTCGTCTAGGCGCGCGCGCCAAACAGACTCCGGCCGATGCGAACCCAGGTGCTGCCGGCGGCGGCGGCCTCCGGCCAGTCGCCGCTCATCCCCATCGACAGCTCCGGCAGCCCCAGCTCCCGGGCGAGGGCGGCGCAGTCGTCGAAGAGGCCGCGGCGCTCGTCCATCTCCAGGCCCAGGGGCGCCATCGTCATCAGCCCCAGCAGCTGCAGGGCCGGCAGCGCCTGCAGCTCGGGCCACTGCTGACGCAGCAGCGCGGGATCCCAGCCCGTCTTGGACGGATCGGGCCGCAGCTTCACCTGCAGCAGCACCACCGGCCGGCGGCCCTCCTCGGCGGCGATGCGATCGAGACGACGGGCCAGCTCAAGGCTGTCGAGGGAGTGGATCGTGCCGAAGTGCCGCACCACACCGCGCACCTTGTTGGCCTGGAGCCGGCCGATGAAGTGCCAGTCGAGGGGCTCCAGATCCGCCAGCTCCGCCTGTTTGGCGATCGCTTCCTGCAGCCGACTTTCCCCGAAGCTGCGCTGCCCGGCCGCCACCGCCTCGCGCACCAGGCTGGCCGGCTGCCCCTTGCTCACCGCCAGCAGGCGGCTGTGGGCGGGCAGCTGACGCCGCAGATCGATGAGCCGTTCAGCCAGCGTTGCCGGAGCCGCCACTCAGATGAAGGTCTGATCGAACAATTGACGCCAGTGGGCATGGGCCTCGGCCCCTTCCCGGCGGGCCCGGGCCAGATTCTGCTCGGCGTAGTGGCGGGCATCCATCAGCGGAACCACCTCAAAACTGGCGCCGCGGGGCTGCAGGGTCACCACAAAGAAGATGCGCTGGGCATAGAGGGTGGC
>CBFHOT010000095.1:0-8956 GCA_965657465.1 Cyanobacteriota bacterium | reverse complement strand
CTGGAGCGGATCCAGGCCAATACCGGCCAACTGCCGGAGGCCTTGATCGCTGATGCCGGCTACTGCAGCACCGCCAACCTGGAGGCCTGTGAGGAGAGGGGGCTGGCGGCCTACATCTCCACCCGCCGGCAGCGGCACGGCCAGAGGCCCAGGCCATCGCGGGGGCCTGCGCCCAGGGATCTGGATGCACGAGGGCGGATGGATCGCAAGCTCAGGTCCAAAGCGGGTCAGGCGATCTATGCCCTGCGCAAGACGATCGTGGAGCCGGTTTTTGGCCAGATCAAGGGCGCCCGGGGACTGGATCGCTTCCAGTTACGGGGTCTGGAGCAGGTGAACGGGGAGTGGGCCCTGATCGCCACCACCCACAACCTGCTCAAACTGTTCCGGGCATCGTTGGCCACGGTCTGAGGGGCCTTGTTCCTTTCGCCAGCGCTGGGATCAGGCATCCCTGAATCCCAGGGGCTCCTGAACGGTGATTTGGCCTGGGCGCAACGTGCGACTCGCTCCTAGAGCAGCCCCAGCTGTTGCGCCGCCCGCTGAATCGCCACCGGCAGGATGCGGTGCTCCTGGCGGTGGATGCGGGCGCTGAGGCTGGCATGGTCGTCGCCATCGAGCACCGGCACGGCCGCCTGCACCAGAATGCGCCCGGCATCCACCTCCTCGCTCACCAGATGGGCGGTGCAGCCGGCCAGGGTGACGCCGGCCGCCAGGGCTTGGCCGACCCCGTCGAGGCCGCGGAAGCTGGGCAGCAGGGAGGGGTGGATGTTCACCAGTCGCTGCGGGAAGGCCCCGATCAGCACCGGCGTGACGATCCGCATCCAGCCCGCCATCGCCACCAGATCCACCGCCGCCGCCTGGAAGGCGGTGATCAGCTGGCCGTCGAGCGCCTCCCGGTCGCGCCAGTGGCGGTGGTCCACCACCGTGCAGGGGATGCCCAGGCGCTCGGCCCGCTGCTGGGCGCCGCAACCCGGGTTGTTGACCACCAGCAGCACCACCTCCGCCGCCAGGGCGCCGCTGCGGCAGGCCTGCACCAGCGCCTCGAAGTTGCTGCCGTTGCCCGAGGCCATCACCCCCAGCCTGAGGCTGCTCGGGGTGGATCGGGGGGCTGCCGGCTGTGGCAATGGCCACTGGAACCCCTCACCGGGATCGCTAGGGTCTGGAAAAGCGGGCATCCGGTCCATGTCCCATCTCTCCATCCTTCCTACGGTGCTCCGCGATGTCGACCTGCTGGTCGCCAGTCTGGAGGGCCTCGGCTTGCAGCCCCAGCGGGGCGGGCAGCTGCGCGGCTTTGCCGATGAGCGGCAGCCCGTGGAACTGCAGGTACGCCTCGAGGGGGGGCAGCGCCTCGGCTGGTGCCGCCAGCGCGATGGCAGCCTGGCCCTGGTGGGGGATCTGCAGCGCATCAGTCGCAGCCAGGCGCTGCAGGCCCTGATCAGCCGCATCACCCGCTGCTATGCCGCTGCCCAGGCCCTGGCTGACGCCGCCGGCCAGCTGCCGGGGGCGCAGGTGACGCTGAGCCTCTGACCTCAGCGCCTGCATCCGCCGTGCCTGAGGACCTGACGCCCTCCCTGCATCTCGATCTGCGCGATTGCCGCGCCCATCTGCTGCAGGTGACCCTGCAGCACCAGCCCAGCCGCCCCGGCCGGCTGCGCCTGCAGCTCCCGGCCTGGACGCCGGGCTCCTATCTGATCCGCGACTACGTCCGCCAGCTGGAGGGGCTGGTGGTCGAGCAGGGCGGCCGTTCGCTGCCGCTGGAGCGCCTGGAGGTGGCCAGCTGGGCGGTGGAGCTGCCCAGCGCCGAGCCCCTCACCCTGCGCTACCGCATTCAGGCCACCGAGCTGACGGTGCGCACCTGCCATCTCGACGCCGACCATGGCTTTCTGGCCCTGGCGGCCGTGGCCCTGGAGCTGGAGGGGCAGCGCTGGCAGCCCCATCGCCTCAGCCTGAGCCTGCCGCCGGAGTGGGAGGCCTTTGTGCCCCTGCCCCGCCAGGACGACGGCAGCTGGCTGGCCCGCGATTTCGATCAGCTGGTGGATACGCCGATCGAGGCCGGCCCCCATCCCAGCCATGGCTTTGCCGTGGCCGGGGTGCCCCATCGCTGGGTCAGCTGGGGCCGCACCCTGGAGGGCCATGATCCCGCTGATCCTCACTGGCTGGAGGCCGTGGAGCAGGTGTGTCTGGCCTGCTGCCGGCTGATGGGGGTGGAGCGGCCGGCCGCCGACCACTACCTGTTCGTGCTGCACTGCAACGACAACGGCTATGGCGGCCTGGAGCACGATCTGAGCACCGTGCTGCAGTTCGGCCGTCGGCGTCTGGCGGCGGCCGATGGCCGGCGCAAGTTGCTGCAGCTCGTGGCCCACGAATACCTGCACCAGTGGAACGTGCGGCGCCTGCGCCCCCGGGAGCTGCGCCCCTACGACTACGGCCGGCCGGTGCTGATCCCCACCCTCTGGTTTGCCGAGGGGGTCACCAGCTATGTGGATCAGCTGCTGCCCCATGCCGCGGGGCTCTGCGGCGAGGCCGAGGTGCTCGGCGATCTGGCCGCCGACCTCAGCCGCTACCTCACCACCCCGGGACGCTCCGTGCAGAGCCTGCGCCTGAGCGGCCAGGAGGCCTGGGTGAAGCTCTACAAGGCCGATGCCTACAGCGCCAACAGCCAGGTGAGCTACTACCTCAAGGGCGCGGTGCTGGCCCTGGTGCTCGATCTGCGGCTGCGCCGCAGCGGCAGCTGTCTGGCGCGGGTGCTGCAGGCCCTCTGGCGCAGCCATGGCGCCTCGGGGCGCGGCTACAGCGAAGCGGATCTGCTGGCGGCCTTCAGCGCCGAGCAGCCTGAACTGGCGGAGCTGCTGCCCCAGTGGCTCGACAGCGTGGAGGATCCGCCGCTGCTGGAGTTGCTGGAGGATGTGGGTCTGCGACTGGTGCCCCAGGCCCCCGCCCCGCAGGAGCGCTGGCTGGGCTGGCAGCTGGAGGCGGCGGCGGCGGGGCCATTGCTGCAGCGGGTGGAACGCCATGGCCCCGCCGAGGCCGCCGGCCTGATGGTGGGCGATGAGCTGATCGCCCTGGCCGAGCAGCGGCTGCGGACGCCCGAGGAGGTGGCGCTGGTCGCCGGCAGCTGGCCGCTGGGCCGTCGCCTGCCGCTGGCCTACGCCCGCGACGGGCGGTTGCGCTTCACCGAGCTGGAGCCGCTGGCGCCGCAACCGCGCCAGTGGCAGCTGCAGAGCGATCCCCAGGCGCCGGCGACCGCCCTGGAGCGGCGGCGGCGCTGGCTCTGCCTGGAGCCCGAACCGGCATGAGCGATCCGCAGCCTCGCCCGCTGCTGGTCGCCGCCCTGGCGGCGATGGCCCTGGCCCTGGGGGGCCTCGGCTGGCTGGCCCGCGACCTGAGCAGCCCCGGCGGCCGTCCCTCCCTGCTCGACTTTCTCGATCTGGCACCGGCGGCCGGTCGGCCGCTGCCCGGTGCCCGGCCGGCACCCCCTCCCCCGGCGCCGATGGCCTGGGTGTCGCCGCTGCAGGCCCGCTGCCCCAGGCCCGACCCGCAGCTGCGCCAGCGGCTGCTGCCCCTGCTGCAGCGGCTGCGCGACAGCCCCGAGCGGGTGGTGATCGATCCCAGCAATTACGGCGAGCGCCATCGCCATGACGCTTTCGGCAATCCGCTGGACACGCGTCCACGGCTGGTGGTGCTGCACGAGACGGTCTTCGGGATTGAGTCTGCGCTCAACACCTTCCGCACGCCCCATCCCCGCGATGAGGACCAGGTCAGCTACCACGCGCTGATCGGTCTCGATGGGGCCGTCAAGCAGCTCGTTGACCCCCGCCAGCGGGCCTTCGGCGCCGGCAATTCCGCCTTTCGCGGCGAGTGGGCGATCACCAACCCGGCGGTGGGCGGTTCGGTCAACAACTTTGCCCTGCATGTGAGCCTGGAGACGCCGATCGATGGGGAGCACGACGGCTCCAGCCACAGCGGCTACACCCAGCCCCAGTACGACGCCCTGGCCGCCCTGCTGGCCCTGTGGATGAGTCGCTACGAGATTGGCGCCGATCGGATCACCACCCATCGCGCTGTCGATCTGGGGGGGGAGCGGGCCGATCCCCGCAGTTTCGATTGGCAGCAGTTGCAGCGCCGCTTCCAGAGCCTCGGCCTGCTGTGTGAACGGCCCCAGCTGGGCTAGGGCGCGCGCCGTTGCCTGCCGCTCGATCCGATCGGTTCGCCCGAGTGGATTGTCATTCAGATCGGGGCCGTTGAGAGCGTTGGCTGTTCAGATCAGCGGTGAGAGCAGCGGTTTGCGCTGGCCGTAGATCAGGGCATGCAGCTCCGGGTCCTGCATCGACGCCAGGATCCGGCGCGGGTAGTCCAGCTTGCCGTTGTGCAGGTAGGCGAGGGTGGCCAGGGCCTTGGCATCGCGCGGATTGCCGCTGGCCACCAGCATCCGGTCGCTGGGCAGATCGAGAGCCCGCTTCAGGCGCGCAAACTTGCCCACCAGCAGGGCCACGTTCTGGTTGGGATCGAGCAGCTGATCGCGCGCCCAGCTCACCTGGGCTGGGCTGGGCTGGCTGGGCAGCATGCCCTGGTGCACCATCTCGCCGATGCCCAGCTGGGCCAGGCCATGGGTGCTGAACAGGCCGGAGTGGGCGGCGATCGGATGGTTCTCGCCCGGTTTGGCATGGCGCATCTCATCGAACAGCACGGCCGTGACCAGCAGCGGATTGACGCGGCGCCGGGCGGATTGACTGAGGATCAGCGGCCGCAGCTCTTCCAGCCGGTTGAGGGCGTGGTTGCGTAGGGGCTGGAACTGGTCGATGCCCTGGCTGAACAGCTGCGCCAGGCGGGTCTGGGGCCCATGGACGCCGAAGCGCCGCTCCAGCTCCTCCAGCTCGGCCGCGCCGAACTGGAGCGGATCGGCACCGGCCAGGCCGTCGCGGATGCTGCCTGCGCTGGGAGTCGCTGCGGAGGAACCCTGGGCCCAGGGCCGCAGCGGTGGCTGGGCCATCGGCAGCAGCAGGGCTGCCGCCAGGGCGACACCGATCGGGCCGAGGGGCCGCAGCCGGCGCGCCAGGCGTGCTGTTGCACCCTGCCCCTGCGGCTCAGCACCGGCGTGGTGGGCAACGGCCGCGGTGGAGCGAATCACGGCAGTTCTTATCCGACGGCCATAACAGATGCGCGAATCCTAAGGAACTTTTCGTTCTGTGTCCCCTGCGGGGGAACGGTCTGTCGGCCGGCCCCCCTCGGCCTGGGATCGGCCGGTCAGCACTAGGTTTCTGCCGATCCGAAGCCATGCCTGGGTCATGACCGCCGACCTCGATCGCGCCCCCGCCGATGCCGGCAGCACCTGGCAGCGCTTCTGCGACCTGCTCTGGTACCACGAGGATCTCGGCCTCTGGCTCGACGTGAGCCGGATGGCCCTCGGCGAGACCGAGCTGCAGCAGCTGGAGCCCCGCTTCGTTCAGGCCTTCGAGGCGATGGCCGCCCTGGAGGGCGGTGCCATCGCCAACCCCGACGAGCAGCGGATGGTAGGCCACTACTGGCTGCGCGCGCCGGAGCTGGCACCCGATGCCGCCACGGCGGCCCACATCGCCGCCGAGGTGGATCGCATCGAGGCCTTCGCCGCTGAACAGCTCGCCTCCGGCCGCTTCACCGATATGCTCTGGATCGGCATCGGCGGCTCCGGCCTCGGCCCTCTGCTGTTGGTGGACGCCCTCGGTGAGGTGGGCCGGGGTCTGCCCTTCCAGTTCATCGACAACGTCGATCCCCAGGGCATTCAGCGCACCCTCGAGCGCCTCGGCGACCGGCTGCTGAGCACCCTGGTGGTGGTCGTCAGCAAGTCGGGCGGCACGCCGGAGCCGCGCATCGGTATGGAGCAGGTGCGGGCTCGCCTGGAGAGCCTGGGCGGGCGCTGGGCTGAGCAGGCCGTGGCCGTGACGATGCTCGGCAGTCGCCTGGATCAATTGGCCGAGCGGGAGGCCTGGCTGGCCCGCTTCGACATGTTCGACTGGGTCGGTGGTCGCACCAGCATCACCAGCGCCGTGGGGCTGTTGCCCGGCGCCTTGATCGGTGCGGACATGCGCGGCTTCCTGGCCGGTGCGAGGGCGATGGATGCCGCCACCCGCGTCGCCGATCTGCGCCGCAATCCGGCGGCCCTGATGGCTGCCGCCTGGTATGTGGCCGGTGATGGCCGCGGTGCCCGCGACCTGGTGGTGCTGCCCTACCGCGATCGCCTGGAGCTCTTCAGCCGCTACCTGCAGCAGCTGGTGATGGAGAGCCTGGGCAAGAAGCTCGACCGCAGCGGCGCGGTGGTGCACCAGGGCCTGGCCGTCTACGGCAACAAGGGCTCTACCGATCAGCACGCCTATGTGCAGCAGCTGCGCGACGGCGTGGATAACTTCTTCGTCACCTTCATCGAGGTGCTCGATGACCCCGAAGGCCTGCCGGCCCTCGGTGGTGAGCGGCCCGGTGATGTGCTCGACGGCTTCCTGCAGGGCACCCGCTCGGCCCTGGAGGAGAGCGGCCGGCAGAGCCTCTCGATCAGCCTGCGGCGCTTCGATGCCGCCGGTCTCGGTGCTCTGGTGGCGCTGTTCGAGCGGGCCGTTGGCCTCTACGCCGAGCTGGTGAACATCAATGCCTACGACCAGCCGGGGGTGGAGGCCGGCAAGAAGGCGGCCGCGCAGCTGCTGGAGCTGCAGGCCCGCCTGGAGACCGTGCTCGCCGACGGCGGAGAGCGCAGCCTGGAGGACCTGGCAGCCGAGCTGGCCCTCGCCAGCCCGGAGCCTCTTTTCTGGATCCTGCGCCACCTCAGTGCCAACGACCCCGGCTATCGGGTGAGTGGCAGCTGGGGTGAGCCCGCCGGTCTGCGGCTGCAGCGGATCGTCTGATCCGCCGCAGGCCCCTTCAGCCGCCCTTCAGCCGGCACCCCAGCTGGATGATGCCCGCATCCAGCAGTCGGCCCAGGCGCAGCGCCGTGGCCTCCTCCACCCGGTTGAAGTCGTGCTGGTGACTGGTGACCCACTGCAGCTCCGCCGGGGTGATCACCCCGGTGAACAGCGCTTCCAGGTACACGGTGCCCACGGACATGGCGGCGATCTGCGGTTGGGACCAGTCTGGGGTGGTTGGCGGCGGCGTTCGCTTTTGCAGAGAAACGTCACGCTGGCTTCGCCCATTCGGCAACGCCGCCGCAGGGCTGCTGAACCCCGGTTGCTGTGGTGAACCTGATCGCGCGGCGCGCGGCGCTGCTGCTCCTGTTGCTGCTGGCGCTGCGCTATGCCCACTGGCGCTGCACCAGCACGCTCAACCTGGCGGATCCCCTCAGCGCCGCCCTGAGCGTGCTGCTGTTGCTGGCCGAGCTCTGGCTGCTGCTGCATGGCTCGCTGCAGCTGGTGTTCAGCCTGGCCTTGCCTTCTGCTGCCGCGACGGGGCCCGGGCTGAGCGGCGGGCCTGGGCTGGACGCCTCGCCGCTGGTCGATGTGCTGGTGCCTTCCTGCGGCGAGCCGCCGGAGTTGCTGGAGCGCTGTCTGCGGGGCTGCATCGCCCTCGATTACCCCCGCTTCCACGTTTGGTTGCTCGATGACAGCAACCGACCGGAGCTGGCAGCGCTGGCGGCCCGGCTGGGCTGCCGCTACCTGAGCCGTCCGCATCCGCGCCAGGCCAAGGCGGGCAATCTCAACAACGCCCTGCCGCTCCTCCAGGGTGAGCTGCTGGCGGTGTTCGATGCCGATGTGGTGCCGCTGCGGCCCTTTCTGCGCCGGGCGGTGCCCCCCTTCCGCGATCCGGCGCTGGCGCTGGTGCAGACCCCGCAGACCTACATGAACGCCGATCCGGTGATTCGCAATCTGGCGCTGGAGCGCTGGTTGATGCCGGATGAGGAGAGCTTCTATCGCTGGGTGGAGCCGGTGCGGCAGGCGATGGATGCCGTGGTCTGCGCCGGCACGTCGTTCGTGATGCGTCGCTCTGCCCTCTTGCAGGTCGGCGGCTTCGAAACCGGCACCACCTCTGAGGACTTCGCCACCGGCATCCGCCTGCGGGCCGCCAGCTGGCGCTGCCTGTTCCTGCCGGAGAAGCTCAGCGCCGGGCTGGCACCCTTCACGGCAGCCGCCCTGGTGCGGCAGCGCTGCCGCTGGGCCAGTGGCACCCTGCAGACCCTGCGCACCGGTGCCAATCCCCTCACGATCGCTGGCCTGCGCCCGCTGCAACGGCTGGCCTATCTGGAGGGCATCCTCCACTGGCTCAATGCCCTGCCCCAGCTGGTGCTGGCGTTGATGCCCCTGGCGCCGGGGCTGCTGGGGGTGGTGCCGATCCAGGCCAGCGCGCCCGATCTGCTGCTGGTGGCGCTGCCCTTCTATGGCGCTCAGCTGCTGCTGATCCGCTGGCTCAGCGGTCAGTCGCGCACCGCGCTGATGCCCGAGCTCTACCGCTGGCTGCTGCTGGGGCCGTTGCTGCTGGTGGTGCTGCGCGCCCTGCGCCGCCGGCCCCTCGCCTTTCGGGTCACCCCCAAGCAGCAGCCCCAGTCTGCGGCGGCTGCCGGAGCTGCGCTGCACGGGCAGCGGCTGCTGGCGCTGCCGCTGCTGCTGCTGGTCGTGCAGCTCGTCGCCCTCGCCGCGCTGCCGCTGCGGCTGCTGCCGGGATGGTCTGCCGGCGCGTCAGGAGTGGAGCCTCCTGCTGCCTTGGGTGCGGCCAGCTGGCCCCTCGCCCTGGCCTGGGGGCTGATCAACGCCCTGCTGCTGCTGGCGGCCTGCCGGGCCTGCCGCGATCGCCCCGGGGCGGCCCCTGTGCCCTGGTTCGCGATCCGTGGCCAGACGGCCACGCTGCGGCTCGATGGGCAGTGCTGGCCGAACCTGCAGCTGCTGACCATCTCTGAGCAGGGGGTGGAGCTGCGTCTGCCAGGCCCTGCCGCTGCCGCCCTCGGCGGGGCCCGCGGCCTGCCGCTGCTGCAGCTGCCCGCTGCCGCGGGCACCCTGGGCGGCCAGGC
>CBFHOT010000094.1:0-8958 GCA_965657465.1 Cyanobacteriota bacterium | reverse complement strand
GCTGCAGCACCGCCTGGGGCGGCGGCAGGGCCAGCGCGGCGGCGGCGGGCGACTGCCCCTCCAGCCAGCGGGCCAGGGCCATCGTGGTCGCGTCCTCGCTGGCCAGAAAGGTCAGCACCGGTGGCGGCAGAGCGCCATAGAGCGCAAGGGCACGGGTGGCGGGCCGCGGCCGTTGCTCCACCTCCAGATCCTGCTGCTGCAGGGCCACCAGATCCGGCAGCAGCGCCGCCAGCTGCCGATCCAGGCTCAGCAGCAGCGGCTTCAGCAGGGGATCAGCGGCGCTGGCCCGCTCCAGGCTGGCGCGCTCCGCCAGGCGCTCCTGCAGACGGTGCAGCAACAGTTGCAGCTGCCGCCTGCTGCGGGCGGAGCCGGGGGCGTAATCGGCCAGCAGCTCCTGCCAGTCGCGCTCATCCAGACCGCTCTCCAGACGAATGCGCTCCAGCCGCTGGCGGCTGCCGGCGCTGAGCAGAGCGCCATCGAGGCTGGTGTACTGCCCCAGGCGCAGCAGCTCCTCGATCTCTTCGCGGGCGGCGCTGCGGCGCAGATCGAGGCCCGCCAGCTCCATCGGCGTCAGGGTCGACAGCTGCGGGTCCTCACTGCACACGAGCTCCAGCGCATGGCGGTGATCGCTGGCATCCAGCCCAAGGCTGGTGCGCAGCTCCTCGAGCTTCACCTGGGCGCTGAAGCGGTCCAGCCGGCCCTGGCGCAACTGATCTCCCAGCACCTCCTGGTAGAGCCGCCGCCGCTGGGAGCTGGCCTGGGCCGGCAGGGCCTTGGCCAGCACGAACACCTCACCGGCATTGAGCTCCTCCAGGCGCCGGCCCGCCAGCAGCTCCTGCAACTGGTGGCCCAGCTTGGCCAGCTGGCGCCGCAGGCTGGTGCTGGTGCTCTCCCGCTCGTAGAGGCTCTGGTCGCGCTGCCAGCCGCGGTAGAGCCAGATCGCCGTGCAGGCCATCACCAGCATCGAGACCAGGGCATCGCCGCGACTGCCACCGATCGGCAGCGGATTGCCCTTGAACAGCACGTAGCTGTTGACCGCGATGAAGGTGGCGAGCAGGCGGGTGCGGTGGGTGGCCAGGGCGTTGGCATCGCCGCCGTGAGCGCCCCGCTCCAGCCGGTGGCGCTGCCAGCGCTCCAGCGCCCGAAACAGCTGCTGCGAGAGTGCTGCGGCGGCCAGCAGCAGCAGCGGGATCAGCAGGTAGCGCGGCAGCGCCGGCCAGCCGGCCGGCAGCATCGGTTGAGCGGCCAGCGTCAGCAGACGGTCGTCATAGGTGTAGAGCTTGCTCTTGAGGTAGCTGCTGGCCAGGCCCGGCGGCGCCAGCGTCTCGATCAGCAGGAAGAAGCCGATCACCAGGCCGGGGTAGGAGTACCAGGCCCAGTTGAGACCCCGCTTGCCGTGCAGGGTCTGCCAGTAGTGGCGCTCGGCGTCGATGTCGATGCAGGGGCGGGCGCAGGCCACGCAGGCGCTGACATCCGCCTGGCCGCTGCCGCTGGCGGCGGCGGTGCGGCACATCGACTGACTGGTGCGGGTCGGGCTATCGAGATGGGCCGTGGAACCCAGCAGCCCCCGAGGCCCCGTGATCACCTGCTGCACCGTGCCAAAGGGGCAGATGTACTGGCACCAGGCCTTGCCGGCATAGGCCCAGCCCGTCACCAGCGCCGCCAGCAGGACGGCGATGAACAGCAGCGCCAGGGCCAGCGGCTGGCTGTTGACCACCAGGATGCGCAGGCAGAGGCCGGCGATCAGCAGGCTCCACTGCAACTGCACGTGGTGGCGGCCCAGCCACGACTGCTCATCGACGCTCACCAGCTGGGGTTTGCCGTTGCGGCCCGGCACCGTGCGCTGCCGCCCCAGGGCCCGAGCCAGCTGCGACACAAAGGAAAGCGGGCAGATGCGGCGCCAGAGCTCGTGGCTGAGCACCACGCAGAGCAGCACCAGCGGCAGGCCCAGGTTCCAGAAGAGATCGTTGCCCAGGGAGGGGCCGCAGATCGCCACGCGCTCGCACAGCGGCGGGCGCCAGGCCCCCTGCAGCGGCGACCGCAGCAGCAGCGCGATCAACAGCAACCAGCCGAGCAGCAGCGCCCAGCGGGCGACGTGCATGCGGCGCTCCGGCCAGAGGTTGAAGAGGTTCATCCCGCGGCAGGGGAAGGCGCCCACCCATGCTGCAGCGGGGCCAGGGCTGCCGCCACGGCCTGCTGTTCAACGCCCGCTCAGGTGAGGGGCCGAGCCGGATCGAGACCTTCCACCTCCCCCTGAAACACCCGGCTGGCGGTGATGTCCTCGGCTTCGAGGGTCATCAGATCCAGCTTGGTCACCGAGCGACCGAGGCTGCTGAACAGGCGGTTGGCCTGGCGCATCCGGGCCCGATCGATGGCATTGCGGATCGAGCGGGCGTTGGCAAAGAACGGCAGCTGCATGCGCCGCTGGATGTAATCGGCGAAGGCGGCCCGGGCCTCCTCGCTGAAGCGGTAATTCTCGCTGGCGAGGATCAGCTGGGCGATCGCCAGCAGCTCCTCAGCGCTGTAATCGGGGAAATCGATGTGATTAGCGACCCGCGACGACAGGCCTGGATTGCTCTGATAGAACACGTCCATGCGATCCTTGTAGCCCGCGAAGATCACTACCAGATCGTCGCGATTGCTCTCCATCACCTGCAGCAGGATCTCGATCGCTTCGGCGCCGTAGTCCCGCTCATTTTCAGGGCGATAGAGGTAATAAGCCTCATCGATGAACAGCACACCACCCATGGCCCGCTTCAACATCTCGCGGGTCTTCGGTGCGGTGTGGCCGATGTACTGCCCCACCAGATCATCGCGGGTGGCGGTGACCACATGGCCCTTGCGCACGTAACCGAGGCCGTGCAGGATCTGGCTCATCCGCTCGGCCACGGTGGTCTTGCCGGTGCCCGGCCGCCCCGTGAACGACATGTGCAGGCTGGGGGCCGTGGTGTCGAGTCCCACCTGCTGGCGAGCCCGATTGACCACCAGCAGGGCGGCGATCTCGCGGATGCGGGCCTTCACCGGCCGCAGGCCGATCAGATGACGATCCAGTTCATCGAGCACCTCCTGCACGCCGGCACCCTCGTAGGCGGCGCGGAGATCCACGGCTGTCTGCTCATCCAGGGCCGGTGGTTCCGAACCGATCGCTTCCTGACGCTGCGCAGCAGAGGCTGGGGTGGCATCAACACCGTCGGGGTGCTCCATCAGAGCAGGCCGTCGATGACCGCTGCCAGCTCCTGCTCCGCCTCGCCAACCTGGGCACCCTCCTCGGCGGCGCGCAGGGTGAGATTCACATAGGTGCGGCCGAAGCTGATGTCGGGGAAGCGCTGCTGCGCTTCGCAGAGATCATTGAGCCGCTCCAGAAAGTCGCGGGTGCTGGCGTAATCAGCGAACTCGTAGCGTCGTTCCAGCCATTCCGGCCGATCGGCCTTCGGGCGGGGGGTCCAGGGCTGCTCCATCCCCCGACCCTAGGCCAGCGCTGGGGTCTGGCCCTCCGGCCGCTTCAGGACGGCCCGAGGCAGTCGGTGCGGGCGACGCAGAGGCGAGCGGCCCAGGCGGCGGCGTAGGCGCGGTTGGCGGCCTGCTGCTCCGGATCGCGGCTGTCGAGCGGATGGGGCATCGTGCCGTTGATGGCGGCGTTGGTGACGCAGAACATCGACTTCTGGAAGCTGGCGCAGATCTTCACGTGCACATCGCCCTCGCCGCGTCCGCTCTGGCGATAGAAGCGGTGCAGCGCCTCCGGCAGATGGCGGTACATGTCCTGCATCAGCAGGCTGGGCGGGATGCCGGCGCCCATCGTCGGCAGGGGGTCGGCGTAGAGGGCGCCGTAGGCGAAACGCGCCTGATCGGGGGAGATCTGCTGAGCCTGGGCGTTGAAGCTCACCGTGCCGAAGAAGGGCATACCCCGCAGGAACACCGCTTCCACATAGGGCACCGCCACATCCACCAGGAAGGTGAGGCCGGCCTGCGGCGGCAGCACCCAGCAGTGTTCACCCGCCACGGTCACGCCGTAGTGGATCGGATTGGCCGCAGCCGCCACCAGGCCATCCTTGATGAACTCCACCACCGCGGCGATCGTGCGCACCCGGCCAGCGCGTTCAGCGCGGGCCAGATCGAGGAACAGATCGCTCATCACCCGCCAGAACTGGCCGAGGGCATGCACCGTGGCGGCGGTGCGGATCAGTTCCGGCAGAAAGCTCGGCGCCAACCCATGCAGCAGCGCCAGCAGGGGATCGCGTTGACGCTTGCGGGCCACGATGCGGTTGCAGTCGGCCTGAAAGGCCTCGGAGTCGAGGTAGGCATCCAGGCCGCCGGTGCCATGCCAGAGCATGGCCTTCATGCAGTATTCGGCGTATTCGAAGTTGATGCGGTCGTGGTTGAGGTGGCGCCACAACCTGCCCAGATTGAGATCCCCGTCGAAATACTTGAACACGGGGAAGGGATTGAGGAACTGCTCCTCAGCCTGGTAAATCAGGTTCTTGCTGTAGGCATCGAGCACCTCGCCGTAGCTCTCCAGCACCCCCACCACCTCCAGCAGGTGCTGCTCGCTCTCGGCCAGCAGGGTGCGGCCACTGAGCAGCCGATCGACGATCACCTCAGCCGGAGGCATGCCGCCGCTGCGGGTCAGTTCCGCGGAAATCACCGCCATCAGCCCAGTCCTCCGTTGTGCAGGCCGGCCAGCAGCACCGGCAGGGCGGCCATCGCCGTGGTGGTGGCTTCACTCAGCCGGCCCAGGCAGCTGGGGGCCAGACCCAGCAGCACCACCGCTGCCGCCAGGCCGATGGCCGGCAGGGTTTCCCGCGGCGCCACCGGCGCCAGCTGCACATCCAGCCGGCTGTGCTGCACCGGGTCCTCCACCGGCGTGATCGCCAGGCGACCGAAGAAGGCCCGGTTCACCAGCAGCAGGAAATACACCGCCGTGAGTCCCGATCCCACCATGCTCAGCAGCGTGGCCAGCGGGTAGGCGTTGAGGCTGCCGCGGAACACCAGGAATTCGGAGATGAAGCCGGCCATGCCGGGCAGGCCGGCGCTGGCCATCACCCCCAGGATCATCAGGCTGCCGGTGAGGGGCAGGCCCCGCTGGGGGTTGAGCAGGCCATGGAGCACATCCAGATCACGGGTGCCGGTCTTGCGATACACGATCCCCACCAGCAGAAACAGCAGGGCCGAGATCAGGCCATGGCTGACCATCTGAAACTCGGCCCCCAGCAGTGCCACCGGTGTGGCGGCGGCACCGGCGAGCAGCACATAGCCCATGTGACCCACCGAGCTGTAGGCCACCATCCGCTTCATGTCGCGCTGGGCGATCGCCGCCAAGGAGCCGAACACCACGGAGATGGCCGCCCAGATCGCCAGGGCCGGTGCCAATCGCGCCCAGGCCTCGGGGAACAGCCCCAGGCCGAAGCGCAGGATGCCGTAGGTGCCGAGCTTGAGCAGCACCCCCGCCAGCAACACCGACACCGGCGTGGAGGCCTGGGTGTGGGCATCAGGCAGCCAGGTGTGGAACGGCACCAGCGGCATCTTGATGCCGAAGCCGATCAGCAGGGCCCCCAGCAGCAGCAACTGGCTGCCCATCGCCAGACGCTCACTGGTCACGGCCGTGAGGCTGAAATCGACGCTGCCGGTGAACAGGGCCAGCCCCAGGAAAGCCCCCAGGATCAGCATCCCCGAGATGGCGGTGAAGATCAGGAACTTGGTGGCCGCGTAGGCCCTCCGGGCGCCGCCCCAGATCGAGATCAGCAGCCAGAGCGGGATCAGCTCCAGCTCATAGAAGAGGAAAAACAGCAGCAGGTTGTTGGCCAGAAAGGCGCCGTTGACGGCACCGCTGATCAGCAGCAGCAGGGCGAAGTAGAGGCGCGGCCGGCGGCTGAACTCGCGGGTGCAGACCACCGACACCAGGCTGAGGGCACCATTGATCAGCACCAGCGGCAGCGACAGGCCGTCGATGCCGAGGCTGTAGTCGAGGCCGATGCCCGGCACCCAGCTGTGCTGCTCCTGCAGCTGCAGGCCGCTGGCCTGGGTGTCGAAAGCCAGCAGCACCACCAGGCTGAGGATCAGCTGCAGCACCAGGGTGGCGATGGCGCCATTGCGCAGGGCCGCCGCCCCGGCCGGACCGGGCCAGATCAGCAGCGCCAGGCTGCCGGCGAAGGGCAGCAGCAGCAGCAGCGAGAGCAACGGCAGCTGCGCCACGGCAGCACTGAGATCCAGGGGGGTCATGGCAGCACCTCCACCAGCTCAGGCACCAGACCGGGATGCAGCCAGCTGAGGGTGGCCAGCAGCAGCAGGATGGCCACCAGCACGGTGAGCAGATAGCTCTGCAGCTGACCGCTGACGCTGAGCTTGAGGTTCTCGGCGCTCACCAGCGAGCCGCGGCCGATGCCATCGACCAGGCCATTGACCAGGCGCTGGTCCACCCAGTTGGTGAAGCGGGCCAGGCCGGCCACAAAGGCCACCACGGTGGCGCGGTAGAAGCGCTCGGTGTAGAAGTCGTGGGCCAGCAGATCCTGCACCCAGCGGGTGGGGGCAGCGATCGAACGCGACCAGAACTGATCGAGGGTGACCCAGGAGCCGAGGGCCACGCCCAGAGCGCCGCTGGCGACCACCGCCAGGGCCACCGCCGGTGAGAAGGCGGCGATGCCGGGCACCGGATCGATGCGCTGCATCATCAAGGGCGTCAGCAGCACGATCACGGTCAGGCTCACCATCGGCAGGGCCATCAGCCAGTTCACCTCCGGGGTGCGGCGCGTCTTCGGCAGGGGCGGACCCAGGAAGAGCGAGCGGAACACCCGGGTGAGATTGGCGGCGGTGAGCAGGTTGGTGAGCAGGAAGACACCGGCGAACAGCGGCGCCTGGCCGGCCAGGGCCTGCACCGCCTGGCCGTAACACCAGAAGCAGCCCAGGGGCAGCAGGCCCACCAGGCCGGCGGCCGCCACCAGGAAGGCGCTGAGGGTGGCGGGCATGCGCCGGCCGATGCCGCTGAGTTCGGTGAGGTCCTGGCAGTTGGTGGTGGCGATCACGCTGCCGACGCTCATGAACAGCAGGGCCTTGGCCAGGCCG
The DNA here is from genome assembly GCA_965657465.1 of Cyanobacteriota bacterium. Taxonomy (GTDB): domain Bacteria; phylum Cyanobacteriota; class Cyanobacteriia; order PCC-6307; family Cyanobiaceae; genus NIES-981. The sequence goes on along the minus strand of CBFHOT010000094.1, from coordinate 1,902 downwards.
TGGCTGAGCAGCAGCAGCAGGGCGATGCCGGGCTGCTGCAAGGCGATCGCCACGAACACCAGCCCCAGATAGGAGGTGGTGGAGTAGGAGAAGGCGCGCTTGAGATCCACCTGGGAGATCGCCACCAGGGCGCCGGCGATGGCGCTGATGGTGCCCACCGCCAGCAGCACGTCGGTGGCGATCAGCGAGAGCTGCAGCAGCGGCATCAGCTTCATCAGCACCAGTGCACCGGCGGTGACCACCACCGAATTGCGCAGGATCGAGGCGGGGTTGGGCCCCTCCATCGCCTCATCCAACCAGAGATGCATCGGGAACTGGGCGCACTTGCCCATCGGCCCGGCGATCAGGCCAAGGCCCAGCAGCGTGCCGGCCAGGGGCGAGATCGTGCCGTTGCTGCGCACGTCAGCGGCCCAGCTGTAGAGGTCGGTGAATTCCATCGAGCCCGACCAGGCCGCCAGCGCCACGACGCTCATCAGCAGCAGCACATCACCGACGCGCTTGGTGAGGAAGGCATCGCGGGCGGCGGTGACCACCAGCGGCTGGGCGTACCAGAAGCCCACCAGCAGGTAGGTGGAGAGGGTGAGCATCTCGAGCAGGAAATAGCTCAGGAAGAGATTGCTGCTGAGCACGATCCCCGACAGCGCCCCCTCGAAGAAGCCGAGCAGGCCGTAGAAGCGGGCCAGCGACCACTCCTTGTCGAGATAGCCCAGGGCAAACACCTGGGCGATCAGGCTCATGAAGGTCACCAGCTCCAGCGAGGCGAGGCTGGTGAGCGAGAGATCGATGCCGATCCGCAGGCTCAGATCAGCCACCGAGAACCAGGGCAGGCTGATGTGATGCGGGCCGGTGAGCCAGACATCGCGCAGGGCGAGGCTGCCGTGCAGCACCGCCAGCAGCGTCACCAGCAGGTTGAGATAGGCGGCCGGCCGCTGACCGTTGCGCGGAAACCAGCCGCAGGCCCAGGGCAGGCTGAGCACCATGCCGCTGAAGCCGTAGAGCGGGATCAGCCAGGCCAGCTGGAGCGACAGGGGCAGGGAAGCGACCAAGGGCAGGGGCGAAATGGGGCCGGCTGTGACCGGTCTCGGCGCCGGACTGTAAGCCGTGGAACGGTGCTGCTCAGAAGCGGGCGCGGTCGATCAGCGGCGGGCGGCGGCCGCCGCTGCAGGAGCGCAGCCAGCGGGCGATGGCATCGGCATGGTGCTGCTCATCGCTCCAGAGCTCGCGGAAGAAGGCCTCATTGGCGTCATCGCCGATCAGCAGGCAGAAGCGGGCCGCTTCGGCGTAGTGATTGACGAGATCGCCCTCCAGCAGCAGGTTCTGCCGCAGCAGACCGGCCAGGTCGCTGGCATGGGCCGCAGGCCGCAGCTGAGAGGCTGCGGGAGCGACGCCGAGCGCCAGCATGCGCTGCACGATCTTCTCGGCGTGCTGCATCTCCTCGACCGTCTCCTCGCGCAGACGGCGGGCTGTGTCGGCATCGCCCCAGGCCTCCACAAGGGAGGCCTGGGTCATGTACTGCTGAACAGCGGTGAGCTCAAGGCTGAGGGCGCGGCCGAGATAACCCAGGACGCGCGGATGAACGGCGCCCATCGGCATCAGAGACGGCGGGTGGCGCCGGTGCCGGCCAGGGCAGGCTCCACCTCGGTGTGGGGGCGGGCAATGATGTGGGCAGCCACCAGGCCGTCGCCCACGCGCTCACAGGCGTCGGCACCGGCGCGCACGGCGGCGTTGACGGCGCCGGTCTCGCCGCGCACCAGCACGGTCACATAGCCACCACCGACGAACTCGCGGGCCACCAGGGTCACCTCGGCGGCCTTGGTCATGGCGTCAGCGGCCTCGATCGCCGGCACCAGGCCGCGGGTTTCGATCATGCCGAGGGCGATGCCGTGCACAGAAGGAGCCATG
>CBFHOT010000093.1:0-9036 GCA_965657465.1 Cyanobacteriota bacterium | reverse complement strand
CGCTGCCGCAGGGTGTCGTAGGGAACGGGAGGGGCCAGGGCCAGGGACGTCTCCTCCACGAAGAAGCGTCCGTCCCCCAGATCCATGGCATAGAGGAACGTCGGCGGCTGATGGCGCTCGTCGGGGCTGAGGTGATCAGCGCGGTAATCCATCAGCACGAACTGGCCGGGCTGCACCGGTGGCGAGGAGAAGCGGCCCACGATCCCGTAGGCCGCCTGACCCGCCACGGGGCCCTCGTCGGGCCGCCGCACCAGCAACGGCTGATGGCCGGTGGCATCCACCAGCAGCCGGGCCCGGTGGGTGGTGCCATCGCCGCTGCGCAGCGCGCTGAGGCGGCCGTTCTCCACCAGGGAGAAGCCCTCGGCCTTGCCGCGCAACAGCGCCACACCGCCCCGTTCACAGGCCGTCAACCAGTGCTGCTGCAGCGCCTGCCGGTTGAAAAGGCCGTAATCGCGGCGGTGGCGGGTGGGTGCATTGGCCGGATCCTGCGGATCGCTGCTGCCCGCACCGAAGTAGCTGACGCTGTCGCTCCAGCGATGCTCCAGCAGGTGGGCCAGGCCCAGGGCGTCCACCTCCTCACCCCAGATGCCATAGGTGTTGGCCCAGGGCGAGCGCACGTCCTCGGGAGCCAGCAGGGCCAGCTGCAGGCCGGCCTCGGCCAGGGCGGCGGCGATGCACAGGGCCGCCGGGCCGCCGCCCAGCACCAGAACATCCCAGACAGGCCCTGTGGTCATCGACACAGCTCCAGTGGCAGACGGTTGTGGACGAACAGCCTCTTCCATGCTGGGCGGCCGGTCACGTCAGGGAGCGGCGGGCCGGGGCGCGATCGCCTCAGCCCGCCGGAGGCTCGGTGGCAGCGGCATCCAGCGGCGCAGCGTCGGTGGAGCCCACGGAGACTTCCGCATCGGGCGCATCCGCAGGAGAACCGTCGGCGGAGATGGGCAGCTCAGCGGCCTCCTCCTCGGGCGCCGGCGGCACGAGCACCACCTCCGCCAGCCTGTCGCCGGTATCGAGCTTCTGCAGGCGCACGCCGGTGGCCGCCCGCGACTGCTGGGGCACCGCATCGGCCTGGGTGCGCACGATCACGCCCCGCTCGCTCACCAGCAGCAGCTCCTCGCCGGCACCGAGCACCTTCAGGCCCACCAGCGCATCGCCGTCGCGGCGGAACTTCATCGCCCGCAGACCCATGCCGGCCCGCTTCTGCAGGCGGAACTGATCCACCGGCACCCGCTTGCCCAGGCCGCTGGCGGTGGCCACCAGCACCCAGGGGCCATCGCTGGCGGCGCCATCGTCGCCATCCACCTCGGCCTCCTCAACCTCCTCTTCGGCAGCAGCGCTGCTGGAGGCCACCCGATCCGCCAGCTCCGCCGGCAGCACATCCATGCTCACCAAGGAATCGCCGGCGCGCAGCGTCATCGCCCGCACGCCGCGGGCGCTGCGTCCCAGAGGCCGCAGCTCCTCATCGCTGAGGCGGAAGTGGATCGTCATGCCGTTGCGCGAGCCGATCAGCACCGAATCGCCCGGCTGGGCCAGGCGCACCCAGGTGAGGGCATCGCCCTCCTCCAGCGAGATGGCGATCAGACCGTTGGAGCGGATGTTGGCGAAGGCCGAAAGCCGCGTGCGCTTGATGTAACCGCCGCTGGTGAGCATCACCAGCACGCCATCGTCGGTGAATTCACTCACCGCCAGCAGTGAGGTGATCTGCTCCTCGCGCGGAATCGGCAGCAGCTGCACGATCGGCGTGCCCTTGGCGGTGCGGCTGGAGAGGGGAACGCGGTAGGCCGGCACGGTGTACACCACACCGCGATCGCTGAACAGGAGCAGGTTGTCGTGGTCGTTGCAGCTGATGAACAGCCGCACGGCCTCCTCCCCCTGGCTGCGGGTGCCGGCCTTGCCGCGGGTGCCGCGGCTGGTGGCCTCGAATTCGCTCACCGGCATCCGCTTCAGATAACCGTTCTCGGTGAGCAGCACCACCGAACGCTCGTTGGCGATCAGATCGATGTCCTCCAGCCCGCCTTCGACATCGAGAATCTCGGTGCGACGGGGGGAGTCGTAGCGACTGCGGATCACCTGCAGCTCTTCGGTGATCAGGGCGAGCACCCGTTCGCGGCGCGCCAGGATGTCCTGGTAGTCGGTGATCTTGGCCAGCAGATCCTCATGTTCCAGGCGGATCTTGTCCGCCTCTAGGGCCGTCAGGCGCCGCAGCTGCATCTGCAGAATGGCGTCCGCCTGCACCTCACTCAGGCCGAACTGACCGATCAGATCAGCGCGGGCCGAAGCGGTATCCGCCGCCGAGCGGATCAGGGCGATGATCGCGTCGAGGTTGTCGAGGGCGATCAGCAGGCCAAGCAGGATGTGATCGCGCTCCTCGGCCTTGCGCAACAGGAAGCGGGTGCGGCGCTCAATCGTCTCGATGCGGAAATCGAGGAACACCTGCAGCATCCGCCGCAGATTGAGCAGCACGGGCTCACTACCCACCAACGCCAGCATGTAGGCGTTGAAATTGCTCTGCAGCGGTGTGAGCTTGAACAGGTTGTTCAGCACCACCTGGGGGTAGGCATCGCGGCGCAGCTCGATCACCACGCGCATGCCATCGCGATCGGATTCGTCGCGGATGTCGGAGATGCCCTCGAGCTTCTTGTCGTTGACCAGTTCAGCGATGCGCTCGATCAGCGCCGCCTTGTTGGTCTGATAGGGCAGCTCGGTGATGATCACCGCATCGCGATCGGGCCGGCCCGGCACCTCCAGAGTTTCGATCGAGGCCACACCGCGCATCGTCACCGAGCCGCGGCCGGTGCTGTAGATCTCGCGGATGCCGCTGCGACCCAGGATCTGGCCGCCGGTGGGGAAATCGGGGCCGGGGATCAGGGCCTGCAGCTCGCGATCGCTGATCTCCGGATTGGCGATCAGGGCCAGCAGGCCATCGATCAGCTCACCCAGATTGTGGGGGGGGATGTTGGTGGCCATCCCCACGGCGATGCCGGAGGAGCCGTTGAGCAACAGCTGGGGGATCCGCGCCGGCAGCACCGTCGGCTCCTGCTGGCTGCCGTCGAAGTTGTCGGCGAAATCAACGGTCTCGCTCTCGATGTCCTCCAGCAGGGCATCGGTGGTGAGGGCCTGCAGCCGCGATTCGGTGTAACGCATGGCGGCCGGCGGATCGTTGTCGATCGAGCCGAAGTTGCCGTGGCCATCGATCAACGGCAGGCGCAGGGAGAAGTCCTGGGCCATGCGCACCAGGGCGTCGTAGACCGCCGTATCGCCGTGGGGGTGGTACTTACCGAGGACCTCACCCACCACACGGGCGCATTTGCGGTAGGGGCGGTCGCTGGTGAGACCCAGCTCGTACATCGCATAAAGGATGCGCCGGTGCACCGGCTTGAGACCATCGCGGGCATCGGGCAGGGCCCGACCCACGATCACGCTCATCGCATACTCCAGATAGGAGCGCGACATCTCGTTGCGGAGGTCGGTCTGGATGATCCGGGAATCACCGGGGCCGGATTCACCGGGATTGATCGGTCCCGTGGGATCCGCCATGCACGACCGCCTTCAACGGCGCCAGTCTATCGACCCCGGCGCAAACCACCGGCAATGAGCCCCAACCGCAGCCGTCAACCGCGCAGCGAGGCCACGCTGCGCCGGCGCCAGGAGCAGGGTGAGCTGCGGGTGCGCAGCGCCGCCGACTACCGCCTGCTGGTGCGGCAGGCGGGGCTGGAGGAGGCCTTCGGGGCCACCGATGTGGTGGTGGCCGCCGATGCCGGCTTCACCGACCAGGCGAGTCTGCAACTGAGCTTCGGACCGACCGACCCGCCCCTGCGGCTACGCAGCGGCCGGCTGGGGGGCATCGACGGCCTGGCCAGCGGCGGCCCCGGAGAACTGCCCCTGCCGGTGGGGGGCGGGCTGGGCGAGCCGGCCCGCCGCAGCGGCGCCCAGGTGCTCAGCGAGCTGCTGGAGGGCCGGGCTCTGCCCCTCGACGCGGTGGGCGAAGCCACCGCGCAGCATCCGCGGCGGGAGCTGCACGGCACGGTGGATCTCGAGGCGATCGGCAGCGCCCGGCTGCTGCTGCACCAGGCCATCCGTGAAAACGGGGTGGTGGCGCTGAGCAGTAGCAGCGGCCGCTGCGCCAGCCCCTGGGGACCGCTGCTGGGCCCCCATCTCAGCGCGCTCTACAGCTGCGGCGGCGCCGGCAGCATCGGCCTGACCATGCCGGCCCTGCGCCACCTCGGGCCGGGCTCGCCGGTGCTGGTGGCCGGAGCGCTGGGCTGGGTGATCGGCGCCGGCAGCGGTCATCAGCCGGGCGTACGGCGCCAGGCCAGTGGCCACGCCCGCAGCCCCGGTGCCGCAGCGGCGGTGAGCGTCGAGCTGGCGGGGCTGGAGCGGCGCTGGCTGCGGGCCTGCTTCCTCGAGGGTCACGGCTGCGCCCTGCTGGTGGCGATCGCTGCACCGGTGCCCCTGCTCGATCTGGAGGATGCCCGGGGCGCCGCCGCGGGCCCCGAGGTGCTGCAGGCACCGGTGCTGGACCTGGCGATCCCGCGGCGCATCCGACCGACCCTCGGCTCGGTGAGCTATGCCGAACTGGCCAGCGGCCGCATCCGCGTGGGCGGGCGGGAGCTGCACAGCGCCCCGGCCCACAGCCCGCGGCTGGCGGCGGAGCTGGCCGCTGAACTGGTGCAGCGCCTGCAGAGCAACCGCTTTCCCCTGCGACTGCCCGCCACGCCCCTGCCGGGGCGAGCCAGCCTGCGGCCGCTGGAGGCCTGAGGCGGGGCCCCGTCAGGGATCCCTCTTAAGCTCGCCGCCGTCTGTACCCCGCCCCATCGGCCATGACTGACGTCATCCCCGACGAGATCCAGCCCGACGGCAGCGGGACCAGCGATCCCGGCCCCGAGGCAACCCTGGAGGAGACCCCCTCCGCCGCAGCCGCGGCTGAACCCGCGATGCCATCCGTGAGCGAAGCCACCGCCGGCGCAGCAGAGACCGCCGCCACCGAGGCCACCTCAGCCGAGCCCGCCGCCAGCAACCCTGAGCCGGTCAGCACCCCGGCAGCCCCGGAACCCGCCCCCCAGACGAGCAGCGACAGCCCAAGCCTGGAGGCGAGCACCAGCGTGCCCCCGGCCGGCGACGCGACCGCCACCGGCGATGGCGGTGGTGAGTGGGAGCTGCTGCTGGCCAAGCTGCAGGACTGGCTGGGCAGCGGCCAGCTGCAGGACCTCTGGCTCCAGGCCCGCCGGCCGCTCAATCTGGTGCTGGCGGCGGTGGGCCTGCTGCTGCTGCTGCGGGTCTACACCGGCCTGATCAGCGCCATCGACAGCCTGCCGCTCGTGCCCAGGCTGCTGGAGCTGGTGGGCCTGATCTGGGCCGTGCGCTGCGGCCTGCCGCGGCTGTTGCAGAGCAGCGAACGCGAGCAGCTCCTCCAGAACCTGCAGCAGCGCTGGCGCAGCTTCAGCGGCCAGTAGCACGGATCACCCGAGCGGGGAGCAACGGCCCACGTGTTGATACGGTGGGCCGAATACCTGTCTGTTTCCGGTGGACATTCAGCTCGGCCGCTCCCGTACCGTCCGTCGCGCCTATGGCATCGACGAGATCGCCCTGGTGCCAGGCGGTCGCACCGTTGATCCGGCGGTGACCGACAGCAGCTGGACCCTCGGAGGCATCAGCCGCGAGATCCCGATCATCGCCAGCGCCATGGACGGCGTGGTGGATGTGGGCATGTGCGTGGAGCTCACCAAGCAGGGCGCCCTGGGCGTGCTGAATCTGGAGGGCGTGCAGTGCCGCTACGACGACCCCAACCCCGCCCTCGATCGCATCGCGGCGGTGGGCAAGGAGGAGTTCGTGCCGCTGATGCAGGAGCTCTACAGCCAGCCGGTGCGCGAGGACCTGATCCGCAAGCGCATCGCCGAGATCAAGGAGAAGGGCGGTATCGCCGCTGTGAGCGCCACCCCCGTGGCCGCGCTGAAGTTCGGCAAGGCGATCGCCGAAGCCGGCGCCGACCTGTTCTTCGTGCAGGCCACCGTGGTCAGCACCGAGCACATCGGCCCCGAGGGCCAGGAGAGCCTGGATCTGGAGGCCCTCTGCCGCGACTTCGGCGTGCCCGTGGTGATCGGCAACTGCGTCACCTATGACGTGGCCCTGAAGCTGATGCGCGCCGGCGCCGCCGGCGTGATGGTGGGCATCGGCCCCGGCGCCGCCTGCACCAGCCGCGGCGTGCTGGGCATCGGCATCCCCCAGGCCACCTCGGTGGCCGACTGCGCCGCTGCCCGCGCCGACTACCTGGCCGAGAGCGGCCGCTACGTGCCGGTGATCGCCGATGGCGGCATCGTCACCGGCGGTGACATCTGCAAGTGCCTGGCCTGCGGCGCCGACGCCGTGATGATCGGCTCGCCGATCGCCCGCGCCGCCGAGGCCCCCGGCCGCGGCTTCCACTGGGGCATGGCCACCCCCAGCCCGGTGCTGCCCCGCGGCACCCGCATCAAGGTGGGCACCACCGGCAGTCTCGAGAAGATCCTGCGCGGCCCCGCCTCCCTCGACGACGGCACCCAGAACCTGCTGGGCTGCATCCGCACCTCGATGGGCACCCTGGGGGCACGCACCCTGGCCGAGATGCAACAGGTGGAAGTGGTGGTGGCCCCCTCGCTGCTCACCGAAGGCAAGGTGTATCAGAAGGCCCAGCAGCTGGGCATGGGCAAGTAGAGCCCGACCAGCGGAAGGCCTATCTTGAAATTGTGGGGGCTTTACGGCTCACACACTCCTCACACCCTCCGGCCCGGCGCGTCCGGGCCTTCATTCTTTAACGCCCTGCAACGCTTGGGACCAGCTGGGGAATTGGCCCCGGAACCCGTTGCTAGATTGCCCAAACCCTGATCCCCACAAGGATGTCCAGCGCTGCCGCCGTCACCGACGCCTCCTTCGAGCAAGACGTGCTCAAGAGTGATGTGCCCGTGCTGGTCGACTTCTGGGCCCCCTGGTGCGGCCCCTGCCGCATGGTCGCGCCGATCGTCGACGAGATCGCCAAGGAGTTCGAGGGCAAGATCAAGGTGTTCAAACTGAACACCGACGAAAACCCCAACGTGGCCAGCCAGTACGGCATCCGCTCGATCCCGACGCTGATGGTGTTCAAGGGTGGCCAGAAGGTGGACACCGTGGTCGGCGCCGTGCCCAAAACCACCCTCTCCGGCACCATCAGCAAGTACCTCTGATCGGGTCCACGCGGACCCGGGAGGGCTGAACCCTGGCCGACATCGCCCCCTCCAACGGCTCGCAGGCCCTCGCCTCAACAGCGGCCCAGGCTTCAGCAGCCGGCAGCCCAACTGCCAGCGGCTCAGCAGCCAGCGCACCAGTGACGGCCAACCCTCCCCCCCTGGCTGCCCCCGCCAACCGCGGTGGGGGCATCAGCCCGCTGCAGGCCCTGGCCCAGGCAATCGAGGGCCATCCCCAGCGGCGGGTGATCGACCGCACCCTGGTGTCGCTGCTCGAGATCTGCCGGCAGGAGAGCGAACCGGAGGCCTGGCGGATCATCAACGGCACCCTCGCCGACATCAGCGAAGCGCTGAGCGTGTTCCGGCCGCATCGCCAGGTGCGCAAGGTGAGCGTGTTCGGCTCGGCCCGCACCACCGCCGACGATCCCAGCTTCGCCCTGGCCGAGGAGCTGGCCCGCGCCGCCGTGGCGGCGGGTTTTGAGGTGATCACCGGCGCCGGCGGCGGCATCATGGAGGCCGCCAACCGGGGCGCCGGCTGCGAGGCCAGCATCGGCCTGAACGTCGACCTGCCCTTCGAGCAGCATCCCAACCCGATCGTCAGCAGCTGTGAGGGTCGGCTGCTGCACTTCCGCTACTTCTTCACCCGCAAGCTGTTCTTCCTGCGGGAGAGCGATGCGGTGGTGGTGCTGCCCGGCGGCTTCGGCACCCTCGATGAGCTGTTTGAGTCGCTCACCCTGGTGCAGACCGGTCGCACCCCGCCGATGCCGCTGGTGCTGCTGGCCCCTGAGCACGATCCCTTCTGGACCAGCTGGCAGCTGGCGGTGCAGCGGCGCATGACGCACCGCGGACTGATCTCCCCGGAGGATCGCTCCCTGGTGTTCCTCGCCCACAGCGCCGAGATGGCGATGGAGCGCATCTGCCGCTTCTACCGCGTGTTTCACGCCGCCGAGCTGCACAGCGACCGGGTGGAGCTGCAGCTCAATGCCGCCATCCCCGCCGCCGAGCTGGACCAGCTCAACCACAGCTTTGCCGATCTGCTCGATCAGGGCAGCATCCAGGCTGCCGAAACCTGCGACGAGGAGGGTCTGCTGCGCCCCTGCCTGCGCTTCCACTTCGACAAACGGCGCATGGGGCGCCTCTACCAGCTGATCGACGCCCTCAACGACCTCGATCTGCCCAGCTGCCCGGCGCTGGAGCAACCTGGGCAGCGCACGTGCATGGCGCCATGACCCAGCTTGGCCTGATCGACTACGGCATGGGCAATCTGCACTCGGTGCAGCGGGCCTTCGAACGCCTCGGAGCCACGGTGCGGCCCCTGCAGGCCGATGGAGAGGCGGCAGCCCTGGCCGACCTCGACGCCCTGGTGCTGCCGGGGGTGGGCGCCTTTGATCCCGCCATGGAGCGGCTGAACGCCAGCGGGCTCGATCGGCTGCTGCACCGCTGGTGCGCCGCCGGCCGGCCGCTGCTGGGCATCTGCCTGGGGCTGCAGTTGCTGTTCGAGGCCAGCGACGAGGGCAGCCGGCCCGGTCTGGGCCTGCTGCCGGGGGTGGTGCGGGCGCTGCCGCGGCGCGCCGGCCACCCGATTCCGCACATGGGCTGGGAGCCGCTGATCGCCGCCAGCCCCAGCCCGTTGCTGCCGGAGGGCAGCCCGGAAAGCTGGATGTACTTTGTGCACTCCTATGCTGCCGAACCCAGCGATCCGGGGCTGGCCACGGCCCGGGTCGACTTCGCCGGTGAGGCGGTCACCGCCGCCGTGTGGCGGGGAGCCATCGGCGCCTGCCAGTTCCATCCGGAGAAGTCCGGGCCCCACGGCGAAGCGATGCTGCGGCGCTGGCTCGCCTGG
>CBFHOT010000092.1:285-9110 GCA_965657465.1 Cyanobacteriota bacterium | reverse complement strand
CGATGACGACGATGCATCCGACGACGACGATGACGACTCGTCCGATGACGATGACGACGACGCATCCGACGACGACGATGACGACTCGTCTGATGACGATGACGACGACGCATCCGACGACGACGATGACGACTCGTCTGATGACGATGACGACGATGCATCCGACGACGACGATGACGACTCGTCCGATGACGATGACGACGACGCATCCGACGACGACGGTGCCCCGAACAACAACGTCGTGGACAACGATGACAACAGTGACGGCGACAACGGCGACTGGGCCACACCCGTCGCGGTTGACCTTGATGGTGATGGCGCTTTCAGCTTCCTCACTCTGGAGGATGAAACCAGCTTCGACTACGGATCAGGGCAACAACAGACGGCCTGGATCGGCAGCAATGACGGTCTCTTGGTCTATGACTATGACGCCGATGGCTTCGTTCAAAGCGCCGAGGAATTCGTCTTCACCCGCTGGGCACCGCAAGCCAGCACCGATCTGGAAGCGCTCGCCCTGGCGTTTGACAGCAATGGCGACCTGAACCTCGACAGCAACGACCAAAACTTCTCACAGTTCGCTGTCTGGCAAGACAGCAACTCCAACGCCATCAGCGAGCCAGGAGAAGTGACCAGCCTCGAAGAGCTAGGCATCACCTCTATTGCTCTCAACTACAGCGAAACCAGCGGGAATACTCCCCAGGAGACCGCCGATGGCGATGTGATCCTGCACGGCATCAGCCAAGCGATGCTGGACAACGGTCGCTCCATGCAGGTTGCCGATACCTCCTTCCGCGTTGAGCCCGCCACCTCTGGCGAAGACCTCGACGAGCCGAGCATCGACGCCGACATCACCAACCCGGACGACCAAGTGCCTGTCGCCGAGCTGGTGGATCAATGGCTACGACCGGGCAGCGACGCAACAGCTACGGACACCAACAACCCCAGCGACACGGAATCAGACGCCCCGGCGGAGAGCGATGCCAGCGCAGATCTCTCTGGATTGGTGAACGACTATCTCGATCAATACGGTTTGAGCGCCGATGACTACAACGACCTCCAAAATGAACTCGAGCGCTTCAATGACTCCGAGCCAATCGCCAACGACGGCCAGCCAAGCGAGGACGGCCCCAGCTCCATCGACGATCTCAGCAGCTTGGCAGATCTCCCGGCTACAGAACCCATCAATCCCGACATCCACGACACGGGCAGCGAAACAGACGCAGGCGACTACCAGTAGGATCTGAATCAACAACGCGCTGACTCCGCGCGCCCCGGATAGCCCCTTGCAGATGCCCCTGCCGCTTCGCTTTGTTGTCCTCAAAGGAGCACAAGGATTCGGCGATCGCCTGCAATGCCTGCTCCAAGCCATCCGTTATGCCGAAGTCAGCCGCCGGCATCTGGTTGTTGACTGGCGGGACAGCGACTGGACGCACAACCCGGAACAACCCCTCCATACATTTTTCAGCCTGGATGGCATCGCCACTTTTGGCCTGCACGAATTTCTCAGCTACTGGCAGGCACATGCCCACCATCTGAGCGTGTTTCCCGCATGCTGGGCACCCGTCCTAACAGAAGCCAGCTACCCATCCTGGATCTACAAAGACATTTTTCACCTGCCCGACAACAACGCCAGCCTCAACGACATCTGCACCTACAAAGCAGCTGATTTTGAGGCCGACATCGTCGTTTACCCAGGCGTCGGCAAACGAACTTTCACCTACTCAGACCTCAACAAGTTACAACTCTCGAATTGGGCAAAGGAACGCATCCAGACGTTCGCCCAGGACAATGATCTCATCTCTGCCAACTACGACATCGTGCACCTGCGCGGGGGCAGCAAAAGCTGGTGTGGTGGTCACGTTCCGCTTCAACCGCTGAACACCAGCATCCACGAGCGCTGGCCGGATCAGGCCTCTTACCTCGACGATCTCTGGCGGAACTATCAGAAGACAACCGCCCATCTGCCCCCAAAACCCCTGATCCTGGTGAGCGATCAGGCCACCCTCGCGGAGGCCTGGCAGCAGCGCTATGACTGTGGCCGCAGTCTCCCTAACCAGGCCGGCGGCTTACTGCGGGAATCGGGAATTCACAAGCTACGAGCCGAAGACCTGCAGAAGCAGCCCCAGGCCATCAGCAAGAACGAACTCACCCTCGAATCGCTGCGTGATTTTGTGCTGATGCTGCATGCCCGCAAAGTGGTCGGCGATGGCATCTCCCTGTTTTCAAAGATGGCCGAACGCTGCGGAGCTGCGGGGGCACGCCTGATCGAGCTGCCCAGCCCCGCAGCCATTCCGCAAGCATGATCAGCGGCTCAGCACTGACCTTCGAGCAGAGCCGCTGGCTGGATGCGGCCCAACGATCCGCGCAGTATCTGCTGCGCCAGATCTGTCCGGATGGACGGTTCGTCTATCGCCGCGATGCCAGCGATCCTGAATGGCACGGCCATGGCTACAACCTGCTACGCCATGCGGGCGCGCTGCTGGCCCTGGCCGAAGCCCAGCCGCTGCTGCCCGCAGCGGCCTGCCGCGGGCCACTGCAACGCTCCCTGGCCTGTCTGCTGCGCTGGCTGGCCCCGATCCCGGAACACCCTGAAGCCTGGGCGGCCTGGTCAGTGCCGCAGACCAACGACACCGTGACGGAGCCGCAGGTGAAGCTGGGCGGCACCGCCCTCGCCCTGCTGGCGCTGTTGAAGCTGCGCCCGCTGCTGTCAGAACAGATCCCCCCTGCCCTGCTGATGCAGCTCGGGGAGGGATTGCGCTGGATGCAGCGCGCTGATGGATCCTTTCGCTCGAAATGGATCCCCAGCGCACGCAGCAACCAACCGGACTGGACGTCTCTCTTCTATCCAGGCCAGGCGGCACTGGCGCTGATTCATCTGAGCCGCGAACCGGATTGCGGTCTGGCCGCTCACTGGCAGGAGGCCGCCCATCGGGGTCTGCAGCAGCTTGCGGCGAGCCGGCACGATCTGGCGATCTCCGCCGTCCCCCTCGACCACTGGGCCCTGATCGCCATGGGGGCATGGCCCCACGAACCCGAACCGCTGCTGCTGACGCACACGCGCCAGGTGGCGGAAGCGATGCTGCGGCGCCAGCAGCGGCAGGTGTCGGTGCCCAATCAGGTCGGTGCCTTCTCCGGCAGCGGCAGCAGCACCACCACCGCCACCTGCCTGGAAGGGCTACAGGCCGCAGCACCGCTGCTGCGCCACGATCCATCCTTGAGCAAGGCACTGGAGCTGGCCTGCCAACGCGGCTGTGAGTATCTGCTGCGGGCGCAACTGCGCGACGGCGTCTGGGATGGCGCCATGCCGGCCCTGCACGGCCAGCGGCCCACCGAGGTACGCATCGACTACGTCCAGCACGCGCTGGCCGCCTTCCTGGGGCAGGCGCAGCGGGCGACGCCCCCGCCAGAACTCGTGCCAGGCGGCGTTGCTGCGGCGCTCCCCCCCCCGCGGAGCGAGGCCTGCGGGCACCTCCAGCTCTGGCTGGCGGAATCGCTGGAGCTGGGACTGACCTTTCTGCTGGGCTGCCAGCAGCCGGATGGCAGCCTGCGCTATCAGCTGCCGCTGGATGGCAGTCCACCGCCTGCGGAGCGGCATGCCGTGCGAGAAGCCGGCGGGGTCTGGGGGCTGGCCCTGTTTCTGCATCGCCAGGCCTTGCAGGATGCCCAGCGGCAGGCCCTCTGGACGGCGCTGGATCGCTGCCTCGAGCACCTGGAGGCCAACAGCTGCGAGCGCTGGGGCCGGCGCTGGCCGGTGCCCCCCCAGGCCAGCATTGGCATGCTCGGCACCGCCGCGTTGCAGGGTCTGGCGCTGGTGGAGATGCTGGCCCAGGCCGACTGCCCGCAGCGCCCCCGGAGGGAACGGTTGCTGCAGGAGCTGCTGGCCTTCGTGCTCAGCTGCCGCCTTGAGCGCGGCCGCTTCCACGCCCGTTACAACCTGGCCACGGGCGCTCCCGAACGGGATCCCAATCCTTATTACGACGGGGAAACGCTGTTGCTGCTGGCCCGCAGCGCCCGCCTGCTGGGGCTGACGGAGCACTGGGTGCCGGCATCTCAGGCCGGCGACGCCATGGACGCCGCCTACGCCGCCGAGGCCATCGCCACCCGCCAGCCGAGCCCCCTCTGCAAGGGCTTCTACCAGTGGGGGAGCCTCGCCTTTCATGAACTGCACACCCTGGCGCCCCATGAACCCCGCTGGCAGCAGCGCACCCTGGCCCTGGCCGACTGGATCCTCAACGTGCATCGGGTGCTGGAACGGCGCCGCAACACCGGCTATGCCTTTGAAGGCCTGATCACGGCCTGGCGGCTGGCGCGGCAGCAGGCTGACGAGCCCCGCAGCGATGCGCTGCGCAGGGCCGTGGAGCAGGGGCTGTCACGCCTGGCCGGCTGGCAGGTGGGTTCCTCGCTGCAGCAGCGCGCCCTGCAGGAGCAGCATCCCCTGGCCAGCGCCGCCCTGGGGGGAGTGCTCAGCGCACCGGGCGATCCACTGCTGCGCATCGACACCACCCAACATCAGATGCATGCGCTGCTGCTGGCGGAGCGCCACCTGCTGAGGGATCTGCCATGAACCGCCCCCCTCTGCTGCTGCAGCTATGGATCAGCGACGGCATCCGACCGGCACACCAGCTACTGCTGGAGTGCGCAACAGCCGAGCCCAGCGGAGCCGGCCGCTGGCCACTGCGGCGCCTGCGCCCCAGCTGGAGCGGTCCGCAGCGACCGGTGTGGACCCGCCTGGATCTGCTCTGGCCCGTCGGCCATGCCCCCGCCCGCGCAGCCGCCTGGGAGACCTGGCTGCGGCAGGAGGTGCTGCAGCCCCTGGGGATCGCCCCCCAACAGAAGCTGCAGCAGGTGAGCGGGCCCCAGGGGCTGCGCCTGTGGATGAACCGCATCCCCGAAGCCAGTGGAGGTCGCGAAGGGCTGCGGGCCTGGATCCTGCGGCAGCAGCGGGGCGATGGTCAGCGGCGGCCTGGCTCCACTAGCGAACAGCTGCGCTGGCTGCTCTGCCTACTGCAGCTGGAGCGGCACCCCAGCAGCCGCAGCGGCGCCGCCTGGCCGGCAGCGATGGCTCTGGCGCGGGAACTGTTGGCACAAACAATCCAACCGCCCCAGCCGCTGCAGGGGGAAGCAGCCCAAGGGCTGCTGCTGGCCCCCGACGGGCAGCCTCTACGGGGCGCCAGCGCTCAGCTGCTGGTGGCGCTGACAGCCATGGCCAGCCTGCGCCAGGCTGCGCTCTTCCAGCAGGAGCGCCAGGCCCTGAGGCTGTGCCTGGGCCCACTGCCGGGGGATGCGGTACCCGATTGGCGAACGCCACAGCTGCTGGCGGAAGCCCTGGCCCCAGCAACGGAATGCCCCACGGAAGCGGCGCTGGACGCCGCCCTGCTGGCCAAGACCGCCGAGCTGGCGCACTGCCCGCGGCAGCGCAGCAGCTCCAGGCTCTGGTTGCTGGCCGCACTGGCCACCAGGCAACCGCCAGCAGATCTGGCCTCAAAACTGAACCGCCTGCTGCCAGGACTGCTGCAGCCCCTGCAGGGCGGAGCGCACCGGGCGGCGCTGGCCCTGGCGGCGTGTTGGCAGCCGGAACTGCTCAGCGGCGAGGCGCGGCGCCAGGCCCTGCGCCTCGCCCTGGCGGAGCAGTGCCAACCCTTTGAAGCGATCCGCTGGCCGGATCCCCAGGCGGCACTGGGGGGATGGCCGCCAGCGGCCGCATTGGGGCGCCGACGCCCAACCCGACCCTGGCGAGCGCCGCTGCTGCCATTGATCGCGCTGCAACACCTGGAGGGACCATGACCCACAGCTCCACCCTGCTGTTTGACAGTGCGGAGCTGCTGGCGGGCAGCCAAGGCCGCGGCCTGATCAGCGGCGGCTGGCACAGCCCCAGCGACCACACCCTCCACTACAGCGGCATCTCCTACCTGGCCAGCGATGTCCGCCCCGGGCATCTGTTTGTGCAGCCCTCTCCACATTCCTGGGGGAATGGTTATGAACGGGAGCGCGAATCGCTGGCGCAGTTGCAGCGCCGCGGTGCCACCACGGTGCTGCTGGATCAGCCACCGGCCGCCGTACCCGATGGGCTGGCGGTGGCGCTGGTGCCCGACACAGCCGTGGCGCTGGCGCAACTGGCCCAGCACTGCCGCCAGCGCTACAGCGGCGACCTGGTGTGCGTGACTGGCAGCGTCGGCAAATCCACCACCAAAGCCGGGCTGGCGGCCCTGCTGGCTCACCACCAGAACACCCACAGCAGCCAGCGGAATTTCAATCACTATCACGGGGTGCTGCTCAGCCTGGCGGGGCTGCCGCGGGAGAGCCGCCATGCGGTGCTGGAGTTCAGTTCCGACCGTCCGCGCTACACCCTGCCCAAGGCGATGATCGCGGCGCCGGATGTGGCGGTGATCACCGACATCCAGCACGACCACACCGATTGCTATCCCAGCCTGGAGGCGATCGCCGATCAGAAGTCGCTGCTCTGCCGCGCCCTGCGCCCAGGCGGTGCGCTGGTGTTCAACCGGGATTCGCCGCTGCATCCGCGCCTGATGGCGGCGGCCCGGGCGGAGGGCGACATCCGCCTGATCGGGTTCGGGCGCTCGGCAGCGGCCGATGTGCAACTGCTTGAGGCCGCACCGCTGCAGAACGGCTGGCAGGTGACCGTGCGCTGGCTGGGGGAGCCCCTGCACTACCGCCTCTCGCTGCCGGCGCCGCACGATCTGCAGAACAGCCTGGCGATGCTGGCGGCACTGGCAGCGCTGAAGCTCGACCCGGCGCCGCTGCTGCCCGCCCTGGAGCAGCTGGAACCCCTGCCGCGCCACTGCGCCACCTCGGTGCAGCCGTGGCAGCACGGCACGATTCAACTGATCGATGACAGCTTCAGCGCCAATCCGGCATCGCTGCGCTCGGCCCTGACGCACCTGGAGCACCGCAGCCAGGGTCATGGCGGCCGCCGGCTGCTGGTGCTGGGCTCGATGGCGGAGCTGGGCGAGCAATCCGCCGCCCTGCACCGCTCCCTGGCCGATCTGGTGCTGCTGCATGGAATCGACCGGGTCTATGCCCATGGCCGGGAAACAGCGCACACCTGTGCGGCCCTGCCCCAGGAGCGCGTGGGGCTGCACAGCAGCCAAAGCAGCGCCCTGGTGCAGGCCCTGGCGGACGATCTCCAACCCGGCGACTGGCTGGTGCTGAAGGTCTCGCGCTATTCCCGACTCAGCGCTGCCATCCAAACGATGCTGCAGCCCGCGGCCACTGCACCACCCGCACGCTCCCACCCAACCATCAACCGCTGATGTCCAAGGCCAGCACCATCGCCCGCACCGCCACCATCCGCGTGGCTGTGGCGGTCCTCAGCCGCGGCCACCGGCAGCTGAGCGACTACACCCCTCTGATCCAGCGCAACCGGGCCCTTGACATCGCCCTGCGGCACGACGTGGGTGAGGCAGCAGCGAACGGCAGCCAGCCCCAGGCTGATGCAAAAGCCCGATCTTTGAGGAGCACGGACCCGCGGGCCAGGAGCGATAGAGCCGAGCCTGAGATCAGCGTGGATCACCTGATTTTTCACGAAGGAAACATCACTCCCGAGCAACAAATTTACATCCGCTCAAGATCGCGACTCCACCCCCTGACATTCATTGACGTCAGCACCGAGTTCAACGCAACAGAGCCAGCCAAGGAGGAATCCATATGGTGCAAGCCCACCAGTGAATCCGCACGTTTCTCGCAGGGCTACAAATGCATGTGCCGCTTCTGGCTCGACGGCTTTCTGCGGTACACCCAGAACTGGCACTACCTGGTAAGGCTGGACGACGACTGCACGGTCGCGCGCCTGGATCTCCCCGGCTGCATCCAACGGATGCAGCGCGAAGGACTTCCTTACCTCACAGCGAGCCGACTGGAGCAGGATGAGCCAGCTGTGACCATGGGCCTTGAAGCCTTCCTAGGCGACTTTGCCAGCCAGGAGAAGCTTGAGCATCAACCCAGCATCACCAACTGCCCCTACACCAACTGCGCCATTATTGATCTCAATCACTACCGGCAGAACACACGCTTTCAGCGCTTTTGCCAGGCCGTTCATGCCAGCGGCTGCATTGACATCAACCGCTGGGGCGATCTGGCGCTGTGGGGCGGCTTCCTCTCCCTGGATTCGCCAGAGCAACCGGTCAGCACCGAGAGCAGCATTGCCTACTTCCATGGCTCCCACCGCGGCTTTGTCAATCAGAGCCCAGCCGTGTATCCGCAACACATCGAAGCAGCGCTCGACAGCCTGCGACCACGCCCCTGCCCATCAGCGCTGATCCGTGTGGGTGGCAGCGGCGATGGCGCCTATCTGGTACCTGATTTCATCGGCGAAATGCGCGCCTGCTTCTCCCCAGGCGTAGCCGATCGCAAGCCCTTTGAGGACGAACTGACCCACGCCTACAAGATCCCCTCCTTCCTCTGCGACTACTCCACAAGCCCAGAACGCCTGAAGACACCACTGATCGAAGACCTGCAGTTCTTTGACCAGAAATGGCTGGAGCCGGAGGGCTGCGACAACAGTCAGAGCCTGCAGCAATGGGTCGATCGCTGTGCGCCTCAGGAGAGCCATGGCGCCTGGATCCTGCAGATGGACATTGAAGGGGGTGAATACGCCAATCTTGGCAGCGCCAGCCCTGAGCTACTAGCGGGATTCGGGATCATCATTCTCGAGCTGCATTGGCTGAACCAGATTCCAAGTTCACCGGCCTTTTTCTACGGCTCGGTGCTGCCGTTGCTGCAACAGCTCAGCGCACAATTCACCTGCGTGCATGCCCATCCCAACAATGCCTGTGGCACGTGGCGTAGCCAGCCCGGGGGGCGCAGCT
>CBFHOT010000092.1:0-275 GCA_965657465.1 Cyanobacteriota bacterium | reverse complement strand
TGCTGGAAGTCACGCTGGTGCGTCATGACCTGCTCGCAGCCCGCCCCGGCGACGCCCTACCCGTTCAGCTGCCGCATCCCCTGGACATCCAGAACGTGCCAACGCGACCACCCCTGTTCCTCGATGAAACCTGGCCCGAGATCAGCCCCACGGCGGCCAGCAACGCCAGACGCGTCAGCGACAGCCTGAGCTACACCTCCCGGCAGCTTGAGCAGCTGGAGCGCCGGCTGACGGCCCAGGCCAGCGGCCTGGATCAGCTGCTCAGCCTCTGTCAT
>CBFHOT010000091.1:0-9134 GCA_965657465.1 Cyanobacteriota bacterium | reverse complement strand
CGCTGCCCCGCCCCATCGCCCGGCGCCTGGGGGGCTGCCGGCCGCTGCCTCGCTCTTCGCCGGCCGTCGCCCTGACTCCGGCGGCCCACGCGGCCAGTGCTGCGGTGCCCCGGCGGCCCCGGCGCCGCTTGGGCCTGCCGGTGGCTCTTCTGGCCCTGCTGCTTCTGCTGGCCACCCTGTTGGCGCCTGAAGCGCCCCAGGATCAGGCGGCCATCTGCCAGCGCCATAACGGCGCCGTGGCCTGCCGCGTCTGGTGAGGCAGGTCGGTGGCCGTTGCGGTGGCGGAACTGGCTGGTGCGGCGCCCGCTCCGGTCATGCTTTCGCCCGCTGGCGCCACCCACTGCAGCAGCTTCAGCGCCAGGCGCAGGTCACCATCGGTCCAGGCCCGGATCGCCATCGCTCGCCGTGGGTCATAGAAGCTCTGGCGGCGATACCAGGCGAAGGCTTCGGTGTCCCCCTTGAGCCGGTTGCAGGTGAGGCAGGCCGGCACGCAGTTCTCGGTGATGCTGGGGCCGCCCTGGCTCTTGGGGTGCACGTGGTCGATCGATTCGGAGCGGTGGCCGCAGTAGATGCAGCACTGGCCCGTGAGCTCATGCAACGACTGACGCCAGTGCCGTAACCGGAATTTCGGACAGAGATCTTCCAGGAACACTCCATCCCTGGATTGACCAGCCCTGGCGTGCATGAGCCCTGCTGCGCTGGCGGCAGTCTGGCGGTACCGGCCGAGGCGACAATGTGTCGGCGGCTGCCGTTTCGCCCATGCGCTGCCTGATGCGGCTCGGGGCCAGCGGTCGGATCGAGGTGATCAGCCCCTACGACGCCGTCACCCAGGCCCAGCTGCGGGCGATCCGGCCCCGGGGCCACTGGGACGGCCAGCGCCGTTGCTGGGAGTTCCCCCTGGAGGCGGCCCCCGCCCTGCGTCAGGCCCTGGCCGGGCGTTTCCCACTGGAGCCCGAACTGGAGCGCTGGCTGGCCTGGTACGCGCAGCCGCTGCCGCCGCTGCCGTCCCATCGCCAGCTGGTGGCCGCGGCCGATCTCGATCAGCCGCTGCTCGATGGTCGCCGCCTGTTCGCCCATCAGCGGGCGGCGGTGCGCTGGCTGCTGGCCCGCCGCGGTGCCGTGCTGGCCGATGCCATGGGCCTGGGCAAGACCCTGGCGGCCCTGGTGGCGGCCCGGGCGATGGTGCGCCTGGCCGATTGCCGCATCCTGGTGCTGGCGCCGGTGGGGCTGCACGATCACTGGCGCAGTGAGGCCCTGGCCCTGGGTTTGCAGCTGGAGCTGCACAGCTGGGCCCGGCCGCCCGAGGAGCTGCCGGCGGCGGGAACCCTGCTGATCGCCGATGAGGCCCACTACGCCCAGAACGCGCAGACCAACCGCAGCCAGGCGCTGTTGCGGCTGGCCCGCCATCCGCGGCTGCGGGCCATCTGGCTGCTCACCGGCACGCCGATGAAGAACGGCCGGCCGGTGCAGTTGCTGCCGCTGCTGGCGGCGATCGACCATCCCCTCGCCCGGGATCGGCGCCGCTACGAGGAGCTGTTCTGCCAGGGGCACTGGAGCGAGCGGGGCGGCCGCCGCCACTGGCGGGCCGATGGTGCCAGTAATCTCGCGGAGCTGCAGCGCCTGATCCGGCCGCTGGTGCTGCATCGCCGCAAGCAGGACTGCCTCGATCTGCCGCCCAAACAGCGGCTGATGCATCCCCTGCAGCTGGATCCGGCCAGCGGCCGCGGCTTCCAGCACCGCCTCGAGCGCTGCGTGCAGGACTATCGCCGCCGGGCAGCCCGCGGGGAGGTGCGCCGCGACGCCGAGGAGTTGGCGGTGTTCACGGCCCTGCGGCAGATCGCCTCCGACTACAAGCTGCCGGCGGCCGAGGCCCTGCTGCGGCCGCTGCTGCAGTGCGGTGAGGCGGTGGTGGTGTTCACGGCCTTTCTGGCCAGCGCCCATCTGTTGCAGCAGCGGCTGGGGCAGGGCGCGCTGCTCACCGGCGCCGTGCCGCCCGGCCGGCGCCAGGAGCTGGTGGAGCGCTTCCAGCGGGGTGAGACCCCGTTGCTGATCGCCACCTATGGCACCGGCGGGCTGGGCTTCACCCTGCATCGCGCCAGCCATGTGCTGCTGCTGGAGCGCCCCTGGACCCCCGGGGATGCCGAGCAGGCCGAGGACCGTTGCCATCGCATCGGCATGGCCAGCGGCCTCACCAGCCACTGGTTGCAGCTGGGGGTGGCCGATCAACTGGTGGATGCTCTGATCGCCAGCAAGGCCGAGCGCATCGCCCTGGCCTTGCATCGCGGTGAGCAGCTGCTGCAGCGCCGCAGCCTGCCGGCGATGGTGCGCGAGCTGCTGGGCTCCTGGTGAGCCGGATGCGGATGCCGCGCGCCGCCTCGATCCGCAGCGGTGCTGTCAGCTGTTGGGCCTCGGGGCCTGGGCGGCACACAGCTGGCGGCGCACCATCAGGTCGCTGAGCAGCTGCGGATCGAGGCGGCGATCGGGCTGCGCGGCTCTCCAGCGCTCCGCCAGCTGCACCGCCTCGCGCAGATCGTCGCAGGCGGCTGCATCGTCGCCGGCCAGGCTGCGCAACAGGTAGCGGTCATTGCGCGGGCCGGGATCCTCCGGATAGGCCGCCACCACCGCGTCGCAGTGGCGCAGTCGCTCGCGCAGGCTGCTGAGCTGCACGTCCCGCAGGCAGTCGTCACGGCGCAGGCCGCGCTCGGGCAGCGGTTCCTCGGCGCAGGCCGTCAGGCCGAGGCCCAGCAGCAGCACCAGCAGCAGTCGCCTGGTGATCTCAATTGGCGTAGCGGTCAACGCCGGATGTCCCGCCGCGGGTGGTGCTCCGGGAGGGTTCCGCCTGTTGTTCGGAGCTCGGTTCGGGCTGGCGGAACAGGTCACCCAGATAGCGGCCGCACTCGGGGAAGTCTGCGGGAGTGCCCACCACCGCCTCGGTGATCAGTACCGCGGCGTGCTGCGGCGAGGTCTTGAAGAGGCTGTCGCTCTGGCGCTTGATCACGGCATAGGCCGCATCCCAGCTCACCTGATGGCTGTTGCCGTTGTTGCGCATGAAGCAGTAGATCTGCGCTCCCTTGCGCCCGGCGTCCGATTCCTGATCGGCCCGGGCTGCCGGTGCCGCCGTCAGGCTGCCGCCCAGGGCTGCCAGCAGGGACAGGGCAGCCAGCGCTCGGCGCCGCCTGCCCGGTCGCCGGGGCTGGGTCGTCAGACCGGTGAGCATCGCGTCGGAGCCGTAGCAGGGCCCAACCTATCGATCGCGGCCGGCAGCGTCGAGGGTGCTGCGGAGCGCCGGAACCGTGTTGCCGTCTCCGGTTGGCCAGCTCAGGGAGTTCGTCGGGGCTGGCCCCTCAGGCCGGCGGTTCCCCCAGGGGCAGCACCAGCTTCACCACCAGCGGCAGCACGATCAGCACGGTGATCAGCCGGATGGCGTGCAGGGCCGCCACGGCGGCCCCCACGCCGAACTCCGCTCCCACCAGGCTCATGCCGCTGATCCCACCCGGGGCGGCCCCCAGCAGGGCCACCACCGGATCGACCCCCAGCAGGCGGCTGCACACCAGCGCCACCAGCAGGCCGCTGATCACCAGGGTGGCGGTGATCAGCAGGGCCGGCCGCCACAGCCGCTGCAGTTCCCCCATTGCCCCGGCGGTGATGCCGGTACCGATCACGGTGCCGATGGCGATCTCCAGGGCGGTGCGGGTGCCCACCGGCCATTGCGCCGTCTCCAGCCGGCCGCTGAGGCTGAGTAGTCCGGCCCCGAGCAGGGCGCCGGCCAGTGGGGCCGCCGGGATGCCGCTGCGCAGGGCCAGCAGCCCACCGGCCACACCCGCCAGGGCAAAGAGCAGCAGAGTCCAGGGCGCGGCCATGGCTCCATCATCACCAGTCGCCGCTTGGCTGCTGGGGATTTGTGTGCTGAGATCAGCTGCATCGCTCCTCCGTCATGGCGCCAGACACGGTCTCCTTCCGCATCACCCGCCACACCGAAGATCTCGCCCAGACCACCCGCGCGCTCTCCCAGCGGCTGGTGCGGATCGAGCAGAAGCTGGAGGCCCTGGAGCTGCAGTTGCTGCGTCTGGAGGAGCACGCCACCCAGAGCGAGCAGAGCGACCCCCAGGAGCTGGCCAGCCTCGACAACGTCGAGCGGCTGCTGCACGACTGCCGTGCCCTGCTGTCTCTCGAAGGGGATGCGGCGGCCGAGTCCCCGGAGGCGGAGGCCGGCGACGATCAGGAGCTGGCGGCCGCCTGAGATCGGTTTGCCTGCGCTCGCCGCTCAAGGCTGGGCCCGACCGGCGTCGATGGCTGGCCGAGGCCGGATCCGTTTCAGCTGCCCCTGACCGCCTCTGGCCGGCCCCTGGTCGGCGGTGCCAGACTGGGAAGAAAGCAAGCCATGGCTTACCCCACTCCATCGGCCCCCGGTTCCGGTCAGGGGCTCAGTGGCCACAGCAGCGGTTTGGGCAGCGAAGGCACCACCGGTTGCAGCGGCAGCGGCTTCCCCCAGCCCAGCGGCCGCAGCAGCGATGGTGCGCATCTGCTGGAAAAACTGGAATTCGCCCTGGCGGTGGCGATCACCCGCGGCGATGCCGTCCGCGTTCAGGCCCTGCGGGACCAGATTGCGGCCCTCGGCGGCAACAGCGAGGAACCTGGCACCTGAGCGTTACAGCCCGTGCTGTTTCCGGGGTCCGCAGGCTGGGCTGATCGGGCGGCGGTGCCGGGGTCCGCTGATTTGGAGGGCGGGGTGCCCTGAATGCTTGCCTCGCGCCTGCGTGTGGCGCTGTGATTGTTTGGCAGTCATGCAATCACGCGCCATCGATCGCTATAGTCGAAAGGAACTGACGTCATCGCTTCAGTAGTCGTCAATGCGGTAACCGTGATGCGCCTGTCATCGGCGATGTGTCCGTCACCTGCGATGCGTCATCGATGATCCGTCCGATGGTCGGCTTTGCTGCATCACCTCGTGCCGTGCCTGCATCGGCTCAGCCACCAGCCTGGATCGGTGTGATTGCTGAGGCCTCTGCCCCTGAGGAATCGCCCACTCCCAGAGCGTTCTCTCTTCCAGTCTGTTCTTTCCAGCGCCTTTTCTGTCCATGACGCTGACTCTTCCCTCCCGGCCTCTGCAAAGCCGGCTCGCGGCGGCGCCCCAGGTCGTCTCTGCCAAGGCCGCTGCCGGCGAGCAACGGCTGCGCCTGCAGGCGGAACGGGACAGCCAGGAGCGACGCGCCCGTGAAGCCGCCGAGGCTGGTGACGTGGAAACCTGCGCCCGGGCGATTCTCGCCGCGCTCGATTGTGAGCGCCGCCTTCAGGGCAGTGGTCCTCAGGTGATGCAGGTGATCAAGCCCCGCAACTGATCGGCTCGCCAGTGCAGGGCTGCGTGCAGCACAGGCGCGATTGCGGTGAAACTGGTCACACCCCGCCCACGCCTGAACTGATGTGCCGGTTGTGCACCCTGCTGTTGGCGCTGGCGTCGGTGGCACCCGCCTGGGGTGCGCCACAGCCATCACAGGCTGAGTCCCCGGTCCAATCCGCCTCAGAACTGGCTGAGCCCGAGCCCGAGCCAAAGCCGGAGGCCTCGCCCTGGGCCGGCAGCCTGGAGCTCTACGGTTTCGCCCCGCTGCGCATCACCGGCGACACCACCGTGCGCGGCTTCACCGCTGACACCGATCTCACCCTCGGGGATGTTCTGCCGTCGCTGGAGTTCGGCTTCAGCCTGCGCGGTGCGGCGGAGCACGATCGGCTCGGTTTGCTCACCGACCTCAGTTATGTGCGCACCGGCTCGGAGAAGGCCCGCACGATCACCACGGCCGGTGGGGCAGGCTTCTCCGGCAAGGGCAGCGTGGCCACCGAACTCGGGGTCTACGACCTGGCCCTGCGCTATCGCTTCGGCGACCCTGAAGCGGCGATCGGTCAGCCCGGTCAGTTCAGCGTGATGCCCTATGCCGGCGTGCGCCTGGTGCAGGCCGAACTGGCGGTGAAGGCCGATCTGAACGATGGTCAGCGGGTCCGGGAGGGAACGCTCGATCGTGTCTGGGCCCAGCCGCTGCTGGGCACCCAGGCCAGCGTGTTGCTCTCGCCTCGGCTACGGGCTTTTGCCCGGGCTGATATCGGTGGTTTCGGGATCAGTGGCAGCCGCGATCTCAGCGGCAATGCTCAGCTGGGTCTGGGCTACGCCATTGGCAACAGCATGGACCTCAATCTGTCCTGGCGTTATTTCGGGATTGATTATGACAATGGCAAGAAGCCAAATAACGGCTTCAGTAGTTATCAAAACGGCATTGAGATCGGCCTGAAGTTTTTCTTCTGATCTTCACGAGTGATGTGCCGCTTCGGCGGTGGGGATTGCTCTCGCTGGGGGTCTTGCTGATCCGTCCGGTCGGCAATTGACCTGCTCCTTAGCGGTGCTGGCGATCGACTTTTCCTGCATCGCTGGTTTTTCCCTGGGGTCACGTTTAGACTTCTGCTTTCTTCTCTCTCGCAATCAATCCATGGCTCTGATGTTTGCTCCGTTCTCCCGTTGTGGCGCCTCTGTTGCAGCCTCTGCTCTGATGCTGCTGGCCGGCTCCGCTTCGGCGGAAACCTGCACTTTTCTGCAGCCGATCGGCGGCAATGGCGCCACGCCGGTCGTCAGCAAGTCGGTGGGGCGGGGCAAGCTGATCGGTAAGACCAACTGGAACACCGATTTCATCGTTGATCAGCCCTACAGCAGCTACAAGTTCTTCTTCACGGCCAACTCCTCCGATGCCAATGCGCAGTACCCGGTGGAGGCCTTCATGAAGTTCACCG
This sequence comes from Cyanobacteriota bacterium, assembly GCA_965657465.1. Classification (GTDB taxonomy): domain Bacteria; phylum Cyanobacteriota; class Cyanobacteriia; order PCC-6307; family Cyanobiaceae; genus NIES-981. The sequence continues at coordinate 2,363 of CBFHOT010000091.1, read as the reverse complement.
ATGGTTCCAGCCTGCAGGTGGTCAACACCCAGATGAACCCGCCGATCGGCACCGGCAAGATGTTCGGTCCGTTCCCAGCGGTGGCGGGCAAGCGCGCTTCGCAGATGAACTTCAAGGTGGGTGCCAGCAATGATCCCGGCGCCCTGGGCTTCAGCTATCGCATCTCCGTGCAGGGCTGCCGCTGAGGCTGCGGCTCGGCATCAGGCCACCCTCGGGCTGCTGCCGTGCAGCCGGCGTCTGAGGCGGCCTGGTCCCGCAGCCTTCAGGTGTGGAGCTGCAGGCTGGATGAGTGGATCGATCTGCAGAATCACCACCGGATGCGGGCAAGCTGCCCGCATCCGCGCCCTGATGGGGCTACAAGCGAACCTGCAACCAGTGGCCGGCTGGCGTGTCAGGTGATTGCTGGTTCTGGACTAAAAGCGGGTGACCGGACTCGAACCGGCGACGTTCAGCTTGGGAGGCTTCTCGGTTGATTAGCCGAACCCATTGCACAAACCTGAGTCTCCTATGTCTTCAGGCTTGAATGTGAGAAGGCCTGTAAGCAGGTTCCTGCTTGGGTCTCTCAGTGCTCCGCTCAGCGGTAGTGGTAACGGCAGGCCAGGATCATCAGTGTGGCCCCTTCCAGTCGGTAGATGAGCCCATGCTCGTCGTCGATCCGGCGCGACCAGCAGCCCGAGAGGCTCTCGCGGGCCTCGGAGAAACTGACGACCTGCATGGCACCGTCCAGCTGCCCGTAGAACACCATAGGGCCCGCAGCCGTGCGCCAGGGTTGAATGCGTTGAGGCTGCCGGAGGTCGGTTGCCATGGCGTCCTGGTGGATCACACCTCGGGAATCAGCGCATACCCCATCGCCCGATAGCCCCGCAGTCGGCGCTCCCACATGCGCTGCGGCACTGGGTGGCCAAGATCGAGCCAGTCGATGATGCGCACGCTGGTTTTCCCTGCCTGCTGCCGGTGCAGGCGGCCGGCGTATTGCTGCAGCGTGCCCTTCCACGACACGGGAAGCGCCAGCAACAGGGTGTCGAGTGGTGGATGGTCGAAGCCTTCACCCACTAGACGCCCCGTGGCCACCACGATGCGGGGTGCATCGGGAGGTAACGCTTGCAGCGCGGCCAGGGTGGCGCTGCGCTGGCGAGTGCTCAGTCGCCCATGCAGCAGGAACAGGTTCGGCACCTGGGCAGCCAGAGCTGTAGCGATCGCCGTGATGTGATCGGTGCGCTCACTGAGTAGCAGCAGTTTGCGGTCCTCTTTCCAGCAGGCAAGGGCCTCGGACGCGATCCGTTCGGTGCGTGATTGATCCTCTGCCAACCGGCGCATCAGTTCCTGGATTGGCAGATCCACGGGCAGTCCCTCAAGCTGATGGGTGCGACTCACCAGTTCCAGGGTCTGGGGTGCCCCGATCGGCCGCTCGGCTGTGTGGCGGATGGGTCCGCATTGCATGAACAGGATCGGCTGCAGACCGTCACGGCGCACCAGGGTGGCGGACAGCCCGAGCACGTAGCGGGCCTTCACCTGACGCAGGATCGCCTCAAAGGACGCCGCCGCGATGTGGTGGCATTCGTCGACAATCACCTGCCCGTAGTTCTGCACTACGGGGTTCACTTCGCCCTTGCGTACCAGCGACTGCATCACGGCGATGTCGAGCTGGCCAGTGGGCTTGGCCTTGCCGCCACCGATGCAACCGATCGCTACCGCTGGGATGTCCAGGAAGGTCTGCAGTCGCTCCTGCCACTGGCGCAGCAGCTCGGCGCGATGCACCAGCACCAGGGTGTTCACGCCCCGCCTGGCCAGGATCGCTGCCGCCACGACGGTTTTGCCGAAGGCCATCGGCGCCTGCAGCACGCCGATGTCGTGGCGCAGCATCGCCTCCACGGCGGCCTCCTGATCAGCGCGCAGCTGGCCCGCAAACATCAGCTCCAACGGTGATCCCCTCTGGCGTTCATCCACCAGTTCCCAGCCGATGCCCTGTTCCCGTAGCAGGGTCTCCACCGGCTCCAGACAGCCGCGTGGCAGGGCGATGTGCTGCGGGAAGGGTGGCGTCCCTTGGAGTGGTGTAAATCCGGAGGCCTGTGACCTGATCGCAGCGCGGTGATCAGGCAGCTGCTGAAAGTGCTGCTGCTGGTTGATCTTGGAGCTGATCGCCGCTGTTGTCCAGCTTGGCCATCGACAGTTCAGAGAACACGCGGCGGCCATCGAGCTGCCACTCCTCCTGCTGTTCCAGCAGCAGCGCTCCCACCAGGCGGATGATCGCGGCGTCGTTGGGGAAGATGCCGACGACGCGGGTGCGGCGCTTGATCTCCTTGTTGAGGCGCTCCAGCGGGTTGGTGCTCCAGATCTTGCGCCAGTGCTCGCTGGGGAAACTG
>CBFHOT010000090.1:0-9388 GCA_965657465.1 Cyanobacteriota bacterium | reverse complement strand
CAGCCGCCAGTCGTTTGTGGCGGCGGCCGTGCGCCGTGCCGGGCCGGCGGTTGTCACCATCGACACCGAGCGCACCGTGCTGGTGAGCGGCGGCAACGTGCCCAGCACGATGCTCGATGACCCCCTCTTTCGCCAGTTCTTCGGCTGGCCCGCGCAGGCCCAGCCCCGTCGCCCTACCCAGCGCACCGAGCGGGGGCAGGGCAGCGGCGTGCTGTTTCAGGCCGATGGCCTGATCCTCACCAACGCCCATGTGGTCGAGAAGACCGACAAGGTGACCGTGGGCCTGCAGGACGGCCGCCGCGTGCCGGGGGTGGTGGTGGGCCTCGATCGCCTCACCGATCTGGCGGTGGTGCGCCTGGAGGGCCGCGGGCCCTGGCCCGTGGCGCCGCTCGGCGATTCCGATCGCCTGGAGGTGGGCGAGTGGGCGATCGCCGTGGGCAATCCCTTCGGCCTCGATAACACCGTGACGATGGGGATCATCAGCAGCCTCAACCGCAATGCGGCCAAGCTCGGCATCACCGACAAGCGGCTGGATCTGATCCAGACCGATGCCGCCATCAATCCCGGCAATTCCGGCGGCCCCCTGCTCAATGCCGATGGTGAGGTGATCGGCATCAACACCCTGGTGCGCACCGGCCCCGGTGCCGGCCTCGGCTTCGCCATCCCGATCAACCGGGCCCGCCAGGTGGCGCGTCAGCTGGTGGCCACCGGTCGGGTGGAGCACCCGATGATCGGCGTCGGCCTGGTGGCGGTGCGCCCCGGCGATGGCACCGGCCTCAGCCGCGGCGTGCGGGTGGCCTCGCTGGTGAATGAGGGCCCGGCTCAGCGGGCCGGCCTGCGGGCCGGTGATGTGGTGCTGGAGGCCAATGGCGTGCCGGTGCTCCAGCCCGCTGAGCTGATCGAGGCGGTGGAGCGGGCCGGTGTGGGCGGCAGCCTCAGCCTGCGGCTCCAGCGCCAGGGGCAGGTGCTGACGGTGCTGGTCCGGCCGGTGGCGATGCCGGGTCGCTGAGAGGTTCGGGGCGGCCCGGCGTCAGCTCCGCGGCTCTGGTCAGCTCTTGCGGGCGGCCTGCTTTTTCTGGTCCTTCTCCTTCTGCTTGGCCCGGCTGGCGGCGCGTTTGGCGTCGCGGGCCGCGGCGGCCGCCGCCTCACGGACTTCCAGGGCTTCCTCCTCTTTCTTCTCCAGGTAGTAGGCGTAATCGCCGCGATACACCACCAGCTCGCCGTCCCGCAGCTCGACGATCTTGTTGGCCACCCGGGAGATGAAGTAGCGGTCGTGGCTCACCAGCAGCGCCGCCCCCTCGTACTCGATCAGGGCGTCTTCCAGCATCTGCTTGGCCGGGATGTCCAGGTGGTTGGTGGGCTCATCGAGCACCAGCAGATTGCAGGGGCTGAGCAGCATCAGGGCCAGGGCCAGCCGCGCCTTCTCGCCGCCGCTGAGCTTGCCGGCCTCCTTGAACACGCTTTCATTGGAGAAGCAGAAACTGCCGAGCAGCGAACGCACCTGGGTCTGGGTCCAGTCGGGCACCGCCTCGAAGATCGTGTCGATCACGGTCTTGGAGAGGTCGAGGGCCTCCGCCTGGTTCTGCTCGAAGTAGCCGGCGATCACGTTGTGCTCGCCCAGCCCGGCGAAGCCGTCATCGGGCTGCTCGGTGCCCATGATCAGGCGCAGCAGGGTGGATTTGCCGGCGCCGTTCGGTCCCACGAAGGCGATGCGATCGCCCCGCTCCACCTCGAGGTTGGCGCCCAGGAACAGGATCTGCTCGCCGTAGCTGTGGCAGAGATCGCGGATCTCGGCCACCACTCGCCCGGAGCGGGGCGGTTCGGGAAAGCGGAAGCGGGGGCCGCCCACGCTCTCGATCGGCGCCTCGATCCGCTCCACCTTCTCCAGCAGCTTCTCGCGGCTCTTGGCCTGGGTGGAGCGGGTGGCGCTGGCGCGGAAGCGGTCGATGTAGGCCTGCTGGGCGCTCAGCTCCTTCTGCTGCCGATCAAAGGCGGCTTGGCTGGCCTCGCGCTCCAGGGCCTTCTGCTCCAGGTGCTGGCTGTAGTTGCCCAGGTAGGTGCGCGACACACCCCGCTCGGTTTCCACGATCTGGGTGCAGACCCGATCGAGGAAGGTGCGGTCGTGGCTGATCACCACGATGGCGGCGCTCTGCTGGATCAGATACCCCTCCAGCCACTGGATCGTCTCCACGTCCAGGTGGTTGGTGGGCTCGTCCAGGAGCAGGAGATCCGGATCCTGCAGCAGGATCTTGCCCAGGGCGATGCGCATCTGCCAGCCGCCGGAATAGTCGGCCACCAGCTGCTCCGCTCCCTCGGGGGTGAAGCCGATCGTCGGCAGCAGCTTGTCGATGCGGGCATCGAGCTCGTAGCCATGCAGCGCCTCGAAGCGTTCGTGCAGCTGCCCCAGCTCGTGGATCAGCTCCTCGAGATGGTCGGGGTCGCTGGCGGCCTTCTCGCTGCTCATCTCGTGCTCCACCGCGTGCTTGCGGTTGAGCACCACCGCCGCCTCGCCGAAGGCCTGGAACAGCTCCTCGCGCACCGTGCGCTGTGGATCGACGTCGAATTCCTGCTGCAGGTAGGCGATCCGCGGTTCGCCCTGCTTCACCACCGCGCCGCTGCTGGGCTCCTCCAGACCGGAGATGATCCGCAGCTGGGTCGATTTCCCGGCGCCGTTGACGCCCACCAGGCCGATGCGATCGCCGGCCTTCACCTCCCAGGTGACATCCCGCAGCACCTCGCCGGTGGGATAGATCTTGCCGATGCGTTCGAGGCGGAGCACAGGGAAACCGGAGGAGGGCGGACCGCGGGGCGGCTGCTCTCATCATCCCTGGCGCCGGGGCGAGCCCCCTCGGGCAGACTTTCAGCTCTGCCTCAGCGGTCCGCAGCCGTCGCCCCCATGATCAAGCGTCTGGAGCAGGTGGCGGCCCTGGTGGTGGCGGCTGGCCTGGCGATCGTCAGCTACTGGCTGTTCTTCAGCTGGGCCCAGGGCGGCGGAGCCGATCAGCGGCAGCGCCGCAGCCGCTTGCCCTCAGAGGCCGCCGCGGGCCTTCACCAGCCACTGCTTGCTGGCGCTGTCATCCAGGCTGGCCACATGGGCCCGCACCTCCTCGCGGCTCACCGGCAGGCCGAGCTCCGCGCCGATGGCCACGATCCGTTCCAGGGCGCCTGACGGGTCCTGCAGCGCCTGGCGAAACAGGGCCTGGGTGAGTTCGGCGTCGCCGCTGATACGGCTGTAGAGCTCGGCGGCATGGCCCTCGCCGGCGGCGGCGGAGGGTGAAGGAGTGCCGGTGGTCATGGCGGCAGGCCAGCTTCCCTGACCCTATGGGCAATGCCCGTTGCTGGCAGCCTCCCGTTACACAAGCGGTATCGCCTGCGCTTCAGGCGGCCCGCGGCGTTTCACCGGCCGACTCCTCCAGGCTGCGGGCGTCGAGGCAGAGCACCTGCCGCAGCTGGGCGTAGTTGGCGGCCCGCCCTGGGCGGCCCTCCTGCTGGGCGCCGAATTCGGCCCGCTGCAGCACGTGGTGCAGATGGGTGAGCAGGTAGGTGCTGATCACCGCGGATACCACCACTTCGCTGTTGCGGCCCGCGGCGGCATCGCTGGTCGCCGGGCTGCGGCCGGCCTGGTTGCGGCTCGGGGTGGAACCGCCGGCGGGGTTGCCGCTGGGCTGGCCACCGGCGGTCTGGGGTCTGCAGCGCTCGCGGCTCCTGGGCATGGCTTTGCCTCCGGCCCAGGGCCGGCCTCGGATTGAGCGGTTGGGATGGCCTGAGCTTAGTGCCGGATACTATCCATGACCATCTCACTACACTGGCCACTACCGGAGGCGATCGGATCCCGTCGGGGCTGATCGCCGTGGCCGCCGATCGGTGTCGGTCAGCGCCCTGATCTGCCGTGGAGGCTGGATCTGCGGCGTTGTGAATGCCGAAAGGCCCCCATTCCGTTTCTGTCTCTGCCTGAGCGCCCGTGGCCACCCGCCAGACATCCTCCAGCGGGCGTCCCAAGTCGCCGCGCATTCAGGTGGTGCTGCCCGAGGAGCTCTGCGAGCGTCTGGCGGCCCTGGCGGAGGCCGACGCCCGCACCGTCAGCAACATGGCCCGGGTGTTGATTCAGCAGGGGGTGGAGCGGTTGGAGCGGCAGCGCCGCTCGGAGCCGGATCCAGCCGGTGCCGATCGCTTTCGCCAGCAGCTGGAGCGTCAGGAGCAGGCGGATCCCCAGCGGCTGCGTGGCGCTCCCCGGCGGCTGCGTTTGCGCCGTCCGGGTTGAGTGTCAGGGCGGCCCGGCCGGGTCGACCCTGACCCCCAGGCGGCAGGGCCGGCGTGCTCCCGTCACCGCTGGGGCATTGCCCGGATGGCCATGCCAGTGCCACCAGGCCAGCAGGGCGAAGGCCAGGGCCTCCCGCTGGCTGTCGGCGATGCCCAGCTCGGCCAGGGGGCGCACGGCCAGGCCGCGGCAGCGCCGTTGCAGTTCCGCCATCAACCGGGCGTGGCGGCACCCCCCTCCAGCCACCAGCAGCTCCAGCGGCCGCGGTCCGCGCTGGAGGTCCTGGGCCACCGCCGCCGCACTGAAGGCGGCCAGGGTGGCGAGGGCGTCCGCCGGATCGAGGGCGGTGCCCCGTTGCTGGGCGGCCTGCTCCAGTTGCTGCAGCCGCCGCTCCAGGTCGCTGCGGCCGAACAGCTCGCGGCCGGTCGATTTCGGTGGCTCCTCCTGCAGATAGGGCTCCTGCAGCCAGCTCTGGAGCAGCTCCTCGTCGCAGCGCCCGCGGCTGGCCCAGGCGCCGTCCTCATCGACGCGCAGGCGGCCCTGCGAGAACTGCTCCACCGCCAAATCCAGCAGCGTGTTGGCGGGGCCGCAGTCCCAGCCGCGCACCGGGCTGCGGCGCTCGGGACCCGCCGCCGGTGGGATCAGGGTGATGTTGGCGATGCCCCCCAGGTTGAGCAGGGCCCGCCAGCCATCGATCCGCCCCAGCAGTGCCTCATCGGCCGGGGGGACCAGCGGCGCCCCCTGGCCGCCGAGGGCCAGATCGGCGGCCCGGAAGTCGTGAATCACCGGGCGCTGCAGCAGCTGGGCCAGCAGCGGAGCCTGCAGCACTTGCCAGCTGGCGCCGCGGCGCTCGGGCTGCGCCGGCCTGTGCCAGAGGGTCTGGCCGTGGCAGCCCACCAGCTGCGCCAGGCCGCGGGGATCGCAGGCCCGGGCGGCGGCGGCCTGCTCCTCGGTGACCGTCTCCGCCACCTCCAGCAGCTGCGCGCTGCTGCGGGGCTGGCCCTGGCCGATCGCCACAAGCTCCTGGCGCAGGGCGTCCGGATAGGGCCGGAAGGCGCTGGCCAGGATCCGCCAGCGGGGCTGGCGGCAGCGGCCGCTGAAGCGGGCCAGCACCGCGTCGATGCCGTCGGCGCTGGTGCCGCTCATCAGGCCCAGCACCGTGGTGCCGCGCCGCGAGGCCAGGAGTGACGGCCGCCTCGGCGGCTGCTCGGTTTCAGCCCCTGGACGGCCCAGCGCCATGGCTCCTTCCCTCCGCTCCCTGCCTTCAGGCGTGGCTCTGGGTGCGGTTGGGCTGGGGGGTCATGCGCAGGTAGGGCCGGATCTCGGTGACGCCTGCAGGGAACTTGATGCGGGCCTCGTCGGTGGGAATCGAGGGCACCACCACGCAGTCGTCCCCGTCCTGCCAGTTGGCCGGCGTGGCCACCTGATGGGTGTCGGTGAGTTGCAGGGAATCGATCACCCGCAGGATCTCGGCGAAGTTGCGCCCGGTGCTGGCGGGGTAGGTGATCTGCAGCCGCAGCTTCTTGCCGGGGTCGATGATGAAAACCGAGCGCACCGTGAGGTTGTTGAGGGAGTTGGGATGAATCATCCCGTAGAGGTCGCTGACTTTTTTGTCTTCGTCGGCCAGGATCGGATAGTCAACGGTGGTGTTCTGAGTTTCGTTGATGTCGCAGATCCAGCCCTTGTGGCTTTCGGCGGAGTCGACGCTCAGGGCGATGGTCTTGACGTTGCGCTTCTCCCATTCCTGGCGCAGTCGGGACACTTCGCCGAGTTCGGTGGTGCAGACCGGCGTGTAGTCCGCTGGGTGTGAGAACAGCACCACCCAGCTGTTGTCGGTGTAGTCGTAGAAGTTGATCGGCCCCAGTTGGGAGTTCTGGGTGAAGTCAGGAACGGTGTCGCCGAGTTGCAGGGCCATTGTTTGCAAGCGCGTGGAGGCTGTGGGCGGAAGTCTAGGGCGATGCAACCGGTGATTGGCCTGTCTGTCCGCGCTGGGGTGAATTGTTGGCTGGCTGGTCCGTTGCGCTCTGCTCGGGTGTGCGGTTGGTGGTTGTTGGGTGTGGGCTCGCTCGGTTGCCTTGCTCGCCGCTGGGTTGTGGTTCGCGCTTGTGGATGATGATCTTGATTTTGCTCAGAGCTGGAAGTGGCGACAGATCAGGAAGGGCACCAGCAGCGTCATCAGCAGGGTCAGTGGAGCCCCGTAGCGGGTCACATCCAGGAAGCGGTAGCGGCCCGGGCCGAACACCATCAGGTTGGTCTGATAACCAACCGGGCTGAGAAAGCTCTGGCTGGCCCCGAACAGCACGGCGTAGATGAAGGCCATCGGTGGTTGATCCAGCCCTTGGGCTAATTGACCGGCGATCGGAATCAGCATCGCCACGGTGGCGGCATTGCTCATCACCTCCGTCAGCAGGGTGGTGAACAGAAATACCACCAGCAGTGCGGCATAGATCGGCCAGTCCTGCAGGCCCGAGAGCAGCGCCTTGGCGAAGGCGGCGGCCAGGCCGGTTTTCTCCAGGGCCACGCTGAAGCTGGCCAGCGACCCCAGCAGCAGAATCACATCCAGCCGGATCGCCCGCTGCAGCTCGCCGCCCCGCAGGCAGCCCGTGGCCACCATCGCCGCGGCGCCCAGCAGAACGGCCGCCACCAGAGGGATCAGCTCCAGGCTGGGCAGCAGGATCACCAGGGCGGCGATCAGCAGCGCCACCCGCTTGCGGCTCACCGTGGGCAGATCCTTCTCCAGCTGCTCCAGCACCACCAGGTCGTTGCTGGCCTGCAGGCCGCGGATGGCATCCTTCGGGCCCTGCAGCAGCAGTACATCGCCCTCGCGCAGCTGGGCCTGGCCGAGCCGCTCGCGCAGCACCGCATTGCCGCGGCGCAGGGCCAGCACCGTGGCGTTGTAGCGCTGCCGAAAGCGCAGGTCCCGCAGGCAGTCGCCGGCGAGGGCGGAGCCGGAGGGCAGCAGCACTTCCACCATGCGCTGGCGGTTCTGCTGGTCGTTCGGCCCTGGGCCTTCGCCCTGGTCGTCGGTCGGGGCCAGCACCACGGTGTGGTCCTGCTGCAGCCGCAGCAGATCCTCCCGGCTGCAACGCAGCAGCAGGCGATCACCCAGCACCAGCGTGCGGTCGGCCAGGGGGGGCAGGAAGCGCTCACTGCCGCGGTGCAGTTCCAGCACGTCCACATCGAAGCGGCGCTGCAGGCGGCTGCCGTGCAGCGACTGGCCGATCAGCTCGGAGCCGCTGGCGATTTCCACTTCCGTGAGATAGCCACTGCTGGCGAGGCCCGCGATCAGGTCGTCATCGTCGCTGCCGCGATCGGGCAGGAAGCGATCCGCCAGCAGCACCATCGCGGCACCGCCCACCAGCCAGACGCCGATGCCGATTGTCGTGAAGCTGAACAGCCCGAAGCTGCCGTAGCCCATCTTGCTGCTCACCTCGCTGGCCAGCAGGTTCACCGAGCTGCCCAGCAGGCTGAGGGTGCCGCCCAGCACCGTGGCAAAAGACAGCGGCAGCAGCACCTTGGAGGGGGAGATGCCGCGGCGCCGGCACCAGCCCTCGATCACCGGCAGCAGGCTGGCCACGATCGGCGTGTTGGGCACGAAGGCGGACACCGGCCCCACCGCGGCCACCATCAGGGCGATCATCCGCTTGGGGCTGCGCACCGCATCGGAGCCGATGAGTGCCCGCAGTCGATCGAGGCCGCCGCTGCGGAACAGGCCGGCCGAGAGGGCGAACAGGCCCATCAGCGTGATCAGCGCCGGGCTGCCGAAGCCCTCCACCGCCTCGCCTGGTTTGAGCACGCCGGTGGCGATCAGCAGGCCGGCCGCCAGCAGGCCCGTGACCTCCGGTGCCAGCCAGCCGGTGATGAACAGCAGCACCGACAGGGCCAGCACCGCCAGGGTGATCACGGCGCCGGGCTCCAGCAGGGCGGCGGTGAGGTCGGACATGCGGGCGCGTGACAGCGATCCATGTTACCCCGCAGATTCAGTGGGGAATATGTGGCGGGCGAATGTCCGCCTGGGTCAAGTTCTGGCGGGCAATGTGCCGGCTTGGGGTTGCTTGCTGCCGCTTTTTACGGTTGTGAAGTCGGGAATGCGGCCGGGTTGCTCGAGGTCTGGTGGCGAGCCGGTTCCCCCGGCTGCGGGCTCTGGGGCTCCCTTGCTGCAGCGTGTGGATGCCCTGGCGCTGGCGGATGGGGCAGGGGCCAGCGGCGCAACGCCTGGCGCAGGCCCTGCAGTCCCAGCCCGGCGGTGGCGGAGACGAACAGGGCGTCGGGCTCCAGGGCCCGGGCCCGCTCCAGCTCCGCTGCCGGGCAGCGATCGATCTGGTTGGCCACCAGCCGCCGCGGTGCCTGGCAGTCGAGCTCGTCGAGAATCCCGTGCACCGTGCGTAGCTGCTCCGGCCAGGCGGGATCGCTGAGATCCACCACCAGCAGCAGTCCATCGGCCGCCAGGGTCTCCTCCAGGGTGGAGCGGAAGGCCTCCACCAGCGGTGGCGGCAGATCGCGAATGAACCCCACCGTGTCGGTGAGCAACAGCGGCAGCGCTGGGCCTGCTCCCGCCGGATCCGGCAGCTCCAGCCGACGGGTGGTGGGATCGAGGGTGGCGAACAGCTTGTTCTCCGCCAGCACCGCCTGGCGGCCCTGGCCGCGGCAGAGGGCATTGAGCAGCGAGCTCTTGCCGGCGTTGGTGTAGCCCACCAGCGCCAGGCGCCGCAGCTCGCCCCGGCCCTGGCGCAGCCGCGCCCGGTGGGCCCCCAGCTGCCGCACCTCCCGCTGCAGCCGATCGATGCGGCGGGCGATGGCGCGCCGATCCTTCTCCAGTTGCGTTTCGCCCGGTCCTCGGGTGCCGATGCCGCCGCCCTGGCGCGAGAGGCTGCGGCCCCGCCCCGTCAGCCGTGGCAGGCGGTAGCGCAGCTGCGCCAGCTCCACCTGCAGCCGGCCGGCGGCGCTCGCCGCCCGCTGGGCAAAGATGTCGAGGATCAGTTCGCTGCGGTCGCTTACCGGCAGGTCGAGCAGGCGCTCCAGGTTGCGGCCCTGCACGGGCGTCAGCTCCCGATCGGTGACCACCAGCGTCGCCCCCAGCCGCCGGGCCTCCAGGGCGGCGTCGGCCAGCTTGCCCTCGCCCCACACCGT
>CBFHOT010000089.1:0-9588 GCA_965657465.1 Cyanobacteriota bacterium | reverse complement strand
CTTGTGCGAATGAGCCTGGGCGATTGCTGCGATGCGCGGGTTAAAGCCTGCGAGCTCAGCCCGGATCGTCCAGAGATGGCGTAAGTCGGTCCATGTGGGCACATACCGCCAGCCAGCGGCTCGTAGATCCCGCTGAACCAGCTTCAGCAACCTGCTGTAGTGCCGCACCAGCAAGGCCGTTGCCTCCTCGCTGACGGGCCGCTGAGCAGGATCGACACCTTGAACGGTCAACTGATCCGGATCCACCCCCTCCAGCCAATGCAGCGGGTTGCAGATCGCCGTGAACGCCTTTCCCACCTTGGGGGAATAGCCATGCAAGGCCTCGCCACGCCCACCATCGATCCAGCGGGGCCAATCAAACAGCGCCACCTCACCTGGTCGGCACCCTGTTGCCGCCACTACCCGAAAGAACATGGCTGCGGCTGGATCGCTGATCAATGCGAAAGCGCGCTCGATCTCGGCGTCACCGCAGTGATCGACAAACGGGCGCCTGACCTCAGGCTTCTTGGCGCGCTTACCTTCCGGCAGCACCCAGGTCAGGGAGTTCCACTGGCAAGCCCATTGAGCGATCCGGAGTCGATCGGCATAGGTGTCGGTGTTGCGCTTGACGCCCTCGCCGGCCCAGATGATCGCATTGGGCGCATCAAGCGGCTGGTTTCGATCATCCAGCCAAGTGAACAAGGCGCGGGTATGGCGGTGATGCTTCTGCTTGATGCCGTAGCCACCATCCCGGGCGCGGATGCGATCCAGTACCGTCCGCCGCTGCCGAGATAGCACACTGCTTGTCGGTTGCAAGGTGGCCTGCCGACGGCGCCTGGTGTCAGCACCATCGCCCCACGAGCGGACCAGGTCGGCGGCGTCATCGAGGGCCTGCTGACGCGCAGAGGTCGAGAGGGGCCGTTTCTGCTTTTTGATGGCCATCCCGGCGCCATCCCGCAGGGTCCGAGAGCTCCGGCGGCCACAGCGATTCCAGTCACCACAAAGGATCAGGTGCCTGCCTTGGGCACTACTCGACCATTCAAAACGGAAGCGGCAATCGGGGATGCGCTCTTTCAGTTCGGCCGTCAGATCGGCCAGTTCAGTGGGTTGCGCCACAGCGGTAGGTGCAGGTTGATCAATGCGCCCGTCGCGGATTCGCCTATGGAACCGACTTAGGGTACTAGCGTTAGTACAGGATACTGCTAGCACTGCGATCACTAAAAAAAGGGCCTGCTCGGATAGCAAAGCCCTAGTAGTGAACTGGTTCATCGAATCGGGGCGACAGGATTCGAACCTGCGACCTAATGCTCCCAAAGCATCCGCGCTACCAAGCTGCGCTACGCCCCGATGGGTGGGAGCTTAGACCCCGGTTGCCGCCAGCTGGTGGCGCGGCCGCGAGCTGCAGACGAGCCGTCGGTCGCGGCTGATGGGCTGGCGGGGAGCAGCGGACTGGCTAGTGTTGATCTCAACACAGAGCTGCGCACCGGGCCATGACCGATGCCTCCGATTTCCGCTCCACCAGCTCCGGCCTTGACGCCGCGGCCGCGGCCTCGGCCTTCAGCAGCGACTTCTGCAACACCGAAGCCGACAGCCTGCTCGGCCGCTCGGTGATGAAGTGGGGAGCCGACGGTGAGCTGTCGGCCCTTGATCTGCAGCACATCCTCAGCCGCCTCAGCTGCGTCGATGAGCAGGCTGCGGGCCTGATGGACTGCCCGGTGGATCCCGGCTGATCCCCAAGCAGGAGCCGCTGCGCTATTTGGAACCAAGCGCAGAGCTCCTGGCCAACCGGCCTCAGCCGAGAACGGCGATGCAGTCGATCTCCACGCGGGCGCCCTTCGGCAGGGCGGCCACCTCCACGCAGGCCCGGGCCGGCGCCACACCACTGCCAAAGGTCTCGGCATAGATCGCAGTCACCTTGGCGAAATCGCCCAGGTCGGCGAGGAACACGGTGGTGCGCACCACCTGCTGGGGGGTGACTCCGGCCTGCTGCAGCACCGCCGTGAGGTTGGCCAGCACCTGGCGGGTTTCCGCTTCCACATCGCCATCACCCACCATCGCGCCGCTCTGGGGATCGAGGGCGATCTGGCCCGAGCAGAACAGCAGGCCGCCGGCCTGCACGGCCTGGTTGTAGGGGCCGACCGGCGCCGGAGCGTTGCTGGTGTTGACGGCGGTAGGGATGCTGCTTGGGCTCATGCCGGGTCAGGATGGGGCGCTGAGCTTATGGTCCACCCGGGCCGGTCGCCCATCGCCTCTCCCCTCGCTGCGCTGACTCCGGCTGATCTGCAGATGCGCGAGCACGTGCAGCTGCGAGGCCTGTGGCATCGCTACGCCAACGCGGCAGCGGACAGCTGGACCCTGGCCGGCATCGACCTCAGCCTGCGCCAGGGTGAACTGGTGGGGCTGCTCGGCCCCTCCGGTTGCGGCAAGACCACCCTGCTGCGACTGATCGCCGGCTTCGAGCGCCCCAGCCGCGGCGAGGTGCGCATCGACGGCCGCGAAGTGGCCGGCCCCAGCCGCTGGCTGCCGCCCGAGCGCCGCGGCGTCGGCATGGTGTTTCAGGACTACGCCCTGTTCCCCCACCTCGACGCCTGGCGCAACGCCTGCGTCGGGCTGCGCCGCGGCCAGGACACCAGCCGTGCCGCCTGGCTGCTGGAGCTGCTCGGGCTGCAGGGCCTCGAAGGCCGCTACCCGCACGAACTCTCGGGCGGCCAGCGCCAGCGGCTGGCCCTGGCCCGGGCCCTGGCGCCAGGCCCCTCGGTGGTGCTGCTCGATGAACCCTTCTCCAACCTCGATGTGGAGGTGCGGCTGCGGCTGCGCAGTGAACTGCCCGCCGTGCTCAGCCAATGCGGCGCCAGCGGCCTGATCGTGACCCACGACCCAGAGGAGGCGCTGGCCATCTGCGATCGCGTCGCAGTGCTGCGCGATGGCGTGCTGCATCAATGCGCCAGCCCGCCGGTGCTGGTGGAGCGTCCCGCCACCGCCTTTGTGGGTCGCTTCGTGCTGCAGGGCAACCTGCTGCCGGCCCAGGCCAGCGCCCGGGCGGTGGAAACCCCCCTCGGCCTGCTCAGGCCTGCCGACGGCGGCCCCGTGCAGGTGCAGCCCGACCCCACCAGCCCCGCCGCGGCCGCTGGCACCGAGCCCGCGCCCCTGCAGGTGCTGATCCATCCCCAGGGGCTGCGCTTCGCCGCTGATCCCGCCGGGGAGGCGTGGGTGCTGGGCCGCGAATTCCTCGGCCGCGAATGGCTGTATCAGGTGCGCTGCCGCCTGTTCGGCCACGACCTGCAGCTGCGCCTGCGCCTGCCCCTCGCCGCTGATCATCCCCGCGGCCAGCGGGGCCATCTGCAGCTGGTGCCGGGCGAGCGGGCTCGCCTCTACCCCTCCGGCCAGGAGCTCACGGTGCACTGACAAAACCGTGCACTGACAAAACCGGTCTCTGAAAACAGTGCCCTCAAAAGCGTGCGCTGAACGACGCGCCATGGGAGCCTGATCGAGGGCGCAAGGAACACCCGGCCACTCACCGTCGCAGTCACCAGCAGTCACCAACTGTCCTTGCTGCGCCGCAGCCGCGCCAGCTCAGCGGGCGAGGTGGCCTGCAGGAACAGATTCGTACGCTGCTCCAGGCCGATCGTGCTTGGCAGGGTGGCCTGGCCGGCAGCCCGGAGCCGCTGCACCTGCTCCAGCCGCTCGGCGATCGCAGCGTTGCCGGGGGCTTCGTGGCAGGCCCAGCGCAGGTTGCCCTCGGTGTACTCATGGGCGCACCACACCCGCGTCGCCTCCGGCAGGGCCGCCAGCCGCTGCAGCGAGCTGTGCATCTGCTCCGGCGTGCCCTCGAACATCCGGCCGCAGCCCGCCGCAAACAGGGCATCCCCGCAGAAGAGATCACCGCTCTCGGGCAACCAGAAGGCGATGTGGGTGCGGGTGTGGCCCGGCACCGCCAGCACCTGCAGCGGCTGGTCCAGCAGCTCCAGCTGATCGCCATCCGTCACCCCGCGGGTCTGCAGGGGGATCCGCTCACGATCGGCGGCAGCGGCGATCACCACCGCGGCGGGCCACTCCTGCAGCAACCCGGCGGTGCCGCCGATGTGATCGCTGTGGTGATGGGTCTGCAGGATCGCCTCCAGCGTCAGCCCCCGCTGCCGCAGGGCGATCACCACCGGCTCGCTCACCGCCGGATCGACCACCACGGCGCGACCATCCCGCTGCAGCACGATCACGTAGTTGTCGCGCAGCACCGGGATCAACCAGATCTGCAGCGCACCGCTGCATGCGCCAGTGGTGGCGTTCGGAGTGGAAGCCGGGCCCATCGTTAAAGTCCGCTCTGCGGCACAGCCCCATGATCACCGCTGGAGCCCGGCGATGAGCACTCCAATCACCATCGCCCTGGCCAAGGGCGCCCTGCTCAAGGACACGGTGCGTCGCTTTGCGGCGGCAGGCCTTGATTTCGCCGCGGTGCTGGAGCCCGGCAACCGCCAGCTGATGGTGCCGAGCGCCTGCGGCCGCGCCCGCGCCCTGCTGGTGCGCAACGCCGATGTGCCGGTGTATGTGGCCTACGGCCAGGCCCAGCTGGGGGTGGTGGGCTACGACGTGCTGCGCGAGCACCAGCTGCCGGTGGCGCAGCTGCTCGACCTCGGCTTCGGCGGCTGCCGCATGAGCGTGGCCGTCAAGGCCTCCAGCCCCTACCGCCGCGCCGCCGACCTGCCGGCCCACTGCCGCATCGCCAGCAAGTTCACCCGCTGCGCCGAGGAGTATTTCGAGGCCCTCGATCTGCCGGTGGAGCTGATCCATCTGGCCGGCTCGGTGGAGCTGGGGCCGATCACCGGCATGAGCGAAGCGATCGTCGATCTGGTGGCCACCGGCCGCACCCTGGTGGAGAACGGCCTGATCGCCATCGAAGACCTGTTCCACTCCACCGCCCGGCTGGTGGGTCATCCGCTGTCGCTGCGCCTCGATGGCGGCGAGCTGCAGGCGATCGTCGATCGCATGGCCGCCGATCCGGCGGCGGCAGCGGCGACCGATCCGGCCTCTGCCCCCCGCAACGCCTGATGGCCCGCCTGGATCGCCAGCGGCTGGTTCGCCTGCTGCCCTACCTCGGCCGCGACCGTAAGCGCCTGCTGCTCAGCCTGCTGCTGCTGATTCCGGTGGCCGGTGCCGCAGCCGTGCAGCCGCTGCTGGTGGGCCAGGCGATCGCCGTGCTGCGCCGCGGCAGCGGTGTCACCAATGAGTCGGTGCTCCCCTGGCTGGCGGCGATGGACACGCCGGTGGCCGTGCGCACCCTGGTGCTGCTGCTGCTGGCCGCTGTGCTGACGCGCCTGGGCCTGCAGGGCCTGCAGAGCTACAACGTGCAGGCGGTGGGCCAGCGCCTCACCGCCCGCATCCGCCACGACCTGTTCGCCCACGCCCTGGCGCTGTCGCTGCGCTTCCACGACCGCACGCCGGTGGGCAAGCTGCTGACCCGGCTCACCAGCGATGTCGACGCCCTGGCGGAGGTGTTCGGCAGCGGTGCCGTGGGGGTGCTGGCCGATCTGGTGACGCTGCTGGTGATCGCCGTGACGATGCTCTCGATCGAGTGGCGTCTTGGCCTGCTGCTGCTCGCCGCCCAGTTGCCGGTGGTGGCCGGCATGCTCTGGCTGCAGCGCCGCTACCGCCGCGCCAACTACCGGGTGCGGGAGGAGCTCAGCCAGCTCAATGCCGATCTGCAGGAAAACCTGCAGGGCCTGGAGGTGGTGCAGATGTTCCGGCGGGAGGGGGTGAACAGCGCCCGCTTCGCCGCCACCACCGGCAACTACCGCCGCGCCGTCACCGGCACGATCCTCTACGACAGCGCCATCTCCGCCTTCATCGAATGGGTGGCGCTGGTGGCGGTGGCGGCGGTGCTCGCCCTCGGCGGCACGATGGTCACCGCCGGTGCCATGGGCCTCGGCACGCTCACCACCTTCATCCTCTATTCGCAGCGGCTGTTTGATCCGCTGCGCCAGCTGGCCGAGCGCTTCACCCAGATCCAGGGCGGCCTGACGGCGGTGGAGCGGATCGGCGAACTGCTGGAGCAGCCGATCGAGATCGCCGATCATCCGGCGGCCACAGCCTCTGGAGCTGCCGTTGCAGCCGCCACTGCCTCGGCAAGCGCTTCAACACCAACCGCCAGAGCAATGGCCGCTGCAACAGCAGCCACGGCAGCCACCGCTCTGGTGCCCGGCGAGGTGGTGTTCGAGAACGTGTCGTTCGCCTACCGGGACGACGAACCGATCCTGGAGGATCTCAGCTTCCGCATCGCCCCTGGCGAGCACGTGGCCCTGGTGGGCCCCACCGGCTCCGGCAAGACCACGATCATCCGCCTGCTGTGCCGGCTCTATGAACCCCAGCAGGGCCGGATCCTGCTCGATGGGGTCGACATCCGCGAACTGCCCCTGGCCCTGCTGCGCCAGCGGCTGGGCGTGGTGCTGCAGGACACCTTCCTGTTCAGCGGCAGCGTCGCCGACAACCTGCGCCTCGATGCCGCGATCAGCCCGGAGGAGCTGCAGCAGCTCACCAACGATCTCGGCCTCGAACCGCTGATGGCCCGCCTGCCCCAGGGCCTGGCCACCGAGCTGCGGGAGCGCGGCGGCAACCTCTCCTCTGGCGAACGGCAACTGCTGGCGGTGGCGCGGGTCGCGGTGCGCAATCCCTCGGTGCTGGTGATGGATGAAGCCACCGCCTTTCTCGATCCCGCCACCGAAGCCACCCTGCAGCGCGATCTCGATCGCCTGCTGCAGCAGCGCACCGCCATCGTCATCGCCCACCGCCTGGCAACGGTGGAGGCGGCTGATCGCATCCTGGTGCTGCGCCGCGGCCGCCTGATCGAGCAGGGCAGTCACCGCGAGCTGCGCGCCGCCGGCGGGCTCTACGCCCAGCTGGCCGACCTGCAGGAGCGCGGCCTGGCGGCCCTCTGAACCCCAGGCGGCAGCCCTCAGGCGGCCTCGCTCGCCCGGGCCAGCACCGCCAGGTTGGCTCGATCGACCTGATCGCGGGCCGTCAGCGTGTCCAGCCAGGGCTCCAGCACCTGCGCCAGGGCGGCTGGCTGCTCCAGCATCGGCAGATGGCCCACCCCCTCCAGCAGCGACAGCTCATGCTGCGGCGCATAGCCGGCGAGATGGCGCACGTAGCGCGGTTCCATCACCGTGTCGCGGCTGCCGGCGATCCACAGGCTCGGCACCGCCAGCCGAGCGGTGAGCTGCGGCAGCTGCTCCACGGCGCTGCGGCGCATGCTGCAGGCGAGCAGCCCCCGCGCCGCCCGTTCCTCCGCCACCAGCGGACTGCGCAACCGATCCGTGCCCGGCAGCGCCAGGAGCCAGCGCGGCCGCCAGCGCACGAACAGGGCGCCGCCGCGGCGCACCTGGCGGAACGGGCGCGGCTGATAAACGCCGCCGCCAGCGGCGATCTGCACCACCCCCTGCAACCGCTTCCCCAGCGCTGAGGCCGCATGGGTGACGATGCTGCCGCCGAGGGAATGGCCCAGCAGCACGACGCCCTGACCCGGCTGCAACCGCCGCAGGCACTGGTGAGCCAGCCAGCGGCCATAGCTGGCCAGGTTCGGCTGCAGCCCGCGCGGCCGCGGCCGATCACCGAAGCCCGGTAGATCCGGCGCCCACAGGTTCCAATGGGGCGCCAGCTGCTGCTGCAGCGGCAGCCACAGCCGGCCGGAGAGCAGCCAGCCATGGGCGGCCACCAGCAGGGGCCGCTGCGAGGGATCGGGGGCGGAAGCAACCGTCATACCGGCGATCGTGCCATGGTTCGGGGCCAGGCCAAGCCCATGGCGGCGTGATCACCACGGCCATCCTCAGGCAAGATCAAGCGGTTCCTTGGATCGGCGCCGTGCCCGCGGTTGAGCTGCTCAACGACCTGTACGGGGAGCGCCATCGCCTCTGCGACAGCCCCAATCCCCAGCTGCAGCTGGTGCTCAGCTGCGAACGGGCGATCGATCTGATCGAGCTGGAGCAGCTCTGCGATGCGGTGGGCTGGAGCCGCCGGCCGCTGCGGCGCGTGCGCAAGGCCCTGGAGCACAGCCTGCTGCGGGTGGCGATCTGGCGCCATGATCCGCGCCTGCCCAAATTGATCGGGTTCGCCCGCTGCACCGGTGATGGGGTGGTGGAGGCCACGGTCTGGGACGTGGCGGTGCATCCCCACTACCAAGGCGGCGGCCTCGGGCGTGCGCTGATGGCCTACGTGCTCGATCAGCTGCGCGCCATGGAGGTCGAGCGGGTCACGCTGTTCGCCGATCCCGGCGTGGTGGGGTTCTACGAGGGCCAGGGCTGGCAGCTGGAGCCGCTGCAGCGGCGCTGCGTCTTCTGGTACGCCGCCTGAGGCCCGAGGCTGCCGTAATAGAAGCGGGCGAGCTGCTCAACGCTGACGCCCCGGCGCCAGGCCCGGCGCAGGCGCAGATTGCGCAGCGCCGTACGCCAGATCCCCAGCTGCCGCCAGCGCCGCTCGCTCACCCGCAGCGGCAGGCCGAGGCTGCGCAGCTGGGTGCGCTGGCCCAGCCGCAGCACCAGATCGAGGTCTTCCATCAAGGGCAGAGGCCGCACGCCGCCCACCGCCTGCAGCAGCGGCCGCGGCAGCAGCAGCCCCTGATCGCCGTCGGGCTGCTGGCGCCAGCGGCTGCGCAGCTGCACCGCCCACTCCACCAGCCGCAGCGCCGGCCGGCGGCCGGCGATCGCCAGCTGGAAATACCAGGCGCCGACTCCGGTGTCGATCGCCCGCTGCAGCCGCTCGACCCAACCGGTGGGCAGCTCGGCATCACCATGCAGCAGCAGCAGCCAGGGCGCCTCCGCCTGCTGCACGCCCAGCGCCAGCTGGCGGCCGCGGCCGCCGCCGCCGCGCAGCAGCCTCGCCCCAGCCAGGCTTGTGATCTGCTGGCTGCCATCAACGCTGCCGCCATCGACCACCAGCACCTCCCGCACCAGCTGCGGTGCCGCCTGCAGCTGGGCCAGCAGCCGCGGCAGATGGCGCGCTTCATCGCGCACAGGAATCACCACACTCAGGGGAGGAGCTGAACCCGGCCCGCTGGGCGCCGGTCCGGGCTGTGCTGTGGCGCTCCGACCCATCGCTCAGCGCCAGCGGGCCAGATCGGCCGGGCGGTCGAGGTCGGCTCGGGCCGGCAGCTCCAGTGGCGTCAGCCCCAGCTGGTGGGCGGCCTGGCGGGTGGCAGCCAGCACCTCGGCCGTGCCCCAGGGGATGCCGCAGAACAGTCGCTGCAGCGGCAGGGGCGTGCGCAGCTGCAGACCGATCAACCAGTAGCCGCCGTCATGGGCAGGCCCCAGCACCAGCGGCTGGCGCTGCAGTCCGGCAAAGGCCGCCTCCAGATCGGGGGCGGCCAGCTCCGGCAGGTCGCTGCCCACGATCACCAGCTGACGCACCCCCTGACGGCGGGCCAGTCCCAGCTGGCGCTGCAGCTTCAGGCCCAGTCCACCTGGGCCCTGGGCCAGGCTGCGATCACAGCCCAACTGTGCTCCCCAGCGCTGCAGCCGCCGCGCACCGGCGCCGCTGGCGGCCAGCACCAGCTCCAGCGGCAGCCGCCGCCGCAGCTGGCGCGCCTCCGCCAGCACATGCTCCCCCAGGCGCTGCTGCACCGCCGCC
>CBFHOT010000088.1:0-9588 GCA_965657465.1 Cyanobacteriota bacterium | reverse complement strand
AGTGGTGGAAGCCGCCCTGCAGCAGGGCCTGCCGCGCCGCGGCCTGGTGAGCGTGTGCACCGAACACCGGGCAGTGCTCGATCCGCTGCGCTACCTGCAGGGCCACGGCTTCCCGCTGACGCTGCTGCCGGTGCAGGCCGATGGCCAGCTCGATCTGGCCCAGCTGGAGGCGGCCCTCGGCCCCGAGGTGCTGCTGCTGAGCGTGATGGCCGCCAACAACGAGATCGGCGTGCTGCAGCCGCTGGCGATGATCGCCCACCTCTGCCGCCAGCGCGGCGTGCTGCTGCACGTGGACGCCGCCCAGGCCGCAGGCCAGATCCCGCTGGCGATGACGGAGCTGGGGGTGGATCTGCTCAGCATCAGCGGCCACAAATGCGCCGGCCCCCAGGGAGTGGGGGCGCTGCTGCTGCGGCCGGGGGTGGCGCTGGCGCCGCAGCTGCACGGCGGCAACCAGGAGGGGGGCCGGCGGGCCGGCAGCGTGGCGGTGCCGCTGGTGGTGGGGCTGGGGGAGGCGCTGCAGCGGGCCACGGCCGATCAGGCGGAGCGAGGCCAGCGGCTGGCGGAGCTGCGCAACCAGCTCTGGGCGGGGCTGGAGACCCTCGGCGGGATCAGCCTCAACGGGCCGCCGCCGGGGCCGCTGCGGCTGCCCCACAACCTCAACGTGACCGTGGCGGGCGTAGACGGCAGCGCCCTGCACCGGCGGCTGCGCCAGCGGATCGCCGTGAGCAGCGGTTCGGCCTGCAGCCAGGGGGCGCCCTCCCATGTGCTGGCGGCCCTGGGCCGCAGCCCCCGCGAAGCCGCCGCCTCGATCCGCTTCGGGCTGGGGCGGGACACGAGCGCCCAGGAGATCGAGCTGGCGACCACGGCGGTGGCGGAGGCGTTGCGGGAGCTGCGGCGCTGAGGCGCGCCGACCGTGGCATGGCTGGCGGATCCGGCCGCGCCCCCTACCCTCCGGGCAACGCCTGCGTCCGCCCGCTGCCATGACCACCACCCATGCCGAACCGCCGCGGCTGCGGATCCTGGAAGCGGTGCGCGAGGGCTGGCAGGCCTTCTGCCGCGCCCCCTGGCCGTTTGTGCTGTTCACGCTGCTCACCGGCAGCCTGAACCTGCTGTTCAACCTGCTCAGCAGCCTCGATCAGCTGCCCGAGACCCTGCAACCCTCGCTGGCGGTGCAGCTCACCGGCCTGGTGGTGGGCGTGATCGGCCAGGTGGTGGTGAGCCTCTGGGGCAGCGTGGGCCTGATCCGCGGCGCCTGGAGCGCCCTGGAGGGCCAGCGCCCCGACTGGCGCACCCTCAGCCGCTGGGATGGCGGCGCCGCCGGCCGGCTGCTGGTGCGGCAGCTGGTGTATGGCCTGCTGATCCTGGGGGTGATCGTGCTGGCCGGGGCGGTGGCGATCGGCCTGGCCCAGCTGCAGCAATGGCTGATGGCGATCCCGGCGATCGCCGCCCTGGTGGTGCTGATCTACCTGGCGGTGAACCAGACCTTCCTGCCCTGGGTGGCGCTGCTGCAGGGCCCGGGCCCGATCGACACCCTGCAGCGGGGACGCGAGGCCGTCGATCCGCAGTGGTGGTGGGTGGTGCTGCTGGCTCTGCTGCAGACCGGCATCCTGCTGCTGGGCCTGATGCTCTGCGGCGTCGGCCTGCTGGCGGCCGCACCGGTGGCGCTGTGCGTGGCCACCGCCGCCTACCGGCAGCTGTTCGGCACGGACGACCGCACCGGCCTGCTCACGCCCCCAGCCGGCTGAGCCAGAGGAAACCGGCCACCCCCAGCAGCGCCAGCAGCAGCTGGGCAACGCGGCTCACCAGCATCCCGGCCACCACCGCCAGCCCCACCTGCAGGGCCCGCAGCGGCGGCTTGCCCGTGAGCAGCTCCGCCAGGGAAGCCCCCAGCAGCGGCCCGATCAGGGCACCGAGCAGCGGGCCGCCCAGGGGCAAGGCCGGCAGCAGGCCGAACAGGCCGGCCAGCAGCCCCAGGCCGGCACCCACGGCGGCCCAGCGGCTGGCCTGCAGCCGCGCCGGCCCCAGCAGCAGCGCCAGGGCATCGGCCAGCCAGCCGAGCAGCAGCAGGCCGCAGGCCAGGGCAAAGGCCGGCCAGCCGGCGCTCCAGCCCACCACCCACAGCCACAGGCCGGCGCCGAGGGGCAGCAGCGCCAGGCCGGGCAGCACCGGCAGCAGCGTGCCGGGGATCGCCGCCAGCTGAATCGCCAAAGCCAACCACCAGAGCAGGGCCTGCAGGGTGGCGGGATCCCGCCAGAGCGCCTGCAGCTGGCCCTGGGCCGTGTGCAGCGCGTCGCCCAGCGGAACGGCAGCCAAAGCGATCGCCATCAGGGCCGGCGGCGGGCGATGCGCAGCCGGGCGCTGCGGCTGCGGGGATTGGCGTCGGCCTCCTCGGCGGTGGCCTGGATCGCCTTGCGCGTCACCCGCTCCAGGCGCTCATCGCTGAGGAAGGCCGTCTTGACGCGCCGATCCTCGAGGGAATGGAAGCTGATGATCGCCAGCAGCCCGCCCGGCGCCAACCAGTCGGGGGCCTGCTGCAGCAGGCGATCGAGCACCCCCAGCTCGTCGTTGACGGCGATGCGCAGCGCCTGGAAGGTGCGGGTGGCGGGGTGGATGCGGCCGCGGCGGGCCTGGGGCGGATAGCAGCCGGCCACGGCGTAGGCCAGGGCGGCGGTGCCGCTGTAGGGGCCCTGGGCGGCGAGGTCCTGCTTGATGCGGCGGGCGATGCGGCGCGACAGGCGCTCCTCGCCGTAGGCGTAGATCAGATCGGCCAGCTCGTGTTCCTCGAGGCGCTCCAGCAGGGCGGCGGCGGTCTCACCGACCTGCGGATTCATGCGCATGTCGAGGGGGCCGTCGTGGCGGAAGCTGAAGCCGCGGGCCGCCACATCCAGCTGGGGGCTGCTGACGCCCAGATCGGCCAGCACACCAAGCACCGGCGCGGCCGGCGTGTAGGCGGCGAAGTTGGTGGCCACAATCTGCAGCCGATCGGCAAACGGGTTGAGGTGCTCGGCGGCGGCGGCGCGGGCGCTCGGGTCCTGATCGAGCCCCACCACGCGCAAGCCGGGATGGGCCTGCAGCAGCAGCCCGCTGTGGCCGCCGCCGCCGAGGGTGCAATCGATCAGCGTGCCGCCGCCACCGGGCTGGGCCGCCAGCAGCTCAGCCAGGGGGCTGAACCCCTGCAGCACCGCCTCCGCCAGCACGGGCACATGGGCGAAGGCAACAGACGCAGCGGCGGGAGACTCCATGCCGCCATCCTGAACCGCCAAGCCAAGGTAGAATTGGGCAGGCTTTCTACCCAGCGCGAGCCCGGCTCACCATGGGCATGAACATCAAGGATCCCGAGGTGCACGCCATGGCCCGGGAACTGGCGGCGCGACGCTCCACCAGCGTCACCGACGCGGTGCGCCAGGCCCTGCGGGCCGAACTGGAGCGCAGCCCGAGCCCGGAAAGACCTGAGGCCCTGGAGGCCCGCAAAGCCGTGATCCGGGCCATCTGCGCCCGCGTCAGCGCCAGGCCCGCCTGGCAGGGCCACACCAGCCGGGAGCTGCAGGACGCCCTCTACGACGAGGATGGCCTGCCGCAATGAGCCCGGCGGCCCACGCGGTGGTGATCGACACCTCGGCCCTGATGGCCATGCTGCTGCAGGAGAGCGACGCCGAAGCCCTGCTCGATGCCGCGGCACGGGCCTCCGTGCTGCACCTCAGCGTCGCCTCCCGGCTGGAGCTGGGACTGGTCAGCGAAAGCGTCCGCCACGGCGTGGCCCCCGTGGAGGTGGAGGAGCTGCTACTGGCCCTGCGGGTGCAGCTGGTGCCCTTTGACCAACAGCAGCTGCACTGGGCCCTGCAGGGCTGGCGCCGCTACGGCAAGGGCCGCCACCGGGCGGGGCTCAACCTGGGCGACTGCTTCAGCTACGGCCTGGCCCAGGCCCTGCAGGCACCGCTGCTGTTCAAGGGCGACGACTTCGCCGCCACGGACGTTGCGCGGGCCCTTGCTTCCTAAGATCGCGCCATCGCTCGAGACCCACGGCCCCATGACGCAGCTGGAGACGCGCACGGAGCCGATGGTGGTCAACTTCGGCCCCCATCACCCCTCGATGCACGGGGTGCTGCGGCTGGTGGTGACCCTCGACGGCGAAGACGTGGTGGATTGCGAGCCGGTGATCGGCTACCTGCACCGCGGCATGGAGAAGATCGCCGAAAACCGCACGAACGTGATGTTCGTGCCCTACGTGAGCCGCATGGACTATGCGGCCGGCATGTTCTACGAGGCGATCGTGGTCAACGCCCCGGAGCGGCTGGCCGACATCCCCGTGCCCAAGCGCGCCAGCTACATCCGCGTGCTGATGCTGGAGCTCAACCGCATCGCCAACCACCTGCTCTGGCTCGGCCCCTTCCTGGCAGACGTGGGCGCCCAGACGCCGTTCTTCTACATCTTCCGCGAGCGGGAGATGATCTACGACCTGTGGGAAGCGGCCACCGGCCAGCGGCTGATCAACAACAACTACTTCCGCATCGGCGGCGTGGCGGCGGATCTGCCCTACGGCTGGCTGGAGAAGTGCCTCGACTTCTGCGACTGGTTCGGCCCCAAGATCGATGAATACGAGAAGCTGATCACCAACAACCCGATCTTCCGCCGGCGGATCGAGGGTCTGGGCGCGATCAGCCGCGAGGAGGCGATCAACTGGAGCCTGTCGGGGCCGATGCTGCGCGCCTCGGGCGTGCCCTGGGATCTGCGCAAGGTGGATCACTACGAGTGCTACGACGACTTCGACTGGGCCGTGGCCTGGGAGACGGAGGGCGACTGCTTCGCGCGCTACCGCGTGCGCGTGCAGGAGATGCGCGAATCGCTGAAGATCCTGCGCCAGGCCTGCCAGATGATCCCAGGCGGCCCCACCGAGAACCTGGAGGCGCGGCGCATGGCCGAGGGAAAGGGCAGCGAATTCGCCGGCTTCGACTATCAATACGTGGCCAAGAAGGTGGCCCCCACTTTCAAGATTCCCGAGGGCGAGCTCTACACCCGCCTGGAATCCGGCAAGGGCGAGATCGGTGTGTTCATCCAGGGCAACAACGACGTGACCCCCTGGCGCTTCAAGATCCGCGCCGCCGATCAGAACAACCTGCAGATCCTGCCCCACATCCTCAAGGGCGCCAAGGTGGCCGACATCATGGCGATCCTCGGCTCGATCGACGTGATCATGGGATCTGTGGATCGCTGAACAGCCCGAATCAATGAAGAGCCTGGATCGCTGAGCGGCCGCCCTGACAGACAGGACGGACCGGATCCACTACAGCGTTCGTGCCCGCCGCGATGAACACACTGGCCCCAGGTGCAGCCCCTGGCCTGAAGACCCTGCTGGCCACCAGCGACTTCGGCGAGTGGGAACAGATGGTGAGCCAAAGCCTGGGGCATCACCGCAGCCGCCTGCTGCCGCAGTCCCCACCGTTTGCGGCTCAGATGCGAAGCGGTGCCGTTGAGGAATTCAAGGTGCTGCTGCTGCAGGGCAGCGGACAGGTGGAGCTGCTGCGGGAGCAAGCCGGTCATGGCCTGCTCTGGCTGCCGCTGCAGGGATGGAGCGTTGAGACCGTGAATGGTCAGGAGCTGCTGGCCGAGCCGGGGATGGGCCTGCTGTTCCGCCCCGGCGATGTGATGCGGGGATGGACGAGCGAAAGCATCACCGGGATCTCGATCCTGCTGCCGGAGAGCACGCTGACGGGAGCCAGTCAACACGCGCCACTGCTGCACCAAGGCATCGCCGCACGGCGCCTGATCAACGCGGGCCGGCAACTGGCGAAGGCGGCAGCGCAGCCAACCCCGGGGCGCTGCTTTGCGGCTGAGGCCCTCAGCGATGCGCTGCAGCAGTGGGCCAACGCCGCCAAGCCGGATGGCCGCCGCGAACGCATCACGGCCCTGCGACGACGCACCACTGTGGCCGAAGCCTGCCTGTGGATGGAGCAACACCTGGGCGAGCGCTTCAGCGTGCAGGAGCTCAGTGCGGCTCTGGGAACATCTGCACGCACCCTGCAGGCCAGTTTCCAGCAGGAGCTGGGATGCACACCGATGGCACAGGCCAAGCGCCTGAGATTGCGTCGCCTGCGCCAGCTGCTGCTGGATCGCGACCAAGCCGCCAGCAGCATTAGCAACCTGATGGCAGCCTCCGGCCTGCTGGCCTGCGGAGCCACTGCAGCGGACTACCGCCAATGGTGCGGAGAGTCACCCAGCCGCACACGGCAACGCCTCTGGCACAAGGAAACATGAGCGCGGCGATGGAACTTGCGTTGTGACTACATTTCAGCGAAGAAAAGCTGCAAAGAGACTGAATAGGCGCTCGAATACGTATATTTATAATATTCTCACAATACTTGACTTGCCCAATGCTTGTTGCCCCCCGAGAAGCGGCAGCGCCCACGCCGATGGGGATAGAGACAACGGCATACAACCGCACACGAGCCCCCATAGGGCCACAAAAAAGCCAGAAGACCGTCCAGACCGCCCAAACATGCGCCATCTGGCGAGGGTGAAGGTCTAGCCACCACAGACCTCCAAGACCTCCCAGCGATGAGTCTCAGCAACAGAAGGCCGTCAGGGAAAACACCCAATACTCCCCCTCCACAAGCCTCCTAGCAGCAGCAAGCACCTCAGGCCTACCCCCAACAGCCTGGCAAACCAGTCGTTTTTCCATTCAACCGATCCTAATCATGGCCACTCCTCTGAAGCTTTACTTCTCGAACGAGTTTGAGCTCTACAACGCCGTCTATCTCGCCAATGCGATTGGAGACACCCAGCCCGGCTCCTATGACATCACGCTGCAAGCGACGGGAAGCGGCCAAGTTCCCAACGCAAGCGTCAAAAATCTGAATGCGTACGATACAACACCAGACACCCAACTTGACGCCAATGAACTGCAAGCCGTCATCGCCGATCTGATCGATCCCACGGCCAACGAGATTTTTGACGGATCCGTCGTCTTGAGCAGCGGCGCGATTATCGGAACGACCGGATCCGTGCGCGACATGATGTTTGGGTATGCGCCCGCAATCCGCCATGATCTCACCATCAATTTCGAGCTCGAGAGCAAACCTGGTGAGAGCTACTTCCAGCCCATACAGCGGGCCACCATAATCGATGTCAACGCAGTCGCAAACTCTCGCGACTACAGCTTACCAACTGATCTTGTCACTCAAAACCCCGTCGGCGCCGGCTTTTTTGCGACTGGATTCAAGATCGACAACTTCAATCCCAATCAACAAATTAACGTTACCTTCAACGGCTTCCTAACCAATTCCGCGGGCAGCTTCTTTTACGAGTCACCCTTCGCCCCGGGAGAAGATCGAAGTCAATTTTCGGATGTTGGCGTATGGATCGACAACAGCGAAAATCTCACCATCAACGGAATGTTCCTGGGGCCAGCCTCAATCGTCGGAAATGGCAGAGATCCATCCATCCCTCAAGCACAGGTTATCAACCGAGCCGGCGGCAATCTGTCCCTGACAGGGGATGTCGTCGTTGGACCTGCCCTGAATTACAGCAACAGCCTAGCCTACAATCAGGGCACCCTGGCAATCGATAACGCAAACATCCGAGTTTACGACAAGAATAGCCCCCTTGTTATCGATCAGAGAGCACGCTTTGGCGGCGCCGAAAGAGCCATTGGCGCCATCAACAACGTTGGCACTCTTGCGATCAGCAACTCACGCCTTTCCCAGGAAGCAGACAACAAAGTAAATTCGAGCAGCGTCAATGAATTCACATTCTACAATAACGTTTTTGGGCGGAATAGCGCAGCGGGACTTGAAACACCTGGCTGGACAGCACCAGTTACCCTGGAGTACCTGATTTCCAATTCGGGATCTACCAGCATCAGCAACTCAGTGATCGCAGGCATTCTGCGCCAACAGGGATCCAGCGCAGCCTCGCTTTCACTGCAGAACTCAAACCTCGGCTACGGCGAAACACCAAGATACGACAACCTGATCATCGACAGTGGCTCCTACTCAGTCAATACCTCAACAGTTGACAGGATCTCCACCGCGATACGGCCCAGCCAGCTGAGCAACTCCGTCATCCTGAGCAGCGCTCGGCCCGACGTTGTTGCAGCCAGCGATGATATCGCCTACCGCCAATTCCTGGATCCCAACAGACCGAGCCTTTTTGCAGCCTCCAAAGAAAACGTTCCCTTATTTATCCCCGCCACTTACGCTGGCGAGTTCTGGCGCAGCACCTACGATCCCGCGCAACTCAATCCTGCTGTTCAGGCAGCCGTGGCTGCAGCCTTGCAGGGCTCTTCGGGCGGTGGCTCAACCGGCGGCGGCGGTGGCGGCTCGACTGGCGGCGGCGGTGGCGGCTCAACCGGCGGCGGTGGTGGTGGCTCAACCGGAGGCGGTGGTGGCGGGGGCTCAACCGGAGGCGGTGGCGGGGGCTCAACCGGAGGCGGTGGCGGCTCGACTGACGACGACTCCATCATCAAAGCCACTCTCAGGGCCGACCGCCTGATAGGCACAAACAAGCCCGACACTTTCCTCTTCCCAAATATTCGCACCGGGACCAACCCAAAGACGAGCAAAAACGATAGAATTATCGGCTACCAAAGCGACGACATCATCAAGATCAAGGGCTTCGAAGCACACGTCATCGGAGAAAATCCCAAGCGGAGAAAGATTTTCAATTCCTACGGAACAGTTCGCAATCTCTCGAAGAAGGCCATCAATGAGCTGCTTGGCGACAATTTCAAGCCGCGAGATGCCGCCGTCTTCCAGGTGCAAGGAATTCGCGGCAGCTTCCTGGCCGTGAACAAACGCGGAGTGGGCTTCAACAAAAATGACATGTTGGTCCATTTCGTGGACTTTGTTCCCAGCTCAGACAGCCCACTGACCCTGGCCTGAGCCCGACTGCAACGGCACACGCTCGCTCTGCTGCTCTCCCGCAGCAGAGCGAGCCCCAGTAAACCTGAAGGCATGACGCCTGGTCGCCTGAAACGCTTGTTGGGCTCTCGAGCCGCCAGCTACCTGCTGCCAGCCGGCCTGACGGGCTATCTCTGGCTCAAGGGCGCTCACCCGGGCCTGCCGGGCTGGTCCTGCCCGCTACGAGCCCTCACGGGCATCCCCTGCCCCACCTGCTTCCTCACCCGCGCCACCGAGCTGGCGCTGCGGGGAGATCTGGAGGGGTCCATACAGCTGCATGCCTTCGGACCGGTGCTGGCCGCTGGCCTGATCGGCTGGAGCCTGCTGGCGCTGCGCCAACGGCGGCTCTGGCCGCAACCGCTGGCGCGCTGGACCCGGCAGCCCTGGCTGCTGGGACTGGTGGCGTTTGCGCTGCTCAGCTACTGGCTGCTGCGGCTTGGGCTGAGCCTCTTCCCCAGCGGCTGAAAGGCCAAGACCACGTCTCCGGACTGGCCCCTGCGGCCCCCTAATTTGGGCCTCCTGAGAAAAGCCAGATCCATTGCGGCGCAATGGTTGTGAGCAATTTGATCGGCTAAAATGTACGAGATTGGGCTCGTTTGCGCCCAAAAGCCGCCCAGAGTTTTCCACATGTACCGACGTGAGCATCGTGATCAGCTCTCGTTCGAGGACTTCTTCCTGCCGTTTGGAGGAAAGC
>CBFHOT010000087.1:0-9759 GCA_965657465.1 Cyanobacteriota bacterium | reverse complement strand
ACGGGCAGGGCCGCCAGGCGGGGATCGAGCAGGCTGCGGGGCAGGCGCAGCTGCAGGCGCGACGGAGCCCGCCGCGGATCAACGCTGGCACTCATCGAACCGGCTGGCGGGGCTCGGGATCGCGCACCTCCGCCTGCACCAGCAGAAACTGACCGGCCGCCGCCAGCACCGTCGCCTCAAAGCGCGGCAGGGTCCAGCCCAGCAGGGTGTCGCCGCCGAAGCGGCTGCGATACACGCTGATCACGCCCAGATTCCAGCGCTGGGTGTGGCGGCCCACGAAGGCGCCGATCGCCCGGCGCTGGTCGTGCACCAGCTGGGGGCAGTTGCGCAGGGCCAGCCGCACCAGGGCCGGCAGCACATCGCCGCGGCAGACATGGCCCTCCAGCTCATCGACCAGCTGATCGGCGGCGAACTGCTCGAACTCGGGCCGGCCGGGGTTGGTGAGGGCCAGGCCGGCGGCGGTGGCGGCCGTCAGCGCAAGGACAAGGGAGGCCCGGCGAACGGTGGCGGCAGGCAAATCGCGAAGGCGGGGCAGTGCGTTGGTACATTGGCACCGACCGCGGCGGGCGTAGCCAAGCGGTTAAGGCAGCGGCTTGTGGCGCCGCCATTCGGGGGTTCGAATCCCCTCGCTCGCCCTCATCACTCTGCACCCGGCTATCGCTTCAGCGCTGGCCGGGTTTTTGCTTGGGCGATGGCGGGCTCATCAGACCCCGGGCGAGGGGGCCAGCAGCGCCGCCAGCAGCGGCTCGGCACCCGAGCGCACCGGATCGCAGCAGGGCAGGCCGGTGCGCTGATGCACCTCGGCGCAGGCGGCGGCAGCCTCCGGATCCGCCAGCAGGGCCGTGTTCAGCGCCACGGCCCGCACCCGCGGCCGGAGGCCATCGGGCCGGGCCAGGGCCGCCAGGGCCTCCACCGCCGCGATCAGCTCCGGCAGGGTTGGCAGCGGCAGCTGCGGCAACCCCTTGATGTGCCGCTGGCCGGCGCGGTGCACCAGCAGCAGATCGGTGGGCTGGCTGCCGCGCAGCAGCGGCAGGGTGGCGGTGGAGCCGGGATGGGCGAGGGAGCCCTGCCCCTCCACCAGCAGCCAGCCATCGCCCGCCAGGCCCTCGGCGGCCGCCAGCACCGCCGCCTCCACGGCACCGGCGGCGTAATCGACGCGCACCGCATCGAGGGCGACGCCAGCGCCGCTGATCAGGATGCCGGCCTGGCCGGTGCCGACAAAGCGCATCGGCACCCCCTGCCGCCGGGCCGCGCGCTCCAGCTCCAGGCAGGCGCTCATCTTGCCCACGGCCATGTCGGAGCCCACCGCCAGCAGGCGCCGGCAGGGCAGCGCCGCCGCCCGGGCCGCCGCCACCACCAGCCCTTCCGGCTCGCGGCGCAGGTCCCAGATCCAGGCCGGATCGCGCCGCAGCGGTGCCAGCTCGGGATCCTCGCCGATGCGGCTGTGCAGGCCACTGGCCACCGACAGCCCGGCCCGCAGCGCCGCCGCCAGATCGGCCCGCACCGCCGGCGCCAGCCGGCCGCCAGAGGGGGCCAGCCCCACCACCGCCACCTCGGGGCCGTAGGGCAGCGCCTCCTGCAGCGATGCCACCACCGGCACCGGGCGGGCGATGCCGGTGATCGCCTCCAGGGAGCAGCCGGCATGGGCCGGATCGACCACCGCCACGATCGGCCCGCTGCGGTAGCGCAGCATCGCCAGGCCGGTCTTGCCGGAGAGATCGCTGAGGCCGCCGTGCTGCAGCAGCACCAGCGGCTGATCGGCCGTCAGCATCATCAACACTCCATCAGGGATGCGGTGGCGCGGATCCCCAGCCCCGGCGCCTCGGGCGGCAGCAGCCGATCACCCCGGCAGGCCAGGCCGGTGAAGGGGTCATCCACCAGGTTCAGATGGCTGTCCAGATCGGGCCAGCGCACCAGCGGCAGCAACTGGGCGGCAGCGCCGTTGAGCAGGGCGCCATCGGAGTAGCAGCCGAGCATCACCCCCAGGCCGAGGCGCCGGGCCGTGCGGGCCAGCAGCAGCGCCTCCGCCAGGCCGCCGCTCTTGAGCAGCTTGATGTTGATGCCATCCACATGGGGGGCGAGCCGCAGCAGATCGGCCAGATCCCAGCAGCTCTCATCGGCCACCAGCGGCAGCGGGCAGAGGGGATGGAGCGCAGCGAAGCCAGCGGTGTCGGCCTCCGGGTCCGGCTGGGGCGCCAGGGGCAGCTCCAGCAGCACCACACCGGCCTGCTGCAGCGGCTCGAGCATCGCCTTGGCAGCATCCAGATCCCAACCGCCATTGGCATCCACCTGCAGCTCGCAGGCCTGGCCGGTGGCCTGGCGCCGCTGCTCGAGGGCGGCGACCACCACTTCCAGGAGGGCGAGATCGTGGGCGAGGCCAGCGGGGCTGCCCAGCTTGAGCTTGATGCGGGTGGCGGGCAGCTGGGCCCACCAGCGCTCGAGCCGCGCCAGCACCGCCGCGGGCTCCCCCAGCCCGAGGGTGACGCTGGTGGCGACACAGGCCCCCGGATCCAGGCTCCAGAGCCGGTGCAGCGGCAGCCCCAGGCTGCGTCCCCACCAGTCGTGCAGCGCCAGATCGAGGCCGCAGCGGGCCGGCGGGCTGAGGCCCTCCAGCAGTGGCTCCAGAGCCTGCAGCGGCGCGGGAGCCAGGGGGGCCAGCTGCGGCGCCAGGGCCTCCAGCTCGGCGGCGATGGTGGCGGTGCTGAAGGCGCGATGGCCGGTGTCGAAACCGCCGGTTTCACCGATGCCGGTGATGCCGGCGTGCTCGATCACCACCAGCAGATGCTCCACGGCGCTGGTGCTGCCGCGGCTGATCGCCAGCGGCACGGCCTTGGTGAGCGGGAAGCGGATCAGGCGGCAGCGCATGGCCGGCGGGCGCTGGCCTCAGGTTGGCACCGCCGGGTCGTGCGGGCCATGCCGGAAACTGGAAGCATGACGGCGACTCCCCTCGACACCCCGGCGGCCGCGGCGGGGATCTCAGCTGCAGAGGCAGCGACCAGTGCAGACCCGGCAACCGGTGCAGACCCGGCGACCAGTGCAAGCCCGGCCGTCACGGCGGGGGCGACGCCCGGCCGCGGCAGCTACTGGATCACCACCTTCGGCTGCCAGATGAACAAGGCGGATTCCGAGCGCATGGCCGGGATCCTGGAAGCGATGGGCTACCGCGAGGCGCCGGCCGAGCTGGAAGCCGATCTGGTGCTCTACAACACCTGCACGATCCGCGACAACGCGGAGCAGAAGGTTTACAGCTATCTGGGCCGCCAGGCGCAGCGCAAACGCGCCAACCCCAACCTCACCCTGGTGGTGGCCGGCTGTGTGGCCCAGCAGGAGGGCGAATCGCTGCTGCGGCGGGTGCCGGAGCTGGATCTGGTGATGGGCCCCCAGCACGCCAACCGCCTCGATGTGCTGCTGGCACAGGTGGAGCAGGGCCAGCAGGTGGTGGCCACCGGCGAGCACCACATCCTCGAAGACATCACCACCGCCCGCCGCGACAGCACGATCTGCGGCTGGGTAAACGTGATCTACGGCTGCAACGAGCGCTGCACCTACTGCGTGGTGCCCTCGGTGCGGGGCCGCGAGCAGTCGCGCCTGCCGGAGGCGATCAAGCTGGAGATGGAAGGGCTGGCGGCCCAGGGATACAAGGAGATCACCCTGCTGGGCCAGAACATCGATGCCTATGGCCGCGATCTGCCCGGCATCACCCCCGAGGGGCGCCGCCAGCACACCCTCACCGACCTGCTGCACCAGGTGCACAATGTGCGCGGCATCGAGCGGATCCGCTTCGCCACCAGCCACCCGCGCTACTTCACCGAGCGCCTGATCGAGGCCTGCGCCGATCTGGAGAAGGTGTGCGAGCACTTCCACATCCCCTTCCAGAGCGGCGACGACGACGTGCTCAAGGCGATGGCCCGCGGCTACACCATCGATCGCTACCGCCGCATCATCGAGCGCATCCGCGAGCGCATGCCCGATGCCTCGATCAGCGCCGATGTGATCGTGGCCTTCCCCGGTGAAACCGACGCGCAATACCGCCGCACCCTCGCTCTGATCGAGGAGATCGGCTTCGATCAGGTGAACACCGCCGCCTACTCGCCGCGGCCCAACACCCCCGCCGCCGACTGGCCCGATCAGCTCAGCGAGGAGGTGAAGGTGGAGCGCCTGCGCGAGATCAACGCCCTGGTGGAGACCAAGGCCAAGGAGCGCAGCGCCCGCTACGCCGGCCGCCTCGAGGAGATCCTGGTGGAAGGGGTCAATCCCAAGGACGCCAGCCAGGTGATGGGCCGCACCCGCACCAACCGGCTCACCTTCTTCCCCGGGCAGCGGGCCGATGGCAGCGCCATCCAGCCGGGCGAACTGGTGACGGTGCGGATCGAGGAGGTGCGCGCCTTCTCCCTGAGCGGCAAACTGGCCTGACCTTCCCGGCCAGCCTCCCTGGCCGCAGCGCTGGATGAGCACCCCCCCCGTTCGCGTCGGCCTGATCTTCGGGGGGGCGTCGGGCGAACACGCCGTCTCGATCCGCTCGGCGGCCACCGTGGCCCGGGCCCTGAGCGAGGGCGCCAACGCCGACCGCTATGCGCTGAGCTGCTTCTACATCGATCCGCAGGGCCGCTGGTGGGGCCCGGAGCTGGCGGCGGCGGTGCTGGCCCAGGGCACACCCGCCAGCCAGGCCCAGCTGCAGGCCGGCGGCGGGGCCGGCTTTCGCGGCTTTCCGGCAGGAGCCCTGGAGATGGAGGTGTGGTTTCCGGTGCTGCACGGCCCCAACGGTGAGGACGGCACGATCCAGGGTCTGTTCACCCTGATGCAGGTGCCCTTCGTGGGCTCAGGGGTGCTCGGCTCGGCGGTGGGCATGGACAAGCAGGCGATGAAGGCCGCCTTCGCCGCCGCCGGACTGCCCCAGGTGCCCTATGCCTGCGTGCAGGCGGCGGAGCTGGAGGCCGATGGCGAGGCGCTGCTGGACCGGCTGGAGGCGCAGCTCGGCTATCCCTGCTTCGTCAAACCGGCCAACCTCGGCTCCTCGGTGGGCATCAGCAAGGCCAGCGGCCGCAGTGAGCTGCTGGCCGGCCTGCGGGCCGCTGCCGCCCTCGATCCCCGGCTGGTGGTGGAGCAGGGGGTGAGCGCCCGCGAGCTGGAGTGCGCCGTGCGGGGCGGCAACGGCCGGCCGCTCGAGGCATCGGTGCTGGGTGAGATCTGCTTCGACGCCGACTGGTACGACTACGACACCAAATACAGCGAGGGCCGCAGCCACACGGTGATCCCGGCGGTGGTGCCGGCGGCGGTGGCCGAGGCGGCGCGGCGCATGGCGATCGAGGCCTGCGCGGCGGTGGGCGCCAGCGGCCTGGCGCGGGTGGATTTCTTCTACGGCGAGGCCAGCGGTGAACTCTGGCTGAATGAGATCAACACCCTGCCCGGCTTCACCAGCCAGAGCATGTATCCGATGCTGTGGGCGGCCAGCGGCCTGCCCCTTGCCGATCTCGTGCACGAGCTGGTGGAATCGGCGAGAGAATGGCGGGCGCCCCAGACCGCCGGAGGTTCCCAGCCATGAGTCACGGTCTGCTGTGGCTGCCGCTGCTGCTGGTGTTCGTGCTGCTCACCGCCCTGGGCTGGCTGGAGCGGCGCCGGCAGCGTCTGTTCCGCGAATGGGCGGAGGGGGCGGAGCTGGCCAAGCTGGATGGCTGCGGCGCCGCCCGGCTGGTGGATGGCGTGCTCAGCTGGAGCACCTTCGAGGCCGGCCAGCTGCGCCAGGAGGGTGAGTTCGTGATCAAACAGCTGGAACTGGTGGAGCTGCTGGCCCTGCGCTCCGGCGAGGCGCCGCTCACCGAGGAGGCCCAGGGCAGCTGCCGGCTGCGCCTGGTGGGGGGCGGCGACCAGAAGGATCTGCCCTTCGCCGACGCCGAGCGCGCACGCCGCTGGATGGATGAACTGATGTCCCGCTCCCGCTGCGAACTGTGAGCACTGCCAGTCAGGCCCGTCCCCTGCCCCCCGGCGCCGAGCGCCGCCGCCAGCTGCGGCAGCAGAAGCGGCGTGAGCGCCTGCGCAACGGCTGGCGCATGCTGCTGCTGCTGGGCGTTGCCGGCGGCCTCGGCTACGGCCTGCTGCGCCAGGGCTGGATGCTCACCGACGCCAAGCAGGTGGAGGTGGTGGGCAGCCGCCAGGTGACGGCCGAGCAGGTGATCCGGGCTGCCGGCCTCACCTTCCCCCAGCCGCTGCTGGTGCTGGAGCCGCGCCAGATCGCCACGGAACTGACCAGCAGCCTGCCGATCGAGACGGTGCAGGTGACCCGACTGATGGCCCCGCCACGGCTGCGGGTGGAGGTGGTCGACCGCGAACCGGTGGCGCGGGCGGAGCGGCGCGGGCCGAAGGGACCGGAGCTGGGCTACATCGATCGCCTGGGCAACTGGATGAGCGCCCGTCAGGGTCAGGGGCTGCGCACCAAGCATTCCGACCGGCTGCTGGTGCGCGGCTGGCAGCCCCGCCACCGCGCCGCCCTCACCCAGGTGCTCGACCACAGCGACGCCCTGGCCGAGGACCTGCGCCAGATCCGCTTCGATCCCGGGGGCAGCCTCTGGATCAGCAGCGCCCGCCTCGGGCCGGTGCGGCTGGGCCCGAGCGACGCCCAGCTGGACCATCGCCTGCAGGTGCTGCAGCACCTGGTGCAGACGCTGCCGGGGCAGCTGCGGGGCCGGAAGCTGCAGCAGATCGACCTCACCGATCCGGATCAACCGGAGCTGGTGATGCAGCCGGGCAGCAAGCCCAGCTGAACCCCAGGAGCCACCGCCAGAAGCGACGGCCAGGCCAGCCGACGCAGACCCGCCTGAGCGCGAAAGCGTTAAAAAGCGAGGGCCATCGGCGTCACTGTGGGGAAACACGAAAACGTGAGAGACTCACGCCCAGCACAAGGCTGTTTCGGTCGCATAATGCAGGCGCTGACCAATCGGAGCTTGCGTCATGGGCACTGAAGGCCCCACTGCCAACGGTGCCGCGCTGCACACCCTTCCCATGACCGAGAGCCCGATCCAGACCGCCCATCAGAGCAATGGCATCATCCCCAGCCAATCCGCTCGGATCGAGGTGATCGGTGTCGGTGGCGGTGGCAGCAATGCCGTCAACCGAATGATCGCCTCCGACCTGCTGGGGGTGGGCTACCGCGTGCTCAACACCGACGCGCAGGCCCTGCTGCAATCGGCCGCCCAGAACCGCACCCAACTGGGCCAGAAACTGACCCGCGGCCTCGGTGCCGGCGGCAACCCGGTGATCGGCCAGAAAGCCGCCGAAGAATCCCGCAACGAGCTGCAGCAGTCCCTGCAGGGCGCCGATCTGGTGTTCATCGCCGCCGGCATGGGCGGTGGCACCGGCACTGGCGCGGCCCCGATCCTGGCGGAGGTGGCCAAGGAGGTGGGGGCGCTCACCGTCGGCATCGTCACCAAACCCTTCGGCTTTGAGGGCCGCAAGCGCCTGCGCCAGGCCGAGGAGGGCATCGCCCGCCTGGCGGAGCATGTGGACACCCTGATCGTGATCCCCAACGACCGCCTGCGCGATGCCATCGCCGGCGCACCGCTGAACGAGGCCTTCCGCGCCGCCGATGACGTGCTGCGCATGGGCGTCAAGGGCATCAGCGACATCATCACCCGCCCCGGCCTGGTCAACGTCGACTTCGCTGACGTGCGCTCGGTGATGTCGGAGGCCGGCACGGCGCTGCTGGGCATCGGCGTGGGCTCCGGCCGCAGCCGGGCCAGCGAAGCCGCCCAGGCGGCGATGACCAGCCCGCTGCTGGAATCGGCGCGCATCGACGGCGCCAAGGGCGTGGTGATCAACATCAGCGGCGGCAAGGACATGACCCTCGAGGACATGACCACCGCGTCTGAGGCGATCTATGAGGTGGTGGATCCCGACGCCAACATCATTGTGGGCGCGGTGGTGGATGAGGCCCTGGAGGGCGAGATCCACGTGACCGTGATCGCCACCGGCTTTGACACCGGTTCGCTCTACCGCCAGGAGCGCCCGAAGGTGAGCTTCGCCGATGGCAGCGCCTTCCAGCCCAGCAAGCCGAGCAGCGGCAGCAGCCCGAGCCCCAGCCCCAGCGAGGACGAGCGCGGCGCCAAGATTCCCCCCTTCCTGCTCAACCGTCAGGCCCAGAGCGACAACTGAGCCTGCGCGGCCTGCCTGCCATCGCCGCTCCCCGTGAGCCATCGGTATCGCGGGGCTGGTTGTAAGCGGCTGGTGTCCTGCGGTTGATCCACCAAGGCGGAGCGCCGCAGCTCCATCCGGCCAGAACGGCACAC
The DNA here is from genome assembly GCA_965657465.1 of Cyanobacteriota bacterium. Classification (GTDB taxonomy): domain Bacteria; phylum Cyanobacteriota; class Cyanobacteriia; order PCC-6307; family Cyanobiaceae; genus NIES-981. The sequence goes on along the minus strand of CBFHOT010000087.1, from coordinate 1,480 downwards.
GGCTGGCAGCCTCACAACCGGCCGCCTAGCCCAGGAGGCGATGCTGCAGGCTGGCGCGAAGCGGCCAGCCGATGCCGCCACCATGGCGCTCGCGCTTCGCGCCTGATCAGAACAACTGAACCAGAGACGACCTGGCAGAGGATCAACGCCAATACCGCGGTCAGCAGCGAGATCATCATGGAGATTGAGCTCGAGCTGGCTCAACCAGAGCTCAGGGGCTGACCTTGAAAGGGGTGACCCGGAATCCACGCCTGCACTGAGCATCCCGTGTGGCTGCTCCCTTCCGGTCCTGACCAGATTTAGGCGTCAGGGCCGCGTGGGTCCGAGTCGTTTGTGATGCTAGCAATAGCCTCTGCCGCCCTGCGCGCCGTGCCCCTGCGCCCCGCCGACCTGGCCCGCCGCAAACAGGCCGGCCTGCCGATCAGCGTGCTCACCGCCTGGGACGCCCTCTCGGGAGCCGTGGTGGCGGAGGCCGGCGCCGACGCGGTGCTGGTGGGCGATTCCCTGGCGATGGTGGTGCTGGGCCATGCCACCACCCTGCCGGTGACGCTGGAGGAGATGCTGCAGCACTGCCGCGCCAGCAGCCGCGGCATCGCCAGCGTCTGCAGTCCTGGCCAGGAGCCGCTGCTGATCTGTGATCTGCCCTTCCTCAGCTACCAGTGCAGCGCCGCCGAGGCGATCGCCGCCGCCGGCCGGGTGCTCAAGGAAACGCCGGCTGCGGCGGTGAAGCTGGAGGGAGCCGAGCCGGAGACGCTGGCGGTGATCGATCGGATGGTGCGCACCGGCATCCCGGTGATGGGGCATCTCGGCCTCACGCCCCAGTCGGTGCATCGCCTCGGCTACCGACGCCAGGGGGGCGATGCCGCCGCCCGGGAACGGATGCAGCGCCAGGCCGTGGAGCTGGAGCAGGCCGGCTGCTTCGCGCTGGTGCTGGAGCATGTGCCCGGCGACCTGGCGGCCGCCATCCAGAGCCGGCTGGCGATTCCGGTGATCGGCATCGGCGCCGGCGAGGGCTGTGATGGTCAGGTGCGGGTCACCGCCGACCTACTGGGGCTGACGCCGCAGCAACCGCCGTTCAGTCCGCCGCTGCTGGCGGGCCGGCAGCTGGCGGTGGAGGCCCTGCGGGGCTGGATCGCCAGCCAGAGCCATCCCAGCGCTCCCACCAGGCCAGCAGCTCCCGCAACACCCCATTGCTGAGGGCCAGGCCCTCGGGATCGCGGAGCCGCCAGCGCTCGCCCTCCTCCAGCAGCAGGCCCCGCTCCAGCCAGGGCTGCAGCCGCTGGCGCAGCTCGGCGAGGGCCCCAGGCACGGGGCCAGCCGCCCCAGCAGCCTGGGCCAGCAGCTGCGGCAAACGCACGCCCTCCCGCCGCCGCAGCCCCACCATCAGCCGCTCATCCAGCGGCATCCCCGGCTGCGCCTCCGCCTCCGGGGCAGGAGCCGTAGGCGCCGCCTGCTGCTCCAGCCAGGCGGCATAGGCCTC
>CBFHOT010000086.1:0-9924 GCA_965657465.1 Cyanobacteriota bacterium | reverse complement strand
CCTGCCGGGGCATCCGTCGGGGGAGTCAGCCCCGCGGGCGCTGAGCGAGGTGATCGCCATCTGGCAGTTGGAGGTGAGTGCTCTGGGCTGACTCCAGAGCTGTGATGCCGCTGCCGAAGCGCCGCTGCCGTGATCGGCGAGGACACGGTGCAGCGGGGGTGCCGCCCCGGGCTGCCGTGGATACGGTGAAGGGACGCGATCACCACTCAGCAGGCCTGACGTGGCGTCTCCCCTACGTGCCCGTGAGCGAGCCTGATCCTTCGGCCATCCTGGCCATCGCCAGCGGCTACGGCGTTTCCAAGGCGCTGCTCACGGCGGTGGGCCTTGGGCTGCACACGCGGCTGGCGGCAGGGCCGATGACGTGCGATGCGATCGCCGCCAGCTTCGGACTGCAGACCCGACCAGCGCGCGACTTCCTCGATCTGCTGGTGTCGGTGGAGATGCTCGCCCGCGATGGCGACGGGCCGGAGGCGCTCTACGGCAATACGCCAGCCACCGCACGCTTTCTGGATCGCAGCCAGCCGGAGTACATCGGCGGGCTGGCGGAGATCTGGGAGCTGCGCGATTACCGCTTCTGGGCCGACCTCAGCGAGGCCCTGCGCACCGGCCTGCCGCAGAACGAGGCCAAGCATGCGGGAGCTCCGTTCTTTCAGGCGATGTACGCCGATCCGCAACAGCTGGAGGCGTTCATGAATGCCATGAACGGCTCCTCGCTGCGCAATGTCCGAGCCCTGGCGCGGGCCTTTCCTTTTGGCGACTACGCAACGCTGACCGACATCGGTGGAGCGGATGCACTGCTGTGCCGGGAAGTGGCCGCCGTGCACCCAGCCCTCCGCTGCGTGAGCTTCGATCTGCCGCCCGTCACGCCGATCGCCGCGCGCCGGATCCAAGCCGCCGGCCTGGGGGGGCGGATCCGCGCCGTGAGCGGCGATTTCTTTGAGGATCCCTGGCCTCCAGCGCAACTGATCACGATGGGAATGATCCTGCATGACTGGAACCTGGAGCGGAAACAGGCCCTGATCCGCCGGGCTTATGAGGCGCTGCCGGCAGGGGGGGCGCTGATCGCGATCGAGGCCTTCATCGACGATGCCCGCCGCCACAACACCTTCGGGCTGTTCATGTCGCTGATGATGCTGATCGAGTTCGGCGATGCCTTTGATTTCACCGCAGCTGATTATGAGCAGTGGTGCAGATCCGCCGGCTTCAACCGCTTCGAGCGGATTCCATTGGATGGACCCTCCAGCGCTGTGGTGGCCTACAAGGATCCCCGCTGAGATCAGGCGGCCGGGAGGGTGGGCAGAAAGCCCGGCGGTTGCCGGTGCCGGGTGGCCTGCTCGAAGGCGAAGGCGTAGCCGAGCAGCTTGCCCTCCTGCCAGGGACCGGCAAAGAACGACAGCCCCACCGGCAGACCGTGCACGAAGCCAGCGGGCACGGAGATGTGGGGGTAACCGGCCACGGCGGGGGGCGTGGAGCAGCCTCCGGGAAGGATGTGATCACCCACCAGCGGATCGATCACGAAGGGCGGCGAGCCCTCGGTGGGGGCGATCAGGGCGTCGAGCCGGTGCTCGCGCAGGGCCCGATCGATGCCATCGGTGCGGCTCAGCCGGCGCAGCTCCGCCATCACCGCCTGGCAGGCCGGCTCGTCGATGCCACCCCGGGTCTGCGCCTGCTCCAGGAACTCCTGCTGGAAATAGGGCATCACCGCGGCGGCATGGTCGCGGTTGAAGCGGATCAGCTCCTCCAGCGAGCGCACCGGCGCCAGCGGATGGCTCTGCAGATAGCGGTTGAGGCTGTCCTTGAGGCCATAGCGGAACAGCTCCAGCTCGAGCTCGCCGAAGAACGGCAGCGCACTGGCGCGCACTGGATCGATGATCTCGGCGCCCAGGGCCTGGAGCTGCGCGATCGCCGCCTCAATCACCGCATCGGTGCCCTCGTGCTGGCCGAAGCACTCCCGCGCCACCCCCAGGCGAGCGCCCTGGAGAGCCGCCGGATCGAGAAAAGCGGCGTAGTCGGGCGGGCGCTGAGCTTCGGCGGTGGCGGGATCGTCCGGGTCGCAACCGGCCAGCACGTTCAGCAGCAGCGCCACATCAGCGACGCTGCGGGCCATTGGGCCGGCCGTGTCCTGCGGGGCCGCCACACCGATTCCCCCGGCCCGGCTGATCAGTCCCACGGTGGGCTTGAGACCCACCACGACGTTGCTGGAGGCAGGCCGCACGATCGAGCCATCCACTTCGGCTCCGATCGCCGCCACGCAGAGCCCCGCCGCCACCGCCACGGCCGAGCCGGAGCTGGAGCCCAGCGGACTGCGGTCGAGCACGTAGGGGTTGCGCACCTGGCCGCCGCGGCTGCTCCAGCCGCTGCAGGCACGAGTGGAGCGCATGTAGCCCCATTCGCTCATGTTGGTTTTGCCGAGCAACACGGCCCCGGCGCTGCGCAGGCTGGCCACCACGGCGGCATCCCTGGTCGCGATGTTGCCCACCAGCGCAAGGGACCCCGCCGTGGTCTGCATGCGATCAGCTGTGTCGAGGCTGTCCTTCACCAGCACCGGAACGCCGTGCAGCGGCCCGCGCGCACCGCGCTGCTGACGTTCCTGATCCAGGGCCGCTGCGATCGCCTCGGCGTCGGGATTGAGCTCGATCACGGCGCGCAGGGTTGGCCCAGCGGCATCGATCGCCGCGATGCGCGCCAGGCAGGCACGGCACACCTCCAGGGCCGTGCTGTCTCCCTGGGTGTAGGCAGCCTGGAGTTCAGCGATGCTGCATGCCGCCGGATCGAGGTTCATGGCTGCCAGGTGAGGCCCTGCTGGTTGTCTAGCCAGGGCATTCACCGCAGATCTCGGCAAGCTGACGGCAGCAGCGCGTGCAGCAGGGGGCCAACGGCATGGATGCAGCGCTGAGACAGGCCTGCCAAGGGGCGGCGGAGCGCACGCTGGAGTGGCTCTTGGCACAGCTCCACAGCGAGACCGGCCTGGGGGACGACCTGGCAGCCCACTACAAGGCGCCCGCTCTGCTGCAGCTGGCCGGCAGGCCCCGCGAGGCGCGGCAGCTGCTCGATCGGATCGCGGCCCGCTTCCAGCAGGCCAACGGCGACTTCCTCAGCCGGCCGGAACTGCGCACGGCCGATCCGGTGCTCGCCGCCTATCCGGCCTACATGACCGGCTGGATCGCGATGGTGGCCCAACGGATCGGCCGCTTCGATCTCAGCCTGCCCGCCTGGCGCTGGCTGCAGAACTTCTGGCTGGAGACGCCAGGCGGCTTCTGCCTGGAACCCTGCGGCACAGGGCAGGGGGCGATCCTGGAGCTGCTCACCTGCGCCCATCTCGGCCTGGCGGCGCTCCATTTCGGCGATCTGGAACGCGCCCGCGGCGCCGGCCGCACGCTGCAGCGCTTCCTGGACCAGCAGCCCTCTCCCGCCGACAGCTTCTATCTGCGGATGAGCCCCGACGGGCAGCTGCAGACCCGCTATCCGCAGGAGGCCCGCCTGTTGCACCGAGTGGCGGCCCGGGAGCCTGGGCAGGCCTGGTTCTTCATCGGGTATCCGATGGCGTTCCTCTGCCGCCTGCATCAGGCCACCGGCGAGGCGTCAGCCCTGGCCACGGCCCGGGGCTATGCCGCCTTCGCCGAAGCGTGCGGGCCACAGCTGGTGGCCGAACCCTTCGCCCACAAGGTGGCCTGGGGCTGCGCCGAACTGGCAGCACTCACAGGAGCCGCCGCGCCGCAGGCGCTGAGCACGGCGATCGTGCAGCAGCTGCTGCAGAGCCAGAACGCCGACGGCAGCTGGCTGGCCGAGGCCCCCTTCAACACCCGCATCGACCAGAGCGTGGAGATCGCCATCTGGCTGCTGGAGGCGCGTGCGCTGGTGTGAACCGGGAGGCGATCGAACAGAACCTGTTCCTTTCGCCTTCAGCCCATCAAGGGCCTCAGCTGTTGAATCAGCAGAGGCAATTCCACCTGCACGACATCCCAGACGACATCAAGGTCAACCCCGAGGTAGGCGTGGATCAGCTGATTACGCATCGCAATGATCTGCCGCCAGGCGATCTCCGGATGGGCGAGCCGCACGTCATCCGGGATACGCGTGGCCGCCTCACCGATCAACTCAATGTTGCGCAGAACGGCATCCTGCATCAGCTGATTGGTCTCGAACTGATTTCGATCTAGATCCGCGCAGTAGCCCATAGCGCGACGAGCGAAGCGATCCATGTCCTGCGCGTACAAACGCCAGTCGCGCTTCGATGCACTTTCAGAGGGTGATGGCATCGGCTTCCACCGTTGATCGGAGCTCCTGCCGGAGTGACCGTTCTGTGACCAGATCAACGGGACGATGCAGCAGGTCTTCCAGAAACAGCTGGAGGCCATAAAAACGCCTGGCCGTGACGGGGCCATCGAAGGCCACCAGGAGATCCACATCGCTGCTCACTGTGGCCGTTCCACGTGCCCAGGAACCAAAGATGCGCAAGCTGCGCACACCGAACTGCTCACTGCAAACGGGCACCTGTTCGCGCAACTGGTGGATCAGGGTTTCGGAACTCACGTTTTCGGAACTCACGGTCATGACCGGCAGTGTTTCCAAAGGCAGGTCCACGTCTGACGCTAAACCGCTACAGCCGTGGCGGCCGGCGGGCGGTGTCGATCAGCAGGTTGTGCAGCAGCGCCTTGCTGCTGATCAGCAGGTGGGCCATCCAGGTGCCGGTGAGCAGGGGCTCGGCCCGGCGATCACCGCGGCAGCGGGCGATGGCGCGCTCGATCTCGGCCAGTTCGCGGCCGATGTGGCGCACCATCGCCGGGGTGGATTCGCGGGTCATCGCTGCGGGGCCATCAACCGAAGCGGTAGTGCTTGCGCACCGGAGCATGCACCTGCCAGGTGCAGCTCAGCCCGGCCGCGAACACCACCAGATCGCCGGCCCCGAAGCGCACCGGCTCGCCGCCATCGGGGGTGACGGTCACGTCCCCCTCCAGCAGCAGGCAGGTCTCCTGCTCGTCGTAGGTCCAGGGGAAGGTGCTCGCCTCACACCCCCAGGTGGGCCAGCTGCTCACGCCCAGGCGCTCCAGCAAGGCTGAATCCGGATGGGACGTGACCGTGATGCCGCTGGCCATGGTGCTGGGGGCTGGAGCTGCACCGATTCTCGGGTGCCTCCTGGGCTTCCACCTCCAGCCAGAGGGAGTGGCTTTGCGGATGTTGACGAGGGCCTTTTCACGGCGGTTGCCCTGCAACTGACCAAATCCGCGCGCCCTCATGGCTCTCGTAGGTGGCAAAGCCCAGACAGCGGAAAGGCTCGGTAACACCGCCGGGCCGACCGTCGACTCGGCGCTGCTCGCGAACGTAGCCGAAGGCTTCCGCGCAGCGGTACGGCAGCACCCGTGAGCCGCCCGCCTCGTGATGGATGGCCCGCTGGCCGGTGGGGGACAAGAAGGCATCGCTGTTGCGCAGGGTGATGAACAGCAGGTGTGTGTCGCTGGGCTAGTGAGCGAGCACGCCTTCGCGGTGGCTGGCGTCCTCAGCTGTAATTGAGGATGCCGTCAATCTGGCGACGGATCTCCACAAAGCGCTGATAGGCCACCCAGACCTCTTCGAGATCAACTTGATCATAGGCGTGAATCAGAACATCGCGCATGCCTGCCATGGCCCGCCAGGGCAAATCGGGGTGAAGACGGCGGAACAGCACCCCTCGGATATCGACCAGAGCCTGCCGATCTCTCTGGTCCATCACAAGGAGATGGCTTCGGCTTCCACCGTGGCTTTGAGTTCGGGCTTGAGGTTGCGGCGGCGGATCAGATCCACCCGGGTGAGCAGCAGATCCTCCAGAGCCGATTTCAGCTCGACACGGTCAAACAGGCTGGCGCCGGCAGGAAGGTCTACGAGCAGATCCACATCGCTGGCGGGCGTGGCCTGATCACGCGCCACGGAGCCGAACACCGCCAGATTGCTCGCACCATGGCGGGCGAGCAGCTCATGGAGCTGGGGGGCCAGTTGCTGCAGCTCGGCGAGACGCATGGGCGCTCCAGGCCTGTCGTGCGCTTAGGGAGTTGATCCGACGCTAAACCGCCAACCCCATCACCGGAAGCCACGCCGCCGGAATCTGCCGCTCCAGCCGCCACCGAATCGCCATCGGCCGCTCGCCCTCATGGCTCTCATACCGGGCGAACCCCAGGCACACGAACGGCTCGGTGACTGCGCCCTGCTTGCGCTGCTCGCGCACAAACAGCAGCACCCGCGAGCCGCGCTCCGCGTGGTGGATGTAGCGCTGCCCCGTGGGCGAGGCAGCGGTGGTGGTGCTCTGGCTCTCCCAGTGGAACAGCGACGGCCCGAGGGCCAGGTCGCGGTAGCGGGTGGAAGGGGAGAAGAGGGCTTCGCTCTTCCTCAGGGTGATGAACAGCAGATCGCACTGGCTGGGTTCGTGCCAGAGCACGCCTTCGCGGTGGATCCAGGGGGCGTGATCGTTGAGCACGCCGAAGGCGGCCTCGATTTCAGCGCGGCTGTAACGGCCGTGCACCCGCAGCGGCACCGGCAGCGCCCAGGGCAAGGCATGCAGGCGGTGGTCGGCGCGGCCGGCCAGCAGCTGCAGCAGCTGGCGCAGTTCGTCGCGCCAAGCGGTGGCCTGCCAGAGCACGGCCAGGGCCTCGGGCAGCGGACGCCACTGACGACCCGTGCCAAACAGCTGGGCGGTGAGCATCAGCCACTGGCGCCGCTCGCGCTCGCCCAGGGCCTGCAGCTCCGGCGGGGCGGGAGCGCTCAGGGCGGTCGCGAGAGCGCGCAGGCGATCGGGATCGTCGCCATGGAGCAGGCCGAAGCCAATGGCTCGCGTGAGGCGCTCTTCCTCCGGGTGCGGCGGTGCCGTTAGCCAGCCGAGCTCGCGCCGCAGGGCGGAGAACGAAGCCCCCCGGATTCCGTAGAACTCCGCTGGGTCCATGGCCAGGGCGTCGAGCCACGCGGCCAGGCCGCTGGCGGGTGTGATGCCCCCCTCCGCGGCGAGGGATCGCAGCTCCTGCAGCAGCTGCGGGCGACGGTTGGGAAAGCACTGGCGCAGATTGGCCAACACCCGCTCGCTGGCCACGCGATCGAGCACCAGCCGGCAGCCGGGCGGCAGAAACGGAAAGCCCTGTTCCAGCTGCTCCTGCAGCTGACGGCGGCTGCAGCCGAGCAAGGCGCGGTAGCGCAGATCGAAGCGGAAGCGGCGGTGCTGCTGGCCGATGAAGTCGAGCACGGTGAGGCAGCTCTTGCCGGTTTCCGGCGACAGCCGCAGCCCCCGGCCCAGCTGCTGCAGGAACACCACCGCGCTCTCGGTGGGTCGCAGCAGCAGCACGGTGTCGATCGCGGGGATGTCGAGCCCTTCGTTGAAGAGATCCACCGCGAAGAGGATCTGCAGCTCGCCGGTGTGGAGGCGGCGCAGGGCGGCCTGGCGGACGTCGGCGGGGCTGGAGGCATCGAGGGCCTCGGCGCCAAAGCCGCGGGCGCAGAAGCGCTCAGCCATGAACTGGGCGTGCTCCACGCTCACGCAAAAGCCCAGGGCACGCATCCGCATCGGCTCGGCGACCGCCTTCTCCAGCTCGCTGAGGATCAGATCCACGCGGCGGTGATCGCCGGTGTACAAGCTGCTGAGCTCAGCGGGCACGTAGCCGCCGCGGCGCCATTCCAGGGCGGAGAGGTCCGTGGCGTCGGCCACGGCGAAGTAGTGGAAGGGGGCGAGCAGGCCCTGATCGAGCGCAGTCCAGAGACGCAGCTCGGCGGCAATCCGGCCGCCAAACCAGTGGAGGATGTCGAGCCCGTCGGCGCGCTCGGGGGTGGCGGTGAGGCCGAGCAGCAGCCCAGGGCGGAGGTGATCGAGCCAGCGGCGGTAGCTGGCGGCGGCGGCGTGGTGGAACTCGTCCACGATCACCACCGCGAAGCGATCGGCGGGGATCTCAGCCAGGTCGCGCTGGGCCAGCGACTGCACGGAGGCAAACACATGACGCCACTGGCTGGGCACCTCGCCATCCACGTAGAGCTCGCCGAAGGAGGGATCCCGCAGCACCTGGCGGAAGGTGGCGCGCGCCTGCTGCAGGATCTCCTTGCGATGCGCGATCAGCAGCAAAGGCGGGGGATCGGGCGAGGGGAAGCGCTCGGGAAAGTCGGCATGCAGCCGGGCCACGTCGAAGGCGGCGAGCACGGTCTTGCCGGTGCCGGTGGCCGCCACCACCAGGTTGTGCCAACGGTTGTGGAGCGAACGCTCGGCCGCCAGCTGATCGAGCATCTCGCACTGGTAGGCGTAAGGCCGCAGGTTGAACCACACCGGCAGGGCGCTGCCACGGGCCTCGTCATCGCCCCGGGCGCGGGCGAGGTGATGGTCGAGTTGAGCCTGCTCTTCGATGCTGGCGTTGTAAGGCTCGAATTCACCCTCTTCCCAGTAGGCGTCAAAGGTGGACTGGAACTTGGCCAGCATCGCCGGGGTTTCTAGCGCCGCCAGGCGCACGTTCCACTCCAGGCCGTCGAGCAGGGCTGCCGAGGAGAGATTCGAGGAGCCGATGTAGGCGGTGCTGGTGCCGCTGGCGCGATGAAACAGCCAGGCCTTGGCGTGGAGGCGGGTGCGGCGCGTGTCGGTGCTGACGCGCAGCTGGGCGCCGCGCGCCACCAGCCAGTCGAGCGCTTTGCGATCGGTGGCACCCATGTAGACGGTGGTGAGCACCCGCAACGGCCGGCCGGCCGCAAGGTGCATCGCCAGCGACTCCTGCAGCAGACGCAGCCCGCTCCACTTGATGAAGGCGCAGAGCAGATCAATCCGATCGGCCGAGGGACATTCGGCCTGCAGGGCCAGGCCGATGCTGGGCTCACTGGGGGCATTGATCAGCAGGGTGCCATCGGCCAGAGGGATCAGCGGCCGAACCAGCGGAGACTCGTTGGGCAGCAACGGCGAGGCCCGCAGCTCCTGCAGCAGGCGAGCGCTGGGGTGCAGGAGATCTCCCGCGTCGATGGCCGAGCTGTGCTGCTGGAGCAAGCCCACGATCTGGTTCACCAGGGCCAGCTGCTGCTGCTGACGCTGGGCTTCCGGCAGTGAAGCCAGAGCGGTCTCGCTGAGCTGCCTGAGGTAGCGGGCCAGGCGCTGGGGGGCTTCGGCGGGGTCGAGGGGCTGGAGCTGGTGAAGCGATTCCGGCTGGCCAGCCAACACCTGGTGGATGGAATCGCTGATCGGGTGGTCGTAGAGGCCGGGATGGAGATCCTGCGTGGGCATGGCTGTGACACCGGCAGGATGCTGCTCCAGTCGTAGCAAGCGCGAAGGGCAACTCTGTAGTTCATGCCCATCACGTGTCGCCATGGCCAACGCAACCAAGCCCCCCGGTCTGATCCAGCGCTACCGCGAACTGCTGCAGACGCGCCACTACGCCCGCCGCACAGTGAAGACCTATGAGCAGTGGTTGCGGCGCTTTCTGCGTTTTCACGGCATGCGCCATCCCCGGGAGATGGGCAGCACGGAGGTGAACGCCTTTCTCAGCCACCTGGCTGTGAACGAACAGGTGAGCGCTTCCACGCAAAACCAGGCCCTGGCGGCCCTGCTCTTTCTCTACAGGAACCTGCTGGAGCGGGAGCTGGAGCTCGATGGCGTGGTGCGAGCCCGTACGCGCCAGCGGCTGCCGGTGGTGCTCAGCGAAGCGGAGGTACGAGCGGTGCGGCAGCAGCTGGAGCTCGACGGCAACGCCGATCCGCTGGCGCTGCTGGCCCCGCTGCGGCGGCAGCAGGGCGGCAGCTGCCGCTTCCTCTGGCAGCGCCGCCACGGCTCGGCCCTGCTGGGGGCCTCCCCGGAGCGGCTGCTCACCGTGCGTCAGGGGCAGCTGCGCAGCGATGCCCTGGCCGGCACCGCCCCGGTCGCCGATGGCGCGGCGCTGCTGGCCTCCGCCAAAGACCGGCTGGAGCACGAGCTGGTGGTGGACACGATCCAGAGCGTGCTCGCCC